>JBBQFU010000017.1:0-50375 GCA_038322185.1 Haliangiales bacterium
CTTCGTGCTCACCGGGCGGCTCGCGTCGGGTGTGACCGCGAAGGACGTGATGCTCCACATCCTCGCGACCTATGCGAAGCGCGAGCAGACACTCAATCGCATCATGGAGTTCGGCGGCGACGGCCTGCTCGCGCTGTCTCCCGACGAGCGCGCCACGCTGGCGAACATGGCGACCGAGTGCTCCGCGCGGGGCGCAGTCATGGAGGTCGACGACACGATGCTGCAGTGGATCGCGGACCGCCGTCCGGGAATCCAGCTCGCGCAGCTCAAGGCGAAGGTCGTGCTGCCCGACGCAGGCGCGCACTACGACGGTGGCGTGCACACGATCGATCTGGCGACGATCCGGCCGATGGTCGCGACGCCGGGCGATCCGGACCGCGGCGTGGCGAGTGATCCCAAGAACGGCGCGCTGATTCCCGAGATCGGCAAAGTGAAGATCGATATTGCCTATGGTGGCTCGTGCACCGCGGGTAAGCGTGACGACGTCGACATGTACGCGCGCGTGATGCGGGAGGCTGAGGCAGCCGGCAAGCGCGTGCCCGAGGGCGTGAAGTTCTTCATCCAGTTCGGCTCGCGTGAGGTCGAGGCCTACGCGCGCGCGCAGGGCTATATCGACCTATTCCAGCGCACGGGCGTCGAGGTCATCAAGCCCGGTTGTGGCGCGTGTATCGGGTGTGGCCCGGGCGTGTCCGACCAGGCTGATCAAGTCACGGTCTCGGCGATCAATCGCAACTACAAGGGCCGCTCGGGTCCGGGCAAGCTGTACCTCGCGTCGCCACTCACCGTCGCGGCATCGGCCGTCCGTGGTGAGATCGTCGAGTACGAGGACGGCATGTTCGGCGCGCGCGAGAAGCAATAGCTCTTCCTGATGGCGCACGCGAAAGCGAAATCAAAGGCCGCGGTGCTCGCGACGAAGGCGAAGATCGCGGCTGCGGCACTCGCGAAGAAGGCGACCGCGAAGGCCGTCGCGGCCGCCATCAAGGCGACGAAGGCGCGAGCGAGCAAGGCCCCGTCAGGCAAGCCGAAGAGGATCGCGCCCGCGAAGAAGCCCGCGCCCGCGGCGAAGAAGCCCGCGGCGAAGGCGACCGCCGCGCCGGCGAAGAAGGCCGCGCCCGCGGCGAAGGCGACCGCCGCGCCGGCGAAGAAGGCCGCGGCGAAGGTGACCGCCGCGCCGGCGAAGAAGGCCGCGGCCACGGCTGCGCCTAAGGCCGCGCGCGCGAAGAAGACCAAGGCGGCAGTACCGACCAAGACCAGCCCCGCCACGGCAGGCACCACCGTGGACGCGGTGCCGGTCGAGCTCGAGACCGCCGAGGCGCGCCGCCTCTCGCTGACTGCGCGCGAGCGCATGATGCGCAGCTCGCCGGTCGTCGAGATCCTCGATGACGATCACCCGATCGGCGCACTCCGCAGGTTCCTCGACAGTGTCAAAGGCGAAGCCACCCCGCAGCAGGCTCAGATCGCACTGGGCAGCGCGCAGCTCATGCTGCTGCCGAGCGAGCACGACCGTGGCACGCCCGAGGTCAAGGAGCTCGTCGACCTCGTGCTCCATCACTGGGATGAGTTCGGCGAGCGTCGCAAGGGTTTCCACGCGCAAGAGTTCCTGCGCAACGCGCTCGCGGCCATCGGCGTCGACCGCGAACGTATCAAGCTGCTCGAGGAGCTGATTCCTACGAGCCCGAGCACCGAGCTGCTCGTCAACCTCGCCGCGGCCTACGCGGTCACCCGCGACAAGGTCGCGATGATGCGAGCGGCCGAGCACGCTCTCGAGGCGGGGGCCTCGGCCGCGGACTTTCGACGTCACACCGACTTCGTTCCCTATGCGAATGATCCCGACCTCGCGGTGCTGCTGGCGCGCGCCGAGGTCCCACAGATTCCGGTCGACATCGACCCATATCTGCCCGGCGTGCGCGCCGCGCTCGATTCTTTGTTGTCGACGCTCAAGGAGTTTGGCGAGTCCGTGGATCTACGCCCGGGCGTGCGGCTCGATGCCATTCTCGACGCCGAGCGCGCTGGCAAGCTCTCGCTGCCCAACGACTACCGTGCGCTCCTCACGCTCACCAACGGGATGCGGCTCTGGGAGCACGAGTTCTTCAGCGCCGGTGACTATCGCGAGCACACCAAGCTCGCGACACGTGCGCACCAGTTCCTTGAATCGCGCTTCGGCACGACAGGCATCGCGGAGTGCGTTCCGGTTGCGAACTGGGGCCAGCCCAATGACTGGCTCCTCTACGACCCACGCGGGCGGCTGCGCGGCGGTGAAGCGGGCTACGTCCTGATGCTCAACGCAGACGGAGTTCCCGTCGAGGATCTCGCTGCTGCGCTGCTACGGATGGAACACCTCGCACGCGAAGTGCTCGGCACGAATTAGCCCGAGCGCGCCCAGGCGCGGTCGTGGCGCGCGCGCTCCTTACGAGCGACGGTACGGCGGTTGCTCCGTGGGGTTTCATGCCCTCAGACCTGCTGCCCCTGATGGAGCTGCCCATCGTGCCGCTGCGCACGATGGTCCTGTGCCCTCATGCGGCTTTGCCTATGACGCTCAATCGGGCGGGTGCGAGCCAAGCGGTCGCCGCGGCAGGGGAGGACGGTTTGCTCGCGGTGGTGACTCAGGCGCATCCCGATGCCGAGATTCCCACGGGCGGCGATCTCTACGCGGTCGGGACCGCGGCGGTCGTGCGGCAGATGGCGCAGCCGGGCAGCGACGCGATCATGGTCGTGCTCGAGGGACTCGAGCGCATCGCGATCGTCGACATCGTTCAGACCCGGCCGTTCTTGCGCGCTCGCGTGCGTCGCCTGTCGAGCGAGCGGCCGCTGATCGATCCGATCTACACCGCGTCGCGCTCGAACCTGCTCGACTCGTTTCAGGAGATGGTGCAGCTGAGCAGCATCCTGCCGGCCGAGCTCGGCACGGTCGCGCGCAGCATCGCCGACGACTCGGCACTCACCGACATGATCGGCTCGGCCCTCGTCGAGACTCAGGCTGCGCTGCGGCAGGACATCCTCGCGACGCTCAACGTTCGCCGCCGCATCGACAAGCTCAACGAAGTGATCGCGCGCGAGCTCGAGCAGCTCAAGATCCGCGAGAAGCTCCGCGCCGAGGTTCAGACCAAGATCGGCGAGTCGCAGAAGGAGATCGTGCTGCGCGAGCAGCTCAAGGCGATCCGCAAGGAGCTGGGCGAGGAGAAGGGCGACGAGATCACCGAGCTGCGCAGCAAGATCGCCGACGGTGGGCTTCCCGAGGAAGCGCGCAAGGAGGGCATTCGCGAGCTCGATCGGCTGGCGGACATGGCACCCGGTGCGCCCGAGTACTCGATGGTTCACAACTACGTCGAGTGGCTCGCCGAGCTGCCGTGGCAGCGCACGACCGCCAAGCCGATCGACCTCAAGTACGCCAAGCAGGTGCTCGACGAGGATCACTTCGATCTCGACCGCGTCAAGGATCGCATCCTCGAGTTTCTCGCCGTGCAGCGCCTCAAACAGACGCAGCGCGGTCCGCTGATCTGCCTCGTCGGCCCGCCGGGCGTTGGCAAGACCAGCATCGGTCGCTCGATCGCGCGCGCCACGGGGCGCGAGTTCGTGCGCCTCTCGCTCGGCGGCACCAATGACGAGGCCGAGATTCGCGGTCACCGGCGCACCTATCTCGGCTCGCTGCCAGGCCAGATCATTCGCAGCTTGCGGCGCTGCAACAGCTGCGATCCAGTGTTCATGCTCGACGAGCTCGACAAGCTCGGCAAGGACTATCGCGGTGACCCGTCGGCTGCGCTGCTCGAGGTGCTCGATCCCGAGCAGAACACCGCGTTCCGCGATCACTACCTCGACGTGCCGTTCGATCTGTCGCGCGTGATGTTCGTGGCGACCGCGAACGTACTCGACACGATCCCCGAGCCGCTGCGCGATCGCATGGAGATCATCGACATTCCGGGCTACCTCGACGAGGACAAGCTCCAGATCGCGCTGCGCTACCTCGTTCCTAAGCAGGTCACCGAGACCGGGCTCGCCCCCGAGATCGACATCGAGTTCACCGACGACGGCCTGCTCGAAGTGATCCACGGCTACACGCATGAGGCTGGCGTTCGCAAGCTCGAGCAGCTCGTGGCGTCGCTGTGCCGCAAGCGCGCGCGACAGCTGGCCGAGGGCACGACGGAGAAGCTCATCATCGACGTGCCCGCGGTCCACCAGTTCCTCGGGCCGGCGAAGTTCAAGATCGAGTCGCAGGTCGAGGAACGCACGAAGCGGCCCGGTGTGGCCGTGGCCCTCGCGTGGACCGCGCACGGTGGCGAGCTGCTGTATGTCGAGTGCACCAAGCTCGGTCACGGCCACGGCAACCTGACGCTGACCGGCCAGATGGGCGATGTGATGCAGGAGTCGGCGCGCACGGCACTGAGCTGGGTCCGCGCGCACGCCGATCGCTACGGCATCCCCGAGGATGCGCTCGACAAGCACGACCTCCACATCCACGTGCCGGCCGGTGCGGTGCCCAAGGACGGGCCATCGGCGGGCATCGTGATGATCACCGCGCTCGTGTCACTGCTCACCGATCGGCCGATCCGTCCGTTCGTCGCGATGACCGGCGAGATCACGCTCTCGGGTGTGATCCTGCCGATCGGCGGCGTCAAGGAGAAGGTCCTGGCGGCACGGCGCAGCGGCATCCGCCAGGTGATCTTGCCCGCCGAAAACGAACCCCATGTCATCGACGAGGTCCCGCCGCATCTCCGCGGCGATCTTGAAATCACGCTCGCCGCAACGGTCGAGCAAGCGGTGGACCTCGCGCTCACCCCTGTTGGAGGAACTGTCATGTACGAGCAACGAGTAAAAGACGTGATGACCCGAGCGGTCTTCACCGTGAGCGAGAACGCAACGATCGGTGAGATCGCCTGCCTGATGCGCGACGAGAAGATCGGCGACGTGCTCGTCACGTCCGCCGACGGCAAGCTCACGGGCATCATCACCGACCGCGATGTCGTGGTTCGCGCCGTTGCCGGTGGCACCGACCTCGAGCTGCTTCGCGCCAAGGACATCTGCAGCGATCACATGGTGACCGTGCCGCCGACCGCGATCGTCGACGAGGCGGTCAAGCTGATGGGCGATAACGCGATCCGGCGGCTGCCAGTCGTCGAGAACGACATCGCGATCGGCATCGTCACGATCGGTGACCTCGCAGCGCAGCGCGACCCGAAGTCTGCGCTCGGCGAGATCAGCCGCGCAGCGCCAAATAACTAATCGCCAACTAGGTCGCGCGTTCGTTTCGAATCCGCGGCAGCAGCATCACGAAGTTGCATGGCTTGACGCGGTGATCGAGCTGCGAGACCAGGATCTGGTCGACGCCAAGCTTCACGCCGCCGGTCGAGCCGGGGAGCAGGAACACGTAGGTCGAGCCGCACAGCGCGGCATCGGCGCGGCTCTGGATCGTCGCGGCACCGATCTCGGCGAACGAGAGCTGGCGAAACAGCTCGCCGAATCCCGGGATGTGTTTGGTGATGAGCGGCGCCAGCGCCTCGGGCGTGACGTCGCGTGGCGTGACGCCGGTGCCGCCGGTCGCGATCACCACGTCGACGCCGGGGTCGGCGATCCATTGTGCGAGCTGCGCGCGGATGCCGATCTCGGTGTCTTTCACGATCACGTGCGCCACGACCTGATGGCCGACGCTCTTCATGCGCTCGGCGATGTAGCCGCCGGACGTGTCGTTCTCGAGCGTGCGCGTATCGGAGACCGTGAGCACAGCAACGTTGACCGGGATGAACTCGCGATCCGCCATCGCTAGAGCCCTGCGGCCGAGAGCTCGGCGATCAATCCCTGCAGCGCGCCGGCGACCTTGGGGTTCTCGTTCTGAAACCCCGCATACGCGAGCAGCAGCTGATCGCGCAGCGACGCGTACGGGTTGCCGTCCGCGGGCGCGAGCATCACGGTGTCGAGTGCTTTGCGAAGGTTGTCCACCTCGGGCGCCTCGGTCGGTGCATCTGGCTGGGTCTCTGCAAGCTCGGCGCGGAGCTCGCGAATGCGCTCGATGATGGCTGGCGTCGACATTCCCCAAGTCTGCCACAACCCAGCGATATGACTCCGAGTGACGCATCGCGTTAGAGCGTGTTAGTGACCGGATATGGCGCGATGACGCGGTGCGTCTTACGGTAAGTCCATGGCCACCAAAACCGAATCCAGTCCGACGCTGCTCAACGTCCTCCGCACCGCGCGCGCCGACCTCAAGGCGTTTGTCGACCGCGGTATCGGCCGCGCCGAGAAGCGCACCAAGTCGGTGTTCCGCTTCGCGCGCTCGCTGACCAAGCGCCTCGGCGGCGCTGCGAAGAGCAAGTGACCTGAACGTAAACGGGACGGACACCGCATCCGCGACTCGCTGCACCAGGATCCCCCTCCATGGTGCGCGTCACGTGGTGTCCGTCCCAGCTCTCGTCAGACCACGAGGTTGACGAGCCGGCCCTTGACGTAGATCTCTTTCTTGATCTGCTTGCCGTCGAGGAACGGCGCGACCTTCGCGTCGGCCTTCGCGGTCGCCAGGATCGTCGCCTCGGTCGCGTCGACCGGGACTTCGATCTGGCCGCGCAGCTTGCCGCCGACCTGGATGCCGAGAACCATGGTGTCGCGTGCGAGCTTGGCCTCGTCGTGGACGGGCCACGGCTGATACGTGACCGAGCCGCGATGACCGAGGCGCTGCCACAGCTCCTCGGCGAGGTGCGGCGCGAACGGCGACAGGATCTTCACGAACATCTCGAACCAGTGACGCGGGATCGCGGTCGCCTTGGTGCCCTCGTTCACGAACACCATCAGCTCGGAGACCGCGGTGTTGAACTTCAGGTCCGTGACCGCCGCCGTGACCTTCTTGATCGCGGCGTGCAATGCGCGCTCGAGATCCTTGTTGGTCTCGGGTGCGTCCTCGCTGACCTTCGATCCGAGCGTGTCGGTCTCGCTGTCGACCAGCAGGCGCCACGCGCGGTCGAGGAAGCGACGCGTGCCGGCGACGCCGTTGGTCTCCCACTCGACGCCATCCTCGAGCGGCCCCATGAACAGCTCGTACATGCGCATCGCATCCGCGCCGTACTCGTTGCACATGTCGTCGGGGTTGACGACGTTGTAGCGGCTCTTCGACATCTTATCGAGCTTGGTCTCGAGCTTGATGTCGGTGCCCTTGGCGTACCACTCGCCTTGCGACAGCTTGCCGAGGTTGTCGGTGGATGGATCGAGCGGCTTGCCGTCGACGATCGCGGCGCTCTTGTCCTCGACCTTATCGAACTCGTAGTACTTGCGAGTCTCGGGGTCCTTGAACGAAGGCTTGTGGATCATGCCCTGGTGAAACAGGCGCTGGAACGGCTCCTTCGTCGACACGAGGCCCGCGTCGAACAGCACCTTGTGCCAGAAGCGTGCGTAGAGCAGGTGGAGCACCGCGTGCTCGTTGCCGCCGACGTAAAGATCGACCGGCATCCAGTACTTCTCTTCGGCGGCATCCCACGCGACATCCGCGTTGTTCGGCGACAGGAAGCGCAGGTAGTACCAGCATGAGCCCGCCCACTGCGGCATCGTGTTGGTCTCGCGCGTGCCGCCCTTGTACGGCAGCCAGTCGGTCGCGCGTGCGAGCGGCGGGCGGCCATCGGCCGCGGGCTTGTACTCGTCGATCTGCGGCAGCGTAACGGGGAGCTCGGACTTCGGGACGAGGTGGACCTTGCCATCGGCGTCCTCGTAGAGCGGGAACGGCTCGCCCCAGTAGCGCTGGCGCGAGAACAGCCAGTCACGCAGCTTGTAGCGGATCGACTTCTCGCCGCGACCCTTCGACTCGAGGAACTCGATGACCTTGTCCTTGGCGGCCGCGATGTCGAGACCGTCGAGGAACTTGCTGTTCACGTGCGGACCGTCGCCGGTGTACGCCTCTTGCTGCACGTCGACCGGGCTCTTGACGACCTCGACGATCGGCAGCTCGAACTTCTTCGCGAACGCGTGGTCGCGCTCGTCGTGTGCAGGGCAGGCGAACACCGCACCGGTGCCGTAGCTCGCGAGCACGTAGTCCGAGATCCAGACCGGGATCATCGTCTCGGTGCACGGGTTGATCGCGTAGGCGCCGGTCCACACGCCTGTCTTCGGCGCATCGGCCGCCTCGGTCGTACGGTCGCGCTCGCTACGCTTGCCGACTTGCTCGCGATACGCATCGACGGCGGCGCGCTGCTCGGGCGTCGTGATCTCGTCGACCAGCTTGTGCTCGGGCGCGAGCACGACCCAGGTGCCGCCGAACAGCGTGTCGGGACGCGTCGTGAACACCGTGATCGAACCGTCGTGCTTGCCGCCGTCGAGCTTGAACTCGACGTTCGCGCCGATCGATTTACCGATCCAATCGAACTGCGCCTTGTGCGTGCCGTTGGGCCAGTCGAGGCCTTCGAGATCGGAGCTCAGCCGATCGGCATACTCGGTGATGCGCAGCATCCACTGCTTCATCAGCCGCTTCTCGACGGGATCGCTGGTCTCGATGTAGACGCCGTCCTTGACCTCCTCGTTCGCGAGGACGGTGCCGAGCGCCGGGCAGAAGTTGACCGCAATCTCGGCCTGGTACGCGAGGCCGCGCTCGTAGAGGACCTGAAAGATCCACTGCGTCCACTTGTAATAATTGGGATCGCTCGTCGCGAGCTCGCGCGTCCAGTCGTACGACAGGCCGAGCTTCTTGAGCTGGCTCTTGAACGTGGCGATGTTGCGCTTGGTGATGACGCTCGGATGCTCACCGGTGCGCTCGGCGCGCCGCTCGGCGGGAAGGCCGAAGCTGTCCCAGCCCATCACGCGCAGCACGTTGAAGCCCATCATGCGCTTCGCACGCGCGACGACATCCGTGGCGGTGTAGCCCTTCGGGTGGCCGACGTGGAGGCCATCTCCCGACGGGTACGGGAACATGTCGAGCACGTAGTACTTCGGCTTCGTCCGATCTGTGGGGGTCGCGAACGTCTGCTCGCGATCCCAGTACTCCTGCCACTTCTGATCGATCGTCTTGTGGTCGAAGCCGGCCATGAACAGTCCTATGAGTTGAGGACCGCTTTGATGCGGCCCGTGATGACGTCAGGTTCGCCCACGCCGTCGACGCGCTTGAGGATCCCCTTCTCGGAATAGAACGGGATGATGGGCGCGGTCTCGGAGTGGTACTTCGCGATGCGCTTGTCGACCGCTTCCTTGGTGTCGTCGGCGCGGTGCACCAGACGGCTCACGATATCCGCGGGCGGCGGATTGTACTTGAGGTGATAGATCGTGCCGGTCTCTGGATCGCTGCGGCGATTCACCGCGCGCTCCTCGAGCAGCGCGTCGGGGACCTCGATCAGCACGACCGCATCGAGCTTGATGCCGGTCTCCTCCATCGCGGCCGTCAGCGCTTCGGCCTGCGGGCGCGTGCGCGGGAAGCCGTCGAGCATGAACCCCTTGGCTGCGTCCGGCTGGGTGATTCGCTTCAGCACGATCGGAATCGTCACATCATCGGGGACGAGGCCACCGCTCTTCATGTGGTGATCCAGCTGCTTGCCGAGGTCACTACCTAGCTTCACCTCGGCGCGAAACATGTCGCCGCTCGAGATGTGGGGGATCCGATAGGTGTCAACGAGGCGTGCCGCCTGCGTGCCTTTCCCAGCACCCGGCGGTCCGACGAGAATCATGCGCATGAGCGGCATCCAAGCATGTGCGCCGCTGTTCTGCAATGTCGCGCGTTGGTGCGTTATCCTCGTTCCGACATCCTCGATGGCCGCATCGGGATTGCCTTGCGTGCCTTACCCGAACAGTGCCGACCGTGCAGCGGCTCGGATCGCGATCACGGCCGGATGCACCAAACGGCGCTCGATCGTGATCGCATAGTAGCGCTCACGCACCTTCTCGAGCTCGCCGACGATGTGCAGGTCGTAGCGCTTGGCGACGACGCCTGCGATCACGGTAGGTACGAAGATCGCGCCCATGCCATCCGCGGCGAACGCCTTGAGCAGCGCGCTGTCCTCGGCCTCCGCGACGACGTGCGGACGGATGCCGTGGGCTTCGAACCACGCGTCGAGGTTGCGGCGCAACGTGCACCCCGAGGTCGGGAGAAGCAGCGACGCACCATCGAGGGACTGGGGGAACGAGCGGCGTAGTGTCGGCGCAACATCCGGCGGGGCGAGCAGCGTGATCGTCGATTCGCCGAGCAGGTGGTTGAAAGCTTTGACGGTGGCGTCGGGTGGGACGGGCGCGTCGGCGATCATGACGTCGATCGCGTGGGAGCCGAGCTCCGAGAGCAGGCGCTCGAACCGGTCCTCGAGGCAGACCAGGCCGAGGCGCTCCTGTTGTTGGAGCGCCGGGGCGAGCAGCTGCCGCACCAGCAGCTTCGGCACGACATCCGAGATCCCGATCACGAGCCGCTGCGTGGGGCCTGTGGCTCGGCCGCGGACCGCCTCGAGCATCTCTCGCCCGAGGCTGAAGATCTCATTCGCGTAGCGGAACACCGTGCGCCCGGTCTCGGTCAGCGCGAGCTTTCGGCCACGGCGCTCGAACAGCGGATGGCCCAGCGAATCCTCGAGGCTCTTGATCTGACCGCTCAGCGCAGATTGCGATAGGCGCAACACCTTGCCCGCTGGTGCCAGGCCGCCCTCGCGCGCGACCATCCAGAAGTAGAGCAAGTGGTGGTAGTTGACCCATTCCATGCGGCGTGGCAGCCGTAGCACGCTCCGAGCAGATGCGTCACGCACCATGGCGAGGTCAGAGCGATTCCCGCGGCGAGATGCCGGCCGCGACGACGTAGCGCGCACGTGCCTTGAAGTAATCGCCGGTGGCGTCGATCCGTGAAGCGGCGGCATCGGCGGATGCCTCCTCGCGGAGGTTGACGATCAGGATCGTGCTGTCACCGCGCGAGAACCGGAGTCGCTCGGCCGCGGCGAGCTGCTCGGCCAGATCGGCCTGGGTCGCCGCAAGCTCGGCCCGGCGACGTGCCGCGATCAGCTCCGCGTGCGCCGTACGAACCTCGATCGCGATGCGGTCGAGGAGAAATCTACGCTCCTGCTCGAGCCGGGATCGATCGGCGCGCATGACGGCGAGGGTCCCGCGCGCTTGCCGACGCTGGAGCGCCATGTCGAAGGTCAGGCTGATGCCAACGGCAGTTTCGGAGCGATCGGGCAGCAGCAGCTCGCCGGGGCCGAGCCCACGGCTCACGTAGGCGCTTGCGGTCACCGCCGGCAGCATCTGGTTCTTCGCGAGATCGACGTCGACGGCATTGGCGTCGAGCCGCAGCTGTAGGGCCTCGACGCTCGGCACCCGTGAGTACGCGCGCTCGATCACGCCCGACAGATCGTGCTCGATCTTCAGTGCGGGCGGCAGAGAACCGAGCACTGGCAGCCGCGCCGACTCCGGTGTCAGGGGCTCGCCGCGATCGCCGCGCAGGAACATCGACAGCTCGAGCGCGGCGCGGATCAGATCACGCCGCGCACCGACAACGATGGCCTCGCGCGACGCGATGACCCGCCCGTTGTCGACCGCCTCGATTGCGGCGGTGTTGCCCTGCGCGATCGTGCGACGTAGTCCAGCATCGCGGTCATTGGCGAGGTCCAGCTGGCGCTCCCGCACACGCAGCCGGCTGCCAGCGGCGACCCAGTCCCAGTACATGAACGCCGCGTCGCGCTGGAGCTCGAGCTCGCGCTGCCTCATGTCCGCACGTGCCTGATCGTCGGCGAGCTCGGCCTTCTGCAAATCCGCACGCGGACGATCGATCGCGCCATCGCGCAGCAGCGGGACGTCGACGCCCAAGCGTAGCTCACCACGGCCGAGGGTGCGTAGCTTGCCGTCGTAGTCGGGGAACTCGCCACGCCCAAGTCTCCACCCGACAAACGGCGTGATGCCCCACAGCTGCGTCGGCGCGCGGAGCTCGGCGTCCAGAGACACGTTGTCGTAGTACGCGGTCGGCGTGGTCTGGCCGCGTAGACGTGCACGTACGTCGAACGCGCCCTCCGCCGCGAGCTGCTGGCCCTCCGCTCGGCTCAGTGCGGTGCGCGCCGCACTTGTGAGCGGATGGGCGGCAACACCGTCGAGCGCGTCCTGCAGCGCGAGCGGGCGATCGACGGCGGCGTCGGGCTGGGCAGATATCGGTCTCGCCGTGAGCAGAAGCACGAGCACCAGCGCGCCGATCCTGTGGCGTGTCACTCGTCCTTGCCCTTCACCGGCTTGGCGCGCTTCGCGGCGCTGCCAGAGCTACGCTCGCCGCCCTGCTCGGCGAGTGGCGTATCCGTGGATGGCGGGAAGCCGTTCCACTGTCGCCACAGCTCGAAGCCGAGCCGCACGCGGTCGAGCAGCACCCAGCCATTGGCCCGGGTGCCCTGCCGCAGGAACCGGCTCTCGGGCCAGGGCGCACTCTCGGTATCGGGCACCACGACGACGCGAGACCGACCTCGAGCATCGGCCGCGGCGTCCACAAACGCCACCACGCCGCCAAACGTGCCGACCGCGACCGACGGCCAGCCGACAAACTGGACGGCCGGCCAGCCCTCGAACTGCAGGCGGACCTTGCGGCCGGCCGTCACGAGCGGCGCGTCCCGACCGTCGAGCCAGAGCTCGACCGCGCGCGCCTCGGTCGCGGGGACGAGCACCGCGATCGATTCGCCTGCGTTGACGTATTCACCGCCCTGGTTTGCAAGCTGGCGAAGCAGCACCCCCGCGCGCGGAGCTACGATCCGCATTGTCTGCTGACGCGACACCTCGACCTCGCGATCGATGAGGTCGCCATCGTACTTGGCTACGTCGGCGCCGGCGCTCTGCAGGCTCGCCCTCGCTCGCTCGACATCGGCAGAAGTCTGCGCGTCCGCGCGCTCCTTGTCGGCGCGCATCGCCCGGACCTCGGCCTCTGCCGCCCGCTTCGTGGCCCGCGCACGCTCCACGTCGCTGCTGGCGGTTTCCGCGGCGAGCTCGGCGAGCTCACGGTTGCGTGTCGACGTCAGCCCATCCTGCTCGAGCGCGCGCTGGCGATCGACGTTGAGGTCTGCCGCACGCTTGGACGACAGCGCTGCATCGAGGGCCTGATCGGCCCCGGTCAGCCGGTCGCTCGCCATGTGGACGCGGCTCGTCGCAGCGGAGACCGCAGCAGTGCGCGCCGACGCGAGCGCCTCGATCTGCTGCTCGTAGATCTGCACGCCGCGGCGCGCGGTCTCGAGCCGCGTGAGCGCGGCATCCCGCGAGCGCCCGAGCCGCTCGCCGAGCGACGGGTCATTATCCTCGATCGTGGCGATGGGTTGCCCGTGCTTGACGTGATCACCTTCCTGCACGTGCCACGCGACGACACGGCCCGCGATCGGCGTCTGGATCTCCTGCTGGCGCTCGAGAGGCGCATACGCGATCACGCGACCTGGGCCGGTGACGGACTGCTGCCACGGCGCGAACCACAACGCGAGCGCGACGAGCACGAACGTCACCACGACGAGCCGGCCGCCGATCCGCAACGCACGACTGCGCGGAACGAGCTCGAGGCCAAGATCGATCCGGGTGTCGCGATCGTCGTCGTCGTGGGGGTCGAACAGCCCGCCCATTACACGTCTCCCAGCTGGCCGCTGTCGAGCAGCACGCGACGTGTACACCGTGCGAGGACGCGAGGATCCTCGCACGCGGCGATCACGGTCCACGGGGCCTCGGTGCGGAACACGTAGTCCAGCAGGCGTGCTTGCTGCGACTCTTCGAGCCCGAGATCGTCAAGCGCACCGTCGAGGAGCAACAATCGCGGTCGCGCGATCAGCGCGCGAGCGAGTGCGACACGACGCGCTTGCGTGCGCGACAACGGCACCCCGGACGGCATCAGCTCGGTCGCGAGACCCTGCTGAAGCTGGCCGGCGACGTCGGCCAGCCCGAGCGCCTCGAGCACCTCGTCGACCTCGTGGACGTCCGCATCGCGCCGCAACATGCGCAGGTTCGTGAGCAGCGAACCGCGAACGAACTGGGGCTCGCGCACGAGCACGATGTCCTTGCGCAGGTGCAGCAAGTCGCACAGCCGTACGTCGTTGCCGTCGAGCTCGTAGACACCGCGCGTGCTCGTGCGCAGCGTCGCGAGCAGGTCGAGGAGCGTGCTCTTGCCGCTGCCGCCGCCCCCGGCCACAGCGACGTGCTCGCCTGGAGAAACCACGAGGTCCACGTCAACGAGTACCGGGTCGCGCCCGGCGTAGGCGAGCTCGATGCCGCGCAGCTGGACAGAGGCCGGGCCGTGGCACTCGAGCACCTCGCCGCCGGTGCGTTCGAGCGGCAGATCGACGAGTAGTGCGAACTTCGATGCCGACGTCATCGTGTCGTATGCGGCCTCGAGCTGCTTGTGCAGCTTGAGCAGCGCGATCGCGATCGACGCGAACACGAGCTCGGCCGCTACCAGCTGGCCGAGCGTGAGCTCATTCTGAACCACGAGGCCGCCACCGACGCCGAGCAGCACCGTCGCGCCGAGGATCTTGAGCCCGATGCTGCCGACCAGGTGATGCACGAGTCGCCGAAAGTGGCGACGTCGCGCATCGCAATAGCGGCGCGCGATCCGGTCCGCGCGCTCGAGTGCCCAGCGCCGACCGCTTGCGGACTTGAACGCCTCGGGCATGCGCGCGATGTGCTCGAGCCAGTTAGCCGCGTCGTGCTTCGCGCTGGACTCGCCGAGCGCGGTGTCGACGCCGCCGCGGCCGAGCACGAACACCACGAACGCGATGCCGAGCACGAGTGCGATCGCGAACCCGAGCAGCAACGGATGGTAGAACGCCAGCAGCGGCATGCCGACCGCGAGCTTGAGCAACAGATCGATGCCGTCTACATAGAGGCTCGCGATCCCTTTCTGGATCGTCGGTATCTCGAAGAAGCGGTGTGTCAGCTCGGGCGCATGCAGCTGGTCGTAAGCGGACACCTCGACCGACGTCAGCCGGCGCGAGATGTCACTGACACTTCGCACGAACATGCGCTGCTGTAGGGCCTCGACCACGAACGCCTGGAGCACGCGCATCACACCAGCGAACGCGAGGCCGATCGCGACCAGCACCGTCAGCACGAACAACGGTTGAAGGACCGAGCCGAACGATACCGTGTTGACCAGAGACTGCACTGCGAACGGGGTGACCAGCGACAGGATTCCGATCGCGATGCCGTACACCAGGCAGAGCCAGGCATCCGCCTTGTCGATCGCCAGCAGCGCGCGCGCGCGGCGCCACGGCGACATCGAGTCGGTCGTATCGACGACCGACTGGAGCGGCAGTGCCGCCATCGGTGACAGCCCGCGCAAGACCGTCGAGCCAGTGTCCGCGCCGAGCAGGCGAACGAGCGCGGCGGTGCGCAGCCTGCGCTCGCGAACAACGCCGCGGTGCACGGTACGTACGTGGTGGCGGCCCCACCGTTGCGCGTAGACGAAGATCACCATCGCATCGCGCGTCCCGCTGACGATGCCAAACCACATCCACGGCCGGGTACGGCCGATGTCGCAGACACGATGCTCCGCCCAGCGCATCTCCAGCCCGCACGATGCGACCCCGAGCTCGAGCGTCCTCAGGCCGGCGGGGTCATCGACCGCGATCGGATCCTCGCCGAGCACATCCCCCGCCTGCTCGGGGTCCATCTGGGTGCACGCCAGGGTGCTGAGCCAGCCGAGCGCATGCAGGAGGTCGCCCGGTCGGACGTGCACACCGGCCATGGCGCGGGGGCCAGCGACAGAGAGACCAGTTGACGCCATGGCATACCAAGATAGTCACGGTCCGCCGATGGTCACTCACGGATTTTGGAAGCTTCACTTCGAGATCATGGGTCTTCGTCATGCAAGGCGCGTCATGAGGCGCATGATATCGTGGCGTCATGCGCCGCTGTCATGATGTCGCTTCGGCGGTGTTCGCGTGCGTCAGTTGATGACCACACCCGTCAGCAGATGGTTTGCGGCCGCGGCGACGAGCGGCCTCGCGGTGGTGCTCGTGAGTGCCTGCGGGCGGCTCGACTTCGAGACCAGCGCGAGCGTTCTTGACGACACGATCTGCGACGAGATCGACGGCCTACTCCTGTGTGAGGCGCTCGACGGCAACTCATCGCTGCCCACGGTCAACGCGAGCGAGCCGAGCACGCTCACGTTCGATACCTCGCGACGATACCGCGGGAGCGCCAGCCAGCACTCGCACACCGAGGGTTCGTATGCAGTCGCGTGGCGGCTCGGGCAGCGGCTCGGCCGCATCACTGCGGACGACATCCACGCGCGCTGGTACATGTACGTGCCGTCATCGATCACGCAGCCGATCGCCTCCACCCACCTGGTCGAGGACACGATGCCGTACCACGGCGTCGTGTTCGGCGTGAACAACGGCATGCCAGAGGTGGTCTACACCGGAAGCGGCGGCGCCCAGGGTGCTGCTCTCATGCCACGCGACCGGTGGACCTGCGTTCAAGTGCACATCGTGGTGCACCCCACTGCCGGGCTGATCGAGACCTGGATCGATGGCGTTCCGTCGGCGCGCGTTGACGCGTTGAACACGCTACCTGCGGCCGGCTACAACAACGTTCATATCGGGCACTTCTCCGGCGGGTCGCAGCACAGCGAGGTCGCAGATGTGTGGACGGACGAGCTCGCGGTCGGCACGTTCCCGATCCCGTGTGATTGAGGCGCTATGGAAACTCCGAACGAGGGAAAGTAGATCTACCAATGCCTCGAGTCCCGCGATGGTTCATCGCTGTATGCTGGGTTCTGGCCGTCCTGTTTTCGTTGTGCGTCGGGCTCCAGATCAACGACCCCGATCCGGCCGCCTGGATGGTGATGTATGGCGCGGCCGCCATCGCATGCGCGTTGCTCCCGGCGCGGCGCTTGTTCGTGGCGTCTGCGGTCCTCGTCGGCCTTGCCGCCGCCGCGTGGGGGGCGTATCTCGGCAGCCAGGTGTTCGATCAGCTCGATCTCAGCGATCTGTGGCTGAAGATGAACGAGAAGGGCGGGGCCGTGGAGGTGGGGCGCGAAGCGGTCGGGCTCGCGATCGTCGCGATCGGCATGCTCGGAACGTCCGCGTACCGCGCGACGCGCCGCTAGCGGGCGCGCAGCATCTCGATGTGTGGGATGCCGTCCTCGTCGTAGACGTCCGAGGCGCGCACGAATCCGAGCTCGCCGTAGAACTTCTCGAGGTGGGCTTGCGCCCCGATCCGGACGGATACACCACCGCTCGCCTCGATCGCGCGCTGCATGAGATCTTTGCCAAGGCCGGTGCCGCGCGCCTCGGGGGCCGTGATCACGCGGCCGATGCTGAGCTCGTCGAAACTGATGCCGGCGGGGACGATGCGGGCATAGGCGAGCACCGCGCCGTCGGCACCCTGGGCCCACAGATGACGCGACGCCGGGTCCACGCCATCGGCGTCGAGGTAGGCGCAACGCTGCTCGACGACGAACACGCGCTGGCGCAGCACCATGATCTTGTATAGCTGCAGCACGGTCAGCTCGTCGAAATGGGCGGCGTGCCAGGTGCGTTGCTCCACGTTCGAACTATAAGATGCGCGCGTGCAGACGGTCTGCGTGTACCTGTCGTCATCGGCTGGCCTGCCGCAACACGTGACGATGTTGCAGGAGCTCGCAGCCGAGATGGCGCGCCGCAAGCTCGCCCTCGTCTATGGCGGCGCGCACCGCGGCCTCATGGGTGTGCTCGCCGATGCGATGCTGGCCGCGGGTGGGACCGTGATCGGCGTGATCCCGCAGGCGCTGGTCGACTTCGAGGTCGCCCACACCGGCCTGACCAAGCTGCACGTCGTCGAGACCATGCACCAGCGCAAGGCGATGATGTTCACGCTCGCCGATGCATTCCTCGTTGCGCCGGGCGGGCTCGGCACCCTCGAGGAGGCGTTCGAGCATCTGACCGGGCTCCAGCTCGGCTACCACCGCAAGCCGATGGTGTTCCTCGAGGTCGATGGGTTCTGGGCACCCCTGGAAAAGTTCTTGGATCACGGTGTCGAGGCCAATGTCCTCAACCCGAACGTGAGACCGCTGTTTCGGACCGCCCAGAGCGCGGCGGCCGCCCTCGACGCAGTCGCTGCGGGTGCGTGATAGCCTCGATCCATGGCCCCACGCGCCCTCGGCGCGCTGCTGGCGATCGTGGCGGCGGTCGCGTTCGCGGTATCGATCGCGTCGTCGGCGTGGTGGGCGGGACACCCGACGGTCGAGGGCCAGACGATCCAAGCCAAGGACGTCGGGGCCGGGCCGCTCGGCGCGACGGGCTGTAACACCGGCGGCGACGGCAGCTGCGAGGCGCTCACCACGACCGGCACGGTGCAGCTGGTCGGGCTCGCCGCGACGATCACGATCGGCGTCGCGATCCTGTTCGCGTTCATGCTCGCGATCAGCGCGTGGCGCGTCGGCGATCGCCGCAAGGGACTCGCGCGGGCGACGATCATCGTCACGCTGATGGCCGCCGGCGTCGGCGCGGTGCTGCTCGCGATGGGGCCCGGCATCGTCGAGGGGGCGCGAACCATCGCCGTGCCGATCGGCTGGGGAACCTACGTGCTCGGCGGCGCGGTCGTGTCGTCGCTGATCGCGAGTGCGATCGCGCGCAAGCTCGAGCCCGAGCCGCTGCGCCTCAAGTCCGGCGGGGCGCCACCTCCTGCGCCGCCCGACGTGCGCGACCTCGTTCGCCAGGACCACGACGGCCTCGCGCCGCGCGACTCGATTCCGCTGTTCGGGTCCGCGCCGCAGCTGCGCCCGCTCTACGATCCGAGCAACCAAGGCTACGTGCCAGCGCCGCAGTCACCGACCTCCCTGCCGATGCAGCCGCCGGCGCCGTATCCGCGCCACCAGGTGAAAGCACTGACCGGTCAGGACACGCCGACCCCGGAGAAAGTGAATCCGCTGGGCTCGCCGAATCCCGGCGTGCGCCGCTCACCGAGCGCGCCACCACCGCTACCGCTCGGTGCGCCCATGCCGCGGCCCGGCGATCCGCTCGGCCCGCCGGTCGATCCGTTCGCCCGCACCGCGCCCCGCGAACAAGGTGGAGCACCGCCACCGATGTCGCCGCCGCCCCGGCGCGGCCCGCCGCCTGCGCAGCCGAGCCGCACCAAGGGACAGAGCGCCGCGCCACCGCCGAGCCGCGGGCCCGGTGCGAGCGTTGCGCCGCCATCGCGGACGCAGTCGCCGAGCACGCCGCCACGCACCCAGTCGCCGAGCACGCCGCCGCGCAGCACCACGCCGCGCGTGAATGTCCCGCAGCCGCCGCGCACGTCGTCGCCGGGCGCATCGACGACGCCGGCGCCGCAGCGCGCGCGCACCGAGCTTGGACCGGGCACCGATCCGATGGTGCGCAAGCTCGACACGCCCGCACCCGAGCCCGACCTGCGGCCGTCCGCACCGACGATCGCGCACGCGATTCCGCCGATGCCCACGCCCGATAATCAGACGCCACCGAGCGTGCTGCCGGCACGCGACGTCACAGCCGTCGAGATCGACTCGGAGGCGAAGGCCGTTGCCGAGGCGACCGCGCGTGGCCAGCTCGATCCGCGCATCGCGCCGCGTACACCACGCACCGCGACCGACGCCCGCACCGGCCAGCACGAAGCGCGAATCGCCGACGTGACGTCGACCGGCGTCGATGTGGACTCTGCACCGCGCGGGGCTGCGACGACCGGTTCGAATGTCATCGCGCCGCCCGCGCCGAGCCAGCGCATCATCACCGGCGGGAACCGGATGCTGTCGACGCTGCAGCGTGACGTCGCGCGCGCGCCGACCGAGGATCCGTTCCAGAGCGGCAAGGCGCACCAGCTCGTCCCCGCCGACCCGCTCTCCGACGAGCTCGACGCGCCACAGAGCGCGGAGATGGCAGGCGAGGACGGACCGAACACCGAGGTGCACTCGATCCCCTCGGCGGAGGAGCTCGCGCACGAGCTCGCATCGCAATCGGCCTCGGGGTCGATCGGCGATGTCACCGCTGCGACGTCGCCGCCGATCGATCTGCACGAGTACAAGCCTGCGCCCGAGACCACACCGATCCCGACGTTTCACGGCTCGCGTCCCGCCTCGGCATCGATGTCGACGGCGTCGGCGAGCCTACCGCCTCCGCGCACCGTCGAGACCGCGCCGCACGGGCCGACTCCCGCATGCCCGCAGTGCGAGTCGCCGATGGCGTGGGTCGAGGAGCACCTGCGCTTCTACTGCAAGCAGTGCCGCATGTACTTCTGACGATTGGGCTAAGCTGCGCGCTCCGATGGGCTCGCTGTTTCTGATCCGCCACGCGCAAGCGTCCTATGGAGAGGCCGACTACGACCGGCTGTCGTCGCGCGGCGTGTCGCAAGCGCAGGCCACCGCACCGGCGGTTGCAGCGCTCGGCCTCGACCAGCTCTATCGCGGGCCGCACGTGCGCCACCAGCAGACCGCAGAGCACGCGGGCATCGGCGGCGCGGCGGTGCTCGACGAGCTCGCCGAGTATCCGGCGTTCGCGATGATCCAGCACTTCATGCCGCGCCTCGTCGCCGAGGATGCGCGGTTCGCGGAGCTCACGAAGTCGCCGTCGCGCGAGCTCGCGAATGCCGCGTTCAAGACCGTGCTCGGGCGGTGGATGCGCGACGAGTGGCATGGCGAGGGCGTCGAGCGCGTCGGTGCGTTCGCGGTGCGCGTGCGGGCCGGGCTCGATCACATGCTGCGCGACGTGAAGTCGGGCGCGCGCATCGGCGTGGTCACGTCGGCGGGGCCGATCGGTGTTGCCATCGGCCTCGTGTTTGGCGCGAGCGAGCACCACATGGTGCGGACCAGCCTCGTCGTCCGCAATGCATCGATCACCGAGCTCGCGTTCCGATCGCGCGAGTTCGCGTGGCACCCCGAGCGGGTGTCACTTGTCGCGTTCAACTCGATCCATCACCTGCCTGCCGAGCTGCACACGGAGTATTAGCCATGGACTTCGATCCACCCGCCGCCGTTCGGCCCCTGCTCGAGAAGATCGAGCGCTTCGTCACCGAGACCGTGATGCCCGCCGAGGAGGAAGTGCTCGACCGCGGCTTCGGCGTGTCGGCACCGCTGCTCGCCGAGCTGCGCGGCAAGGTGAAGGCCGCGGGCATGTGGGCACCGCAGGCGCCAAAGGATGTCGGCGGCCTCGGGCTCACGCTCGTCGAGCATGGCCTGGTCTCCGAGAAGCTTGGCCGCTCGCCGCTGGGCCACTACGTGTTCGGCGCGCAGGCGCCCGATGCGGGCAACGCGGAGATCCTCCACAAGTTCGGTACACCCGAGCAAAAGACCCGCTGGCTCGAGCCGCTCGCACGCGGCGACATCCGCTCGTGCTTCTCGATGACCGAGCCGGAGAACCCGGGCTCCAACCCGACGCTGCTGTCATGCACCGCGCGCCGCGACGGTGACCACTACGTGATCGACGGCCACAAGTGGTTCACGAGCTCGGCCGATGGTGCCGCGTTCGCGATCGTCATGGCCGTGACGAATCCCGAGGCGCATCAGCACGCGCGTGCCTCGATGATCGTGGTGCCGACCGATACGCCGGGCTACGAACGGGTTCGCAACATCAAGATCATGGGGGACGCTGGCGAGGCGTGGGCGAGCCACTCCGAGATCTGGTACCGCAACGTGCGCGTGCCCGTCGAGAATCGCCTCGGTGCGGAGGGTGCAGGCTTTCTGATCGCGCAGGAGCGCCTCGGTCCCGGTCGCATCCATCACTGCATGCGGTGGATCGGCATCTGCGAGCGCGTGTTCGACAAGATGTGCTCGCATATCTCCAAGCGCGTGATCACCGACGACGGTACGACACTCGCGTCGCGCCAGATCGCGCAGGCGTGGGTCGCCGAGGCCCGCGCCGAGATCAACGCGTCGCGCTTGATGGTGCTACACGCGGCCTGGACGATCGAGAACAAGGGTTTCCAGATGGCGCGCGAGGAGGTCTCGCTCATCAAGTTCTACGTCGCGGACGTGATGATGCGGCTCGTCGATCGCGCGATCCAGCTGCACGGCGCGCTCGGCATCACGAGCGACACGGTGCTCGCGCACTACTACGTGCACGAGCGTGGCGCGCGCATCTACGACGGTCCCGACGAGGTTCACAAGATGGTCGTCGCCAAGCGCATCCTCGGGAAGTACTCGGCATGATGGAAGACCAGCCGAAGGCCGTCCGTGAGGGCGAGCAGCTCGATCTCGCGGCGCTCTCGGCGTTCATGGATCGCGAGCTCGGTGCCCACGGCGCGGTCAGCGTCGAGCAGTTCCCCGGCGGGCACTCGAACCTCACGTACCTCGTGCACCACGGCGATCGCGAGTACGTGCTGCGCCGGCCGCCGTTCGGCAGCAAGGTGAAGTCGGCACACGACATGGGCCGCGAGGTGAGTGTCCTGTCGAAGCTGGCCCCCGTGTTCGATCGCGCCCCGCGTGTGATCGCGTATCGCGACGAGCCCGACGTGCTCGGCGCGCCGTTCTACCTGATGGAGCGCCGGCGCGGCGTGATCCTGCGCAAGGAGCTACCCGCCGGCCTCGACACCGCGCGCGTGCGCAAGCTGTGCGAGGTGCTCGTCGATGCGCTCGTTGATCTGCATGCCGTCGACTACGCGGCCGCCGGCCTCGGCGACTTCGGCAAGCCCGCCGGCTACATCGAGCGCCAGGTGCGCGGGTGGACCGAGCGCTACACCGCATCGCAGACCGACGACATTCCGGACATCACCGCGGTCGCCGCATGGCTCGCCGCGAACAAGCCGGCCGATGGTCCGCCGTCGCTGATCCACAACGACTTCAAGTTCGACAACGTGATCTACGATCCGTCGCTCGAGCGAATCACCGGCGTCCTCGACTGGGAGATGGCGACGATCGGCGATCCGCTGATGGACCTCGGCACGTCGATCTCGTACTGGGTGCACGCCGACGACCCGGCGGTCTTCCAGATGCCGATCTTCGGCGTCACGATGAAGCCGGGGATGTTCCGCCGTGACGAGGTCGCCGCTCGCTACTTCGAGCGCGCCGGTCGCCCCCCCGCCGACATGGTGTTCTTCTTCGCATTCGGCCTGTTCAAGACCGCGGTGGTACTGCAGCAGATCTACTACCGGTTCGCGAAGGGGCTCACCACGGACCCGCGCTTCGCGCCGTTCATCCTCGTCGTCAGGGCCCTCGCAGATCAGGCGAAGCGCGCGGTCGACCGCGGCAGCCTCTGATCGTCGTACGTGATTAGCGCCTCGGAGTTGCGATGAGGGTGCACGCGGCACATGCGATGCAAACATCGCCGCGCATGGACACTACACACAGCACCAACAAGACCGACATCATCACCAAAATCCTCATGACGCTGGCGATCATCGGCGCCGTGAACTGGGGCCTGATCGGCTTCTTCAACTTCAACCTGGTCGACGCGATCTTCGGTGGCGGATCCGCCGAACAAACCAGTACGGGTTCGCGCGTGGTCTACGCGCTCGTCGGACTCGCCGGGCTTGGCGCGCTCGGCCTGCTTCCGAAGGTGCATGCCGACCCGGTGAATCGTCATCGGATGGCGGACCGTCCCGTCTGATCCCGCTGTGACCGCCGCGCGCGTGCGCGTCGACTAAGGACAGTCCGCACAGGTGCCCGCTTCGACGGGCGCGCATATCAGGTCGCCGCATCGCGGTCTTGGGTCGATGCACGTCGTCTGCGGGGGACAGTACGGATCACAGCGCGGATAGCAGTCGGGATCTGCGCAATCGACGAGCGCGTCACCGTCGGTGTCGTTGCCATCGCAGCGCTCGAGCCCGGCTGTGTTCGACTCGAAGCTGTACGTCCACACGTCATCGAACAGCGTGGTGAGCTGGCCGCGGCCGCCGTACAGGATCACGCGTGCGTTGAGCTCGTCGTACACGGCGAATGCCTCGCCGCGTGCCGGCGGCGCGCCGACCGGGTGACGGCGCTCCCAGGTCCGCGACGCGACATCGAGCTCCCACGTATCAGCGACCACCTGGCCGCTCGGCATGGTGCCGCCGAACAGGACCATGCGTCCGCGTCGAGGGTTGTAGACGAACACGGGATGTGCGCGCGCCTCGGGGCCTTGCGGCGGTGTGATCTCGGTCCACGCGAGCATCGCGAGGTCGAACCGCCACACGCTGCCGAGCGCACCGGCGCCGCCGTACATCACGACGGTGTTGTTGCCGCGATCGAACGCGAGCTTTGCCCCGCTCATCGGGGGCGGCGCGACGCTGGGCGCCAGGTTCGTCCAGTCGGTGCCGCTCCACAGCCAGGTGTCACCGAGGCGAACGTCGGCGGTCTTGCCGCCGAACAGCAGCGAGCCGTGCCCGGGGATGTACGTCATCGCCGCCGCGGATCGCGCGGTGGGTTTCATCGCAGGCGCGCGAGCCGCCCACGTCGAGTCGCGCAAGACCAAGGTCTCGTCATACTCGACGAACTCGGGTTCCTCGCTGCCGCTGCCGCTACCGCTGCCGCTGCCGCTACCCATGCAGCCGTAGTTGCTGCCGCTGCCGCTGCCGCTGCTACCGTCACAGCCAAGGTAGCCGCCAAAGATCACGGCTTCCTCACGCGCCTCGTCGTACGCGAGCGCGACACCCTGCCGCGGCCCGAATGCGCCGCTCCGCCCGGTTTCGTTCCAGCCGGAGTTGTGCCAGCCGGAGTTGTGCCAGCGCCACGCTTCCTGCGTTTGCTCGACGAGGTTCGCGCCTCCGACCATCAGCATGTCTCCACGGCGTGCATCGTAGACGCTGGCACCTGCGGCGCGTGGTGGGGGTAGTGGGGTGGTCGGGACCTGGGACCACGCACCGTTCGGTGACGCCGGCGTTGGGGAGAGGCGCAGCGTTGCAGCAACCCCTGTGCTGACCGGCACCCCGAGCGTGCCACCGAACATGACCAGGCCCCCCTCGGCGTCCCGCGCGCCCGCGGCGCGCATTCGGCCGGGCGGCGCACCTGAAGCGAAGACGCGTTCCCAGTAGTTGCCGGTGTGCCAGCGATACGTCGCGGCGTTCATCGTGCCGTCGGTGTTCATCCCGCCGAACAGCACGGGCTGTGAGCCCATGCGGCCGAGCGTGACGTGGGTATGCGAAGGAATCGAGCTGTCGTCGGTGGTCAGCTCCTCGTACACCCAGCCGTCGGCGGGTTCCCAGTGATACATGTACCCGAACGTCGACGTGCCACCGATCATCCACAGCTCTTGCTCGCGGGGATCGAAGAACATCTCGACGAAGTTGAGATCGACGCCGTTGTACGTCTTGGGCGTGGACGCTGGAGCCAGCTCAGTCCACTGAGTACCGTCGAACATCCACGTGTCGTCTCTGATGACGCCGCTGGCGATGCCGCCGTACAGCATGATCACTTCGTCGTTCGCCGCAGGTCCGTCGTAGTAGGACATCGCCGCGCCGACGCGACCACTGGGGCCGGTTGCGTTCAGCTTGGTCCATGAGACGCCATCCCACTCCCACACCGAGCTGAACTGGGTCACGCCGTTCACGCCGCCAAACAGCACGACCTTGCCGAGCTTTGGCGAATAGACCATCGAGTGCTGAGAGCGCGCCTCGGGTGAGCTCGAGGGGAACCGTTGCTCCCAGCTGCCATCCTTGAAGATCCAGGTCTCGTTGGTCACGCCGCCGGTCGAACGCTGACCGCCGAACATCACGATCTCGCCGCGGGCCTCGTCGTAGACCATGCGTGCGGCCGCGGTCGCCGCGAGCACGCGCGGCGAAACGTCCTGCCAGATGTCGAACTCCGACACGCACGTCGATGCGCAGCCGTCGGCCGAGAGCCCCAATACGCCCGAGTCGCATTGCTCGCCCCGCACGAGGTCGATCATCCCGTTGCCGCACGTCTCGTCGGACAGGCAGTCGAACGAACAACCATCGCCGGACTCGGAGTTCGAGTCGTCGCAGACCTCGGTGGCTTCCACGAAGCCGTTGCCGCACTCGGCGATCTGACACGTACCGTCGACGCACTGACCGGGCGGCAGGTCGAGGACCTGGCACGCCTCGCCGTCGGGCATGCCTCGGCAGACGTCGATCTGGTCCTGCAGCACGCAGCCCTGTGGCGTGCAGAACGACCCGACCGGACACAATTTGTCGCCGCACAGGACCAGCTCGTGCTGGACGCAGCCAGAGAACGCGACCACGACTACTACGGCCCACGCTCGCACCGGATCAAGATACACTACGTGCGATGTCGAATGCGCTCGAGAACGCATTGCAGAAGGCGCTGTCGGTAAGACTGAACCTACAGATCAGTCTGTCTCAGCTGCCGATCATCGAGGAGTGGATGGATATCCATCTCGATCGGTGGCTCGAGCACAACCCGACCCCTCCAGAGATGCCCAACGGCGAGGTTGTGAGTTTCCTCGCAATGCTCGGCAGCGACCTGCGCCGGGTGTGGTGGGGGGCGTGGGGAGACCCGCGGGGCCTCGTTCCGAAAATGGCTGACTACTTCAAGCTGTGCAACATCGCCAAGAGTGATGCGGCGCTGCTCGATGGAGTCGGCGAGCAGCTCGAGCCCAAGCTCGTCGGCTCGTGGATTGGCGTATGGGGCGGCAAGGTCTCCACGGGCTGGCACTTCCTCGACCCGCAGCCGTGGTCGAAGGTCGAGGGGCTGTTCGGGACGCACGAGGCCAAGTACAAGCTCAAGAAGTTCGTCGAGGATCACAAGATCGAGCGCATCGAGCGCTTCACGCAATCGATCGGCGACTCGCCGTACTCCGAGATCGAGATCGCGATGCCTGGCACCACGGTCAACGAGCAGGTCGACGCGCTGTCACAAGCCTTCGTCGACTTCACCGGCGCGCCACTCGCGGCGCCTGTGCTCGAGCGCATGCGCATGGTCACCCATCCGCAGTTTGGCCTCGGCATCCGAATCCGTGGTGGCCAGATCGTTCGCGTCGGTGGCCTCGCGCCAGGCGTCGCGCTCGATTCGATCGTGGCGCTGTGCAAGGACGCCAAGGTCGGTGTCGACGACAAGCTCGGCAAGATGGTCGGTGCGCTCGGCGAGGGGATCAACCGCGTCGAGTACGGTCGCGCGGGCGATCGTGCCGGCGTCGATATCTATCTCGAGCCTGGTGAGCCGGCGGTGCGAGCCAAAGACAAGCCAGCCTCCGGCGACGCGAACTGACCCGGCGCGGATGCCGCGCATCGATTATCTCCTCGCGAGCGATGATGCGCTGATCGGTCAGTGCGACGTCGATCGCTATCGCGCCTCGGGGCCGGGTGGGCAGCACCGTAACAAGACCGAGAGTGCCGTCCGTCTGCGCCACAAGCTCACCGCGATCTCGGCGATCGGCGAGGACAGTCGCTCGCAGTCCGAGAACAAGCTCCACGCGGTGCGCCGGCTTCGCAGCGCACTCGCCCTCGAGCTCCGCGAGCCGATCTTCCTCGAGACCTACGTGCCCTCACGGCGGCTCGCCGCGTTCGTCGCGGCGGGCACCGCACCCAATGGCGCGAAGACCAAGCTGACCGGCGAGTACTGGGCGGCGATCGCCGAGCTCCTCGATCTCGTGGTCGGTAACAACCTCGAGATCGGGACCAGCGCGCAGCGCCTCGGCATCACGACGGGGGCGCTCTCGAAGCTGCTGCTGCACGACGACTCGGTCGCGCGGGTGGTCAACGATCTGCGGCGCGCCAAGGGCATGCGCCCACTGCGCTAGGCTACCGCAGCGCGCGCAGCAGGCTTGGCGTGAGCAAGGCGCGGAGCTTCATGCCGCCGGGGATCGCGGTGCCCTCGAGCCACACGATGCCGCCCTTCTTGATCTCGATGGCCTCGCTGTGGTGCGGGTCACCGAACGTGAGCCATGCAACGAGCTCCGACAGCCACGGCTCGTGACCGACCACGGCCGTTGCGTGCCGCTTGTGCTGGGGCGTGGTGGTCTCTGCGATCAGCGCGAACAGCTCGGGGCGCGGCTTGTCGCAGAGCAAATCGGTAGCGATCGTCGGTCCATCGGTGACCGGCTTGAGCAGCTCGACGGTCTGCACCGCGCGTGTCCACGGGCTGGTGATGACGCGATCGAAGCACCAGTCGAGCTCGCGGAGGCCTCGCACGGCGCGGCGAAACCTTCGTGCGCCTTTGTGCGTGAGCTCTCGTGCGGAGTCGTCCTGGCCGGGTTCGGCATCTGCTGCGATCGCGTGGCGGATGACAAACAGGTCCATGCACGGACTCTACCCCCGTGCGTTGACACAGCGAGAGCCTGCGTGCGAAAGCGACGCGCATGACCCGCATTCTCACGTTTGCCTTGCTCTTGGCCGCAGCTGGGTGCGGTGGGAAGGACAAGGCTGCAGGCCCGACGACGACGACGCCCCAGCCGGGTACCGGGAGCGGCGCAGAGCATCAGGGTGAGGACAGCGGCGCTGCCGGCGAGCACGGCAAGCTGACCCCCGAGCTCAACGCGTTCCACGATCTCCTCGCGCCGCGCTGGCATGCGGCGGCGGGTGCGCAGCGGATCGCCGATACCTGCGGTGCGATCGATCAGTTCAAGGCCGCGGCCGCCGCGGTTGGGAAGTCGACGCCGCCGGTCGCGACGAATGCGGATACGTGGACGACGGCGACGCGTGCGCTGGACGCCGCGGTCGAGGACCTCGCCGCCGCGTGCAGTGCGAAGGCAGACGCGAAGTTCGAGGCCGCGTTTGTGAAGGTGCATGATGCGTTTCACAAGCTGATGCGGCAGGCAAAGGCGGCCGGTGGCGGCGACAAGTCCGGTGCGGGTCCTGGCGATCAGTCGGGGCAGGGCAGTGCGGCTGGCAGCGGCAAGGCAACGTCGCCGGACGGCCACGATCACAAGCACTGAGACAACGCGTGCGGCGCGTATTGCTTCGGGCATGGTAGACCCCAGCATGGCCAAGGATCTGCTGTGGCGCCTCGGCGATCAGTACGTCGGCGATCCGCTCGAGCCGAGCGCGTGCGATCCGGATCCGTTCGTCGAGGTCAGGCGCTGGTTCGCGGTCGCCGTGGGCGGCGGGATCCATACGCCGAACGCGATGACACTGGCGACGGTCGACGAGCGCGGGCGACCAGCAGCGCGCATCGTGCTGCTCAAGGAGATCGATGATCGCGGCTTCGTGTTCTACACGAACTACGATAGCCGCAAGGGTCGGGACCTCGCCGCGCATCCGAGCGCAGCGCTCGTGCTGTTCTGGGAGCCGCTGCACCGGCAGATTCGCATCGAGGGCAGCATCGAGCAGGTCAGCGCAGAGGACTCGGATGCGTACTTCGCATCGCGGCCGCGCGGCAGCCAGCTCGGTGCGATCGCGTCGCCGCAGTCGATGATCATTCCGAACCGCGAGGTGCTCGAGCATCGAGTTGCCGAGCTCGCCGAGCAGGTGGGCGACGCGACACCGCCGCGGCCGGCGAACTGGGGCGGCTATCGCGTGGTGCCCGACATGATCGAGCTGTGGCAAGGCCAGCCATCGCGCCTGCATGACCGCGTGCGCTACCGGCGCGCGGCCGCGGGCGAGTGGACGCGCGACCGGCTCGCTCCGTGATCGCGCTTTGGCGGCGCGATCAGCGGTGAGCTGCGGCGCGACTACTGCTGCCAGGGCGCGAGGCGCGGCGAACAGCTCGAGAAGCTGATGTCGCCGTTCGCGGTGCAGGTATCGATCGCGGTGATGATCGTGGTCACGCGGTTCTTGAGATCCTGGAGCGGTCCGCTCTCGGCCGAGTGAAACTCGAGGTCGCGAAGGCCGACGGTCTCGAAGTCGATCGTGTACTCGCGCGACTTGGCCGGCGCACCACCGCAACCGATACCCTCGACCGTGTCGACGCTCATCGGGACGGTAGCGATCAGCGCATCGAGATCCGAGAGCGCAATGTCACTGAGAGTCGCGATCGCGCGCGGACCGGTGTCGCTGCCATCGTTGTGAATGCCGACCGAGGTGAGCGCGCTGCCAGCGATCGAGAGCTCGACCGTGCAGGCCCAGTGAGCATCCGTGCCGGTGTCGTCGCACAGGAACGCTTGATCGCGGACGCGCGTGAGCTGACCAGGGCTGGTCTCGGGTTCGGTAGTGCAGGCGGTCGTGAACAGGGCGAGGAGGGCGGCAGCGCGAAGCATGCGGCTCCTTGGAGCACCGGGTGTGCCAGCGCAAGTGGCTGATCTCGCGGCTGCGGGTCTCAGAAAACCGAGGCGCGGCGCCGGATTATCGAGTCGTCCTTGACATAGTGTGCAGCGGACACCATGCTAGGTGTCAGATGGACACTATCTCGATGGCGGCCGCAGCGGTGACGGGAGCACGTCACCTGCGTGCGTCGCGGAACGGTCAGGACGCGGTCGCCACGTACCGGGGTGTCGGCGGAGCGGTGGTGGTCGTGGCCGACGGCTGCGGCAGCGCGCCGAGCTCGGAAGTCGGGGCACGCCTGGGGGCCACGCTGTTCGCGGCCGCGGTGGGTGCACGCCTCGCCGATACCGAGCGCGAGATCGAGGTCCCGGCCGCGTGGGAGGCCGCACGCGCGGATGTCGTGAAGGCACTCGCGGCGGTCGCGGGTGGCGAGCACAGCTTGGTTCGTGATTGCTTCTTGTTCACGCTCGTGGCCGCCGCGATCGGTCCACGCGGTGGCGCGAGCGTGTGGGCGCTGGGCGATGGCGCGTACTCGTTTGGTGACACCACGTGTGTGCTCGGACCGTTCGAGGACAACCAGCCGCCGTATCTCGCGTACGACCTGATGAACGAGCCGCGCCGGGCGCACTTCGCCAGCGCACCGGCCACGTGCGAGACGATCATCGTTGCCACCGACGGCGCGTGCGACCTCGACACCGGCCTCGAAGGGTTCGCGACTCACAAGAATCTCGAGCATCCCGATGCACTGCGCCGCCAGCTCGCACTCCTCGCGCGCAGCGACGAGCGCATCGACTGGGACGCGCGCCGCGTGATTCGCACACCCGCACGCCTGCAGGACGACTGCGCGGTCGCCGTGCTGCACCGGAGGTTTGCATCATGAATCGCAACGTCTGGATCGAAGGCAGCCGCGTGACGCTGACGCCGCAGATGCTGCTGGGGCAGGGCGGCGAGGCCGAGGTGTACGACCTCGGCGACGGTCGCGTCGTGAAGTGGTGGAAGCCCGCCGACCATCCCGACTTCATCGGGATGCCACACGAGCAGGCGACGGCTGCTCGCCGGCTCGTCGAGCAACCGGCCAAGCTGCGCGCGCTGCCCGGCAATCTGCCGGCGGCGGTCGTGGCGCCGTGCGGATTCGCGCTCGCCACGAAGCGCGGCAGCGAAGTCGGCTACCTGATGCCGAAGATCACCGGCGAGCCGCTGCACAGCTACGGCGAGTTGCGCTGGCGCCGCGACCATCCAATCGCGGGCGCCGACATCATCGCTGCACTTGGCTCGCTGCACGACGCGATTGCCGGGCTGCATCGCGCCGGCATCGTGATCGGCGACTGCAATGACCTCAACGTCCTCGTCGACGGGCGACGCATTCACCTGATCGACGTCGATAGCTATCAGTTCGGCGGCTTCACGTGTCCGATGTTCAGCGAGCGCTTCGTCGATCCGCGGCTGTGTGACGCACAGCAGCTCGTGCCGGTCCGCCCACATGATGTGGACAGCGACTGGTTCGCCTTCGCGGTCATGGTGTTTCGCTCGCTGCTCGGCGTCGGACCGTGGGGCGGCGTTGCGCGCGGCATCGCCAATGGTGCGCGCGCGCTGAAGCGGGCGAGCGTGTTCGGTGCGGATATCACGTATCCGCGCGCGGCTCGCCCGCTTGCGACGCTACCCGACGACGTGCTCGACGTATTCCGCAAGATCTTCGAGCGCGATCAGCGCGGCGAGTTCCCGCGCGGTCTGCTCGCGAACTTGCATCTCCGCAAGTGCCCGGGGTGCGGCGACGAGCATGCACGCGTGCGGTGCCCCGCATGCCAGGCGGTCGCGCACGTCCCACCCGCGGTCGTGCACGGCAACCTCCGCTACCAGACGATCGCGGCCAGCGACGTCGCGCTTGCGACCCGGCGGGTCGGTAGCAGTGGTGCGGTGTGGATCGATGGTGGTGCACTGATGCGGACGTCGCGGCTCGGCCCCGAACGCATCGGCAACGTGCTGGCCGGCCAGACGTATGCATGGGTCGGCGACAGCCTCGGCATCGGCTTCTATCGCGCCGGTGGCTACCAGGTCGGTTTCGTGTTCCGCCCCGACCGCGCGGGCATCGACGATCGCGTGCAGCTGCCAAAGATCCGCGGCCAGCTCGTGTCTGCGCACGCCACGGTCGGCAGCGACCGCGCGTGGCTGTGGCTCACGTGCGCGGAGGCCGGCCGGCTCGTCACGACGTGCATCGTCGTTGGCGCCGACACCCAGATCCTCGCGACCGAGACGTTGACCGACGCACCGTGGCTCGCCGGTATCGACGGCGCGTGCGCGGCCGGCCCCTACCTGTTCGTTCCGACCGACGACGGCATCGCTCGCATCGAGATCGTCCAGAGCACGATTTCCATGACGCGTGTGTTCGCCGAGACCGCACCGATCGTCGGTGCCGGTGACCGGCTCGCCTTGACCACTTCCGGCATCGACGTGCTGCGTCGACGCGACGCGCTGCGCCTGCAGCTCACCTGACCAAGGAGACGAAACCATGTTGCCGATTCCCAGCTTCTTCCAAGCCAAGCACGCCGCCGAGTGGGGCTACCGCCCCGACGCGAGCACCCTCGCAACCGCCGCTGCACCGTGGCGCGCGCAGCACAAGATCAAGCCCGCTGCGGCCGATGAGATGCGGGTCCACCTGCTCCTCATCGACGTGCAGAAGGACTTTTGCTTCCCCGAAGGCACGCTCTACGTTGCCGGCCGCTCGGGCACCGGAGCCGTCGATGACTCGCGCCGCATCGCCGAGTTCATCTACAAGAACCTCGGCTCGCTCACCGAGGTGACGACCACGCTCGACACGCACCTCGCGTATCAGATCTTCTTCCCGAGCTTCTGGCTCGACAAGGCTGACCAGCCGCTCGCCGCGTTTCGCACGATCACGTCCGACGAGATCGCCGCGGGCGAAGTGCGCCCGAACCCGGCGATGGCGAAGTGGCTGTGCGGCGGCAATTACACCTGGCTGTGCAAGCAGGTCCTCTACTACTGCAAGGAGCTCGAGAAGGCGGGCAAGTACCAGCTCTACCTGTGGCCCCCGCACTGCCTGCTCGGCTCCGACGGCCACGCGCTCGCCGGCGTGATCCACGAGGCTCGGATGTTCCACGCGTTCACGCGCACCGCGCAATCGAACGTCGAGGTGAAGGGCGGAAACCCGCTCACCGAGAACTACTCGGTGCTCCGCCCCGAAGTGATGTCTCGCTTCGACGGCGCGGCCCTCGCCCAGCGCAACACCCAGTTCATCCACACGCTGCTCGCCGCCGATGCGGTCGTGATCGCGGGACAAGCGGCAAGCCACTGCGTGAAGAGCACGATCGATGACCTGCTCGACGAGATCGCCGCTCAGGATCCGGCGCTCGCGAAGAAGGTCTACCTGATGACCGACTGCATGTCGTCGGTCACCGTCCCCGACGGCAAGGGCGGATTCGCCGCGGACTTCACGACGCAGGCCGACGCTGCGCTGCAGAAGTTCGCCAATGCCGGCATGCACCTCGTGAAGTCAACCGACCCCATCACCACCTGGAAGGGACTCAAGCTGTGAGCAACAACAACGACGACGACGACAAGAAGGTCAAGCAACTTTTCGACGACGCGCATGCTGCCGGCACGTTGTCGAAGCAATCGCTCACTACACTCGACGTGGTCGATGTCGGCGCGCAGATCCAGTCCGGTCTCGGCGTGACGATCGACGACGTCGCCGCGAGCGAGGTCGTGCTGCTCACGCTGATGCCGGACGACTCGCAATCGATCGCCGCCGCCGGCAACACGGAGGCGGTCCGCGATGGCCACAACTTCGTGATCGAGGCACTCGGGCGCTCGAAACAGTCCGGTGAGGTGCTCGCGCACACGCGCTACCTCAACGGCGAGGTGCTGTTCCCGTACACCGCACTCGCGCACGCCAAGATGATGACCACCGCGAACTACAATCCGTGTCACGGCACGCCGCTGTTCGACCAGACGGTGGTGCTCCTCGGCACCGTGATCGCGAAGTCGCAAGAGCTCGCGCAGGCGGGCATCGCGGTCCGGACCGTCACGCTGATCATCACCGACGGTGGCGACTACGGATCGACGCGTTGCCGGCCCGCAGATATCGCGACCCTCGTCGCCGACATGCTCGCGCAGGAGAACCACATCGTCGCGGCGATGGGCATCAACGACGGAACCACCGACTTCAAGAAGGTGTTCCAGTCGATGGGCATCCCGGATCGCTGGATCCTCACGCCCGGCAACAGCGCGAGCGAGATCCGGCGCGCGTTCCAGGTGTTCTCGCAGTCCGCGGTGCGCGCGGCAGCAGGGGTGCAGCTCGGCGGCTTCTCGAACTAACCTTGGGTCAGGGCTTGAGCCGGGCGGCGCGCGAGGATGACGTTGCCTTACCGTCCTTGTCCGCCTTGCGCGCGGTCTGGACCGCCAGGTTCGAGACCACCGGCAACGCCCGCTGCGCGATCCGGTTCATCGCGACCGAGAGCGCCTGCACCAGGCCCTCGGGTGTCTGTGTCTTCACCGGCTCCAGCTCCTCGAACTGTTCGGTCCACAGCACGTCGCCCGACGCGGTCTCGGTCAGCGTCAGCTCGATCACGACGCGGCCGATCCACTGGGTCTTGCTCTTGTCGACTTCCTCGAGTGCGATGAGGCGACCGCCGAGGATGACCGGCGCAGCCTGCTCGTCGCGCGTGACGCTGCTGAACTGGCCGCTGGATTCGAACGCGCGCTCGAGGAAGTCGGAGACGAGCGTGCCGGGCGTGGTGCTCCAGCGGTGATAGTTGTAGTAGTCGAGCCGGTACGGATTGATCCGATAGACCAGGCGCTCGTCGTCGTAGGCCTGCGCGGCTTCGAGCGGCTCGATCGCGAGCACGCTGCCCGCGGGGTCAGGAGCCTTCGCCGCGGGCGGCGTGGCGAGCTGATAGAAACGCGTCTCGGGAATCTTGCCGCCACACGCAGCGAGCAGCAGGCACAGGGCGAGGGTCTTCATGGCAGCTTCCGATCGGGCGCGGGGTTGGAGTACAGCAGGCGTGACGGCTTCTGACGGACATCGCGCGCGAGCTCCTTGAAGCTGCGGCTCGCCTGGCGCAGGTCGGAGACCGCGGCGCGGAGCTGACCGTTATCGACCAGCTCGGCGGTGCGCCTGGCGGCCAGCTCGATGGACGCGATCGACGCCTTGAGCCCGGCGCGGTTGTCGTCGACGAGGCCCTTGAGCGCGCCACTCGCGGCAGCGAGGTTGGCGGCAGTGTGCTTGGTCTGCTCGACGAGAGCACCCATCTGCGACGGGTCGGTGAGCGCCGTGAGGTTCGTGACGACGTTCTCCGCCTGCGCGACGATGTCGTTCGCCTTCTGCATCAGCTCGGCGGTCTGGTCGACGATCTTCATGCCCTTCTCCTCGAGCTGGTCGAACAGCGTCTTGCCTTGCTTGATCTGCGAGTGCTCGGCAAGGCGCGGGGTCGCCGAGGTGCCATTGCGCAGGTCGATGACCTTGAGGCCGGTGATGCCGGCATACTGGAGTTGCGCATCCGTGTCGGCGTGGACGGGTGTATCGGCGTCGACCGCGATGTTGACGCGCACGAACCGGATGTCCGACTTGTCGATCGCAACCTTGGTGACCGCGCCGACCCGAACCCCGTTGAAGAACACGTCGGCGCCTGACTTCAGCCCGAACACCGACTTGTCAAAGACGATGTAGTAGTCCTTTCGTTCCTTCCAGAAGTGGAGGCCGGCGAACACGACCAACACGAGTGCGAACAGCACGCCGGTTGCGATCGCGAACAGAGCGATGCGAATTTTCTGCGGCTTGGTGGTCGTCATTCTGCCCTCGCGTGAAAGAACTGGTGAACATCTTCGTGGCGGCTCTGGGTGAGCTCGTCGAGCGTGCCGTCCGCAACGACGCTCCCCCCGGCGAGCATGATCGCGCGGTCAGCGGTGGCGCGAATGCTCGCGAGCTCGTGGCTCACGACCACGATCGTGCTCCCGAGCGCCTTCTGAAACTGGACGAGTGTCGCGTCGACCTCGGCGGCGACGACCGGGTCAAGACCCGCCGTCGGCTCGTCGGCAAAGATCAGCTCGGGGTCCAGAATCGACGCTCGCGCGAGCGCCGCACGCTTGCGCTGACCGCCGGACATCTGCGTGCGAAAGCGGCGGGCGAGCTCGCCGATGCCGACCAGCTCGAGGCGCATGCGCACCATCTCTTGAATCAGGGAGTCGGGCAGGTTGGTCAGCTCGCGTAGTGGCAGTGCCACGTTCTCCTCGACGGTCATCGAGCTGAACAGCGCATCCGCCTGGAATGCGAAGCCGATCCGGCGGAGCAGGTCATTGCGGTGCTCCTCGTCGATATCGTAGAGCGACTTGCCGAACAGCAGGACCTCGCCCGATATCGGCGGCAGAAGACCGCACAAGGTTCGCAGCAGCGTCGATTTCCCGCTGCCGCTGGCGCCGAGGAGCGCGACGATCTCGCCACGGCCAATCTCGATGTTGATGCCGTGGAGGATCGGCTTGTCGTAGCCGACCGAGACGTTCACGCACTGCAGGATCGGCTCGGCGATCATATGTTGCCCCACAGCGTGATCGCGGTGGCGAACACGGCGTCGACGACGATGATGAGGAAGATACAGGTCACGACCGTCCGCGTGGTGGCGGCCCCGACGCTCGCGGCATCGCCAGACGTGCGCAGTCCGAGATGGCTGCCGACGAGCCCGATGATCCACGCGAACACGAAGCTCTTCGAGAACCCCTGCAGGAAGTCCGTGAACCGGACACGGTCGACGATGCGCTCCCAGTACGTCAGCGCCGGCATGTCGATCAGAAGCGAAGCGACGATCATGCCGCCGCAGATCCCGATGGCCATGCCCATCAGCGTCAGCGCCGGCAACGCGACGGTGAGGGCTGCCATGCGTGGCACGACCAGATAGCGGACGGGGCTCACGCCCATCGCCGTCAGCGCGTCGATCTCCTGGCCCACACGCATCGCGCCGAGTTCGGCAGCGATCGCTGCGCCGGTGCGACCGGTCAACACGATCGCAGCCATCAACGGCGCCATCTCGCGAATCATCGACCAGCCAACCATGTCGGCGACGAACACGCCGCCGCCAAACTTCGTGAGCTGCACGACGCCCTGGAACGCCATCGTCACGCCGAGCAGAAAGCTGAGCAGGCCGACGATGAACACACCGTCTGCGCCCATGGTCAGGATGTGTTGACTGACCGCTCCCTTCGGCAGCTTGTGCCGTCGCATCAGAATCAACGCGCTCTGGCGGACGACGTCGACGGCGAGCCGCGCGACCTGCTGGATCACGGCGCCCACGTGGAGCACGCGATCGCCAAGCATCTCGAGCCACTGTGGCTCCTCGGCGCGTGCGGGCTTCGTGAAGTCCGTGGGCGCGAGCTCGAGGGCCTGACGCTGGAGGTCGCCGACGTTGTCGAGCGTGAGCTCCTTGCCGGCGCGCTGCATCGCAAGTCGCGCGAGTCCGATCGCCGCGACACCTGCCGAGTCGAGCCGGCCGGCGTCGGTCAGATCGACCACGATCTTGCGCACGTCGCGTCGGCGACCCAGGGCTTTGAGCGTCCCGTGCAGCCGGTTGGCCGTCGGGATGATCACATCCCCGCGCACGTGCACGACAGCGGTGCGACCTTGTCGCTCTACCATCGTCGCAGCGGGCATCGACGCCCATCATTGCAAGATCGGGTGCAGCCCTAGACGCTCAGATCCGCTGTGCGCCGACGAGCGCCACGCGTGCGCCGAAGCACGCTGGTGCTCAGTTGCACATGGCGGCGGCTACGACATTCACGTCGCCCGTCGTGAGGTCAACGATCGCAACGCTTCCATTCGCCGGCGTCCCGCCGACCACGGCGACTTTGCCGTTGCCCAGGCGCACGATCGCCGACTCCCCCGGGTTACCCATCTTCTCGGCGGCCGAGCTCGCAAACAGCGAGCCGACGTCGATGGACTTGAGAACCTTGCCCTTCACGACGTCCTGCAGCGCAATGCGGTTGCCGTTCTCCTCGAGGAACGCCCACATCGACCCCTCGACCTGTGTGTACGAGTTGCCGAAGGTCCCGAAATCCGCCTTGCCGCCGACGTTCGCGATCTTCTTGCCCTTGGCCGAGTACAGCGCCGCGCGTCCCGAGGTGCCGGAGCACACCGTCGCGTTGACGTAGAGCGTCTCGCCGAGGATGGCGAGGTCACCGCACTTGAACTCGCCGCGGGCGAACCGGACCGTCGCCAGCTTCTTGGTCTTCATCACGTCGTAGATGTCGACGTAGCCCTTACCCTTCTCGGCATCGCCGAGCATGATCGCCGCGATCGTGCCGTTACTCGCCGCGCGCAGCGGCGCGGCGCCCGGCCAGACCTGTGGCGTGAGCGTCTTGCAGCCGGTTGCCTCGGTGCAGACCTTGAACTCGGGATTGGTGGTCTCGATGCGCGCGGCAGCGTCGAGCGCCGGCTGCTGGCCCTTGGGCTGCTCCGGTAGGTTCTTGAGCTTGCCGGTCGCGAGGTCCATCGAGAAGCACTGGTCGACGGCGGTCCCCACGCAGTACGTCACGTGCTTGTCGTCACCGTCCGCATGCGCGATCGCTGCGCTCTCCTCGGGCGGCTTGATGCACGCGGGTCGCTCGACGGGTACGGGCGGTACCTCCTTGACCGGCTTCGCCATGGCAATCGGTTGGACGGGCGCTGGCGGCGTGTTGCCGCCACACCCAACAAATACGGCGATGACAGCCGCCCAGCCTCCACGCATGCCGCGATGGTAACCCATCAACGCGAGACGCCGCACGCCGCGGCGACCGCATCACGATAGGCAAGCCATGCCACGAGCGTCTTCTCCATCGCATCGACTACCGGCCCGTAGTGCGATGGGTCGACGTGGTCGAGGATCATGCGCCACGCGGCTGCCCGGTGGCTGCCCTCGACGCGACGGTGCGCCTTGGTCAGCGCGAGGCCCTCGAGTGGCAGGCCGTAATGCTTCACCAGCGGGTGATCCTCGAGCGGCGGCGTCGGACGCTTCGGCGCGTCGGGGTCGAGCTCGCCGCGATCGTGATTGGTGCCCTCGATGAACAGCGTGACGACGGCGGCAGCGACGGCCCAGCCGTGCTTGCGCGTGTACTCGTCGAGCACCTGCCGGTACGCACGCGCCGCGGGAATGAGCTCGACGCTGTCGAACCGCGCGAGATCGAAGCCGAGGCCACGCGGGTACTCGAGGAACAGCTCGGGATGCGGCTTGCCGGCGACGAGGCCGCCGGTCTCTTCCTCGTACAGGTTCTCGGCGAGGTCGCGGCGGACCTCGGCGATGGGGCACTGCACGAACGCCCAGCCGACCATCACCGGGAAGTCGCGGACGTAGGTCTCGTACTCCTGCTCGAAATGGACGTGCAGGCGGTCCTTGGTGACCTTGCCGGTCGCGAAGTGCGACGACCACGCCCAGTGCTTCTTGCGCTCCATGACAGCCAGCAGCGCCTCGCGAAACCCATCTCGATCCACATCGAGATCGTACTGCCTCAGGGCAGCGGGGCAAGTATGGCCGTGAGGTCGAGATGCAGTGTTCCACCGCTGGCAAGGCTCGGCACCACCCGCGAGATCACGATCTCGGCGGGCAAACCCTCGGTCCCGAGGGACCGGTCGACGAAAATGTCGATCAGCAGGCCCGAGAAAGCCTCGGTGAGGGCCCCGTGGAACTCGCTGCCGCGGTCGCGTACAGCCGCTACGAGATCGCCGTAGCAGGGGACCAGCGTCTCGGGCGTCCGCTCGCACGACAGCTCGAGTGCGCCGAGATCGACGGACAGCGGCAGCTCGGTCCCGGCGACGGGGAGAATGCTGAAATCGAGCGCGCCATAGACGCGGCCGATGGTCGTGCGCGTGCCATCGCTGATCGCGACGCGCGCATCGGCGGCGAGCTGCAGTGTGCCGTTGGGACCAGGGGAGATCACCGGCGGCAGCGCGAGGCGTAGCGGCGAGATCCGGATCGACAGGTACTCGGTGACGATCGGATCGGAATTGAACCGGCGGTCAAGGCCGACCTCGGCGAGGCGCTTGTCGAGCCAGCCGGTGCGCCACAGCTCGTAGAGCAGGGCGTCGAGCGCGTCGACATCGAGATCGATCGCGAGCGTGGTGTCGGGTCCGGGTGCGGGGCGAGAGCCGACCGCGAAGCGCGGTGGCAGGACCTGCGGCGCGCCTGGCATGCGGGTGAGTGCGATTGCGAATGGCAGCGCGCCGTAGCGGTTCTCGACGATCTCGATCGGGCCGTCGCAGTACACGAACGTCAACGTCTGGCCCTCCGACAGCTCGAACGGCGGCGGCGGGGCGAAGGTCGTGACGAGCACGTCGTCGATCTGCTCGCGCGTGATGCGCGTCGCGAGCGAGTCCGCCCCGACCTTGTCGCTGATCCAGTTGATCGCGCGGTTGTCGAAGTCGAGGTCGGCCTTCGCGACGACGCGAAACTTCAGCGAGTCGCCCTTACGCTCGGGGAACAGCTTCACCGTGACCGGGACATTCGCGCGCTTGAACACGACGGTCGCGTGCACGAGCACGTGGTCCTTCGCCCACGCGAGCGTCAGCGTGCGGATCTTCTGGTAATCGCCGATCGGGAACACGGAGAGCCCGCGCAGCTCCTTGTCGGTCTCCGCCTTCATGACCTCGGCGATCGCATCGAGCATCTTCTGGCCGACCACGACGCGGCCACTGCACGCGGGCCGCGCGGGATCCTGGAACGGACCGACGAGCTGCGTCGCGCCAACCGAGCGGGTGTAGCCGCCACGATAGCTCGTGCTCCACGTGCGATGGACGAGCCCAGGCCCCCCTGCGTCAGTCGATACCAGCGGCGGCGCGGGGATCATCAGCTCGCTGCCGCGGCTGCGATTGGCCAGCCACGCGAAGCCCAGCAGGTGGGCGACGACGATGAGGATCCCGACGAAGACTTTCACAGCCGGAACACCACGAGCACCGTGGCCAGCTCCCACGCGACGACCCACAGCGTGCATGCGACGACACTCGCGGTCATGCCGCGCGTCACGCTGTCAGCCTCGGGCTTCGGCGCGCCGCCCTTGGCGACGACATCGCTCGCGATGCCCCACGCGTAGATCCAGACCAGGAACAGCGCACGCACCGTGTAGCGCAGCCGCTCCGGCCGTGGGTCGAGCAGGTCGCCTGTCAGCAGCTCCCACGCGTTCGTGATCCCGTACGACTCGCACACCACCATGCCGCCCGCGATCATGCCGAGCGCGAACAGCGCGGCGACCGCGAGGAAGCACAGCGCCGCGGCGAGCCAGGCCGGTGCCCACAGATAGGAGCGGCGATCGACGCCGAGTGCATCGAGCGCGAGGGTCTGCTTGGTGAGGCCCATCGAGCCCAGCCACGCATTGGTCGCGCTGCCCGATGCCGCGACGAACAGCAATGCCGACAGGGCAGGGGCGAGCGCGATCACGTGACTGCCACCGATCTGCCGCAGCAGCGCATCGGGCTTCACGCCGGCACCGCCGACCTTGCTGATCACGAACAGCACCGTGTAGCCGATCAGCGTCGATACGATCGCGTAGAACGGCAGCGGACGCAGCAGTGTCTGCATCACCACGCGCTTGGCGACGATGAAGAAGTCGCGCGGATGTTTCACCAGCTGCACCGGCGCGCGGATCGCTGCGGTGACCGCGACGCGAAACGGCGCGACCAGCGGCTCTGCCATGCGCGCGACCTTGCGCACCACGCTGCGCGGCTTTGGCGTGCCCGCGGGTGGCGGCTTGTCGCCGTGCTTGTCGAGATGATCGACCATCGCGTGCTCGAGCTCGACGAGCCAGCGCCCGCGCTCCTCCGCGCTGTGTCCTGGATCCTCGAGTGCACCGGGCCAGCGATCCGCGAACAGATGCTCGAGCTTCCTGTCCTCGAGCGACAGCAAGTACAGCTTGTCGGCGACGCCAGCCGCGAGCGCGACGTCATGCGTGACGACGATCGCCGAGATGCCGAGCGCCTTCACCTGCTCGCGAATGAGCCGCGCGAGCATGCGCACGCGATGTGGATCGAGCCCGACCGACGGCTCATCGAGGAACAGTAGCTTGCGCCGGCTCGCGAGCACGCGCGCGACGGCGACGCGTTGCGCTTGCCCACCCGAGAGCTGCGTGACCGGCGTGCCGCGCTTGGCGAGTGACTTGTCGAGACCGACGCGCTCGAGCCATGTCGCGGGATCATCGGTGCTCGGTGGATTCGCGTGGCGCAGCGCGAGCTCGAGATTGCCGCGCACGTCGAGGTGATCGAACAGCGCGCCGCGCTGCGGAACGAGACCGAGCTGCCCGTGCTCGAGATCGAGCTTCGCGGTGACGACATCGAAGCCTGCTTCGTCGAGCTCTTCGCGCTCGAACAGCACCCGTGCAAACGTGGACTTACCTGCGCCCGATCCACCAAGCAGGCATACGACTTCGCCGGCACCTACAGTCAGATCGATGCCGTCGATGAGTACGCGTCCGTCGGGGAGCGCGACCCGTAACCCCTGGACGCGCAAGGCAGTCATGGAAGGAAAACGGTAGCAGACAGCACCTACACGCTCGCGGTTGCAGCCGTAATTGCAGCCAAAAAAGCGGAACCCCACGTGCGATCCGCTGTCTCAGTTCATGACCGCAACGCAAATGCTGAGTGGGCCACGGTGGCCGACCATGCAGCGCTGGGCCGGAGGCTTATCCAATGTCGAACGTCGCTACTTCTAACTTCTCGAACAACAGCTCGAATCCGATGACGGACGACGTTGGCGCCAAGGCCATCGAAGTCGCCGCGATGCTCGGTGATTCCGTCGTCGACGTGAAGCACTGCATCGATCCACAGAGTGGCAAGGTCACGACGAAGACGTGGGGCCTCGCCGCTGCCGGTCTCGCGTGCGTGCTGTTCTCCGCCGCATCGTTTGGCGTGAGCGTCAGCACCGCTGCTCGCAACAAGGGCGCGCACGACTACTGGACCCAGGTCGCGAAGAAGCCGGCCGGTGCGTTCCGCGCCGAGCAGCTCTCGTTCGGTTACGACTGGGCCGCGTTTGGTGGTCTCGCGATCGGCCTCGGTGCACTCACCGGCGCGCTCGTGCGTAGCCGCCGCGAGCGCCGCTCGCCGTTCTACAAGATCGGCACGGGCTCGGACGTGCAGCTCCCCGTGATCGGTGCGCCGACCGAGAGCTTCCCGCTCGTCGCGCCGCAGGGTGACGACTTCGTCCTCAACTTCGGTGCGGGCGTGTCGGGCGAGATGATGGTCGACGGCAAGTCGGTCCAGTTCGCCGAGCTCGCGGCCAGTGGTCGTGCGCGTCCGTCGGCCGCCGTGCCGGGCGCGTTCGAGATGCCGATCCCGATGAACGCTCGCATCAAGGCGAACGTCGGCCAGACCTCGTTCCTCGTGTCGGGTGTTGCCAAGCCGCGCGAGCAGCAGACGGCGCTGTTCGCCGGTCTCGAGAGCAAGACCATGGGTTACTTCGCGGGCTCGCTCGCGGTGCACCTCGGGATGGTTCTCCTGCTCTCGCAGATCCCGGTCGACGGTGGCACCGCCGCGATCGACCTCGCGACGATCGAGCCGACCACCACCAGCGGCCACAACAACATGCAGGAGGACATGACGCCGGAAGAGCAGGACAAGGAGAAGGGCGGTGGCGGCGAAGAGGCCACCAACGCCACGCCGATGGACCTCGCCGAGGGTGCGATGGGCACGACGAAGTCGACCAACCAGGACAGCCACGTCCGTATGGAGAAGACCAGCGAGAAGGAGCAGGTCGCTCGCGCGCAGGCCATCGAAGAGGCGCGCAACGCGGGTGTCCTCGGCAATGTCGCCTTGCAGAACGGCGGTTTCTTCGCGTCGCTGACCGGTGAAGGCAACATCTCGAGCGGCTTCGACACCAGCAACGTGTACGGTGCGATGTTCGGCGCCGACGGCGAGGGCCAGGGCACGTTCGGTTACGGTCGCAACGGCTTCGGCGGTGGCGGCGGCTGCAAGGACGGCCAGCACTGCGGCATCATCGGAACCGGTGACGGTTACAACAAGATTGGCCTCGGCAAGTTCGGTCGCCAAGGCTACGCGGGTCCCGGTGGCGGTGGCCCCGGCATGCGCCGCCGCAACCCCGGCGTCCCGGCTCCGGTCGTCGGTCAGCCCACGATGGGTGGCTCGTATGACAAGTCCATCATCCGCCGCTACATCCGCCGCAACCTGAACAAGATCTCGTACTGCTACGAGAAGGAGCTGCTCGCGAACCCCTCGCTCGACGGTACGGTGACGGTCTCGTTCTTCATCACCCCGGCCGGTACGGTGCGCTCCTCGACGGGTGCAGGCATGAGCAGCAACGTCGCGAACTGTGTCGCCAGCATCGTGGGCGCCATCGAGTTCCCGAAGCCGCCCGACGGTGGTGGCGTGCAGGTGAACTACCCGTTCACGTTCCACCCCTCGGGTCGCTAGGTACGTAGCTTCGACATTGCGGTCGTGACGGGCAGGGTCCTCCCCCTGCCCGTCGGTCGTTTCGGACTACGATGGAGCGTGTCCAAAGGCGAGACGTTTGGTTCGTACACCGTGTACGAGCAGCTCGGCGTCGGTGGGATGGCGAGTGTGCACGTCGCCGAGTCGCGCGGGCCGGGTGGGTTTCGCAAGCGCGTGGCGCTCAAGCGGCTGCTCGAGCACGCGGCGCACAACGAGGAGCTCGTCGGCCTGTTTCACGACGAGGCGCGGCTCGCGCAGTACCTGCATCACACGAACATCGCGCAGACCTACGATGTTGGCAGCGTCGGCGAGATCCACTACATCGCGATGGAGCTGGTGTCGGGGCCATCGCTCGCGCAGCTGCTGCGGCAGTGCGCAGCGACGATCGGCGGGATCCCGTTTCCGATCAGCGTGAACATCCTGTGCCAGCTGTGCGAGGCGCTCGACTACGCGCACAACCTGACCGACAAGCAGGGCAACCCGCTCGGTATCATCCACCGCGATGTCACGCCGCCCAATGTCGTGATCTCGAACAGCGGCGTGGTGAAGCTGATCGACTTCGGGATCGCGAAGGCGAAGAGTGCGCACCAGACCACGACGGTGGGGACGCTGAAGGGCAAGTTCAGCTACATCGCGCCCGAGTATCTCGGCGGCCGGCTCGATAGCCGGTGCGATCTGTGGTCGGTCGGCGCACTCGCGCACGAGCTGCTCACCGGGCGGATGCTGTTCGATGCCGAGACCGATCTCGGCGTGCTCGAGAAGGTGCGCTCGACTCCGATCCTGCCGCCGTCGACGAAGAACAGTGACGTGCCGCCCGAGCTCGATGCGATCGTGATGACCGCGCTCGAGCGCGATCCCGACCGGCGGTGGCAGAGCGCGGCGGCGTTGCGCACCGCGCTGGTCAACGCATCGACCGAGCTGCAGACCACCGTCAGTAACGATCAGCTGGCAGCGTGGTGCGAGTGGGCATTCAGCCAGGCGCCACCCGGTGAGCGAAGCGAGCTGTCGGAGCTGATCCGGATCCTCGAGACGCCGAGCCGGCCGAGCGGCAAGGTTCCGCCGGCGTTCGATCGCGGCACGCCCGCAAAGCAGCCGATCGCGCCCGTGAAAGTCGAGCCGCTACCGCCCGCGATCCCGCTCGCGCCGCCGTCGCGCACAGGCCGCACGCTGCTGGTGCTACTGCTACTGCTGCTGCTCGGCGGTTGGGCGTACGCGATGTACTACTTCGAGCTGTGGGACCCGATCCTTCAGCGCTTGTAGGGGATCGCCAACACCCACTTGCGCCACTTGGGCTCGAACGTGTCGAGCTCCTCGCCGAGCACCGACTGCAGTGCGGTGATGCCGGTCAGGTCCTTCTTGTCCTCGAGGAACTTCTTGTAGAACTCCTGCAGCTTTCCCTGCTCCTGGAGGTAGTAGACGAGGTAGCGCGCGTAGGCGTACGCGTCGTAGTTGGCCTCGTAGAACTCGTCGCGCGTGGTGCCGAGCATCTTCGCCATCTTCGGCAGCGTCTTGGCCTTCAGCTCGCGCTTGAGGTTCGGCAGCCGCCAGTTCGGCAGACCGACGATGCGGCCCTTGCGCGCGCTCGGTTGTTCGTAGAGCGACGCGAGGCCTTCGTTGAACCACGACGGCACGTCGGGGAAGTTTGCCTCCATGTACGGATGCACGAGCTCGTGGGACAGCGTGCCGAGACCCGATGCGCTCATGATCAGCGCGTTCTGCTCCGGCGAGTAGTAACCAAACGGCGTCTCCGGCGCGTCGCCGAAGAACTTCTTGGCGCCCCTGCGGAATGACTTCTCGTTCGCGAACAGCCACACTTCGAGCACGCGATCCGGCCGCTTGGTGAAGAACTCCTTCTCCAGCAGCGCGATCTTCGAGCGCAAAAAGCCCGTCGTGATCTTCTTGACGATCGCGGGCGCCGAGTCGCCGATCACGACGAACGGCGCCTCGACCAGGATGGTGTAGCCCTGGCCCTTGAGCTTCTTCTGCAGCTCGGCGGCGCGGGCCTGCAGATCCTTCTCGGTGGGCTCGGCCTCCGCGAGCGCGAAGGTCGACAGCAGGATGGCGGTGGCGATCGAAATGGTCCTCTTCATCGGAACCGAGGACAGCGTCTAGTTGTCTGATGTTGCGAAGTTTTTCGGGAGGCCGCGGAACTCGCGAGCGCCCATTCGAAACTGAAACGCACGACCGTCGTATACGATCTAACGGCGATGACTGCGACGCGTGAATTGCGCGGGCTGGTGCCGCTGGAGGTCGCCATCGTCCTCGCAGCGGCCGCGGTCCCGTTGCCGATTCCGGTCGTGATCCCGCTGCTGGCCGCGGCGAGCCTGTCGATGTGGGCCCGGGGTCGCAGCTTCGCGCATGTCACCAAGGGGCCGCCGCTGTACGCCGCGATCGGCCTCGCCGCGGGCCTGGTTGGCCTCGGTTGCGCGGTCGTGGTCGGTACCCCGCTCGTCGAGCGGGTCACCGATCAGGCGGTGCAGTGGTCGATGTATCCGATCGTTCGCGGTAGCGCGACCGCCTTCTCGACGATCGCCCTGCTCGTCGGGCTCGGTGCGATCGCCGCTGAGCTGGTGCTGCGCGGCTGGATCGTCGAGCGCGTGCTCGAGCTGCGAGGCAATCCCGTGCTCGCGGTGCTCGTGGGCGCGTTCGCCGAGGCGCTGGTCTCCGACGGTGACGTCACCGCGCGGATCGGGGCCGGCATCTTCGGGATCGCGATGGGCTGGATGTACATCGCCGGTGGCCGCAGCGTCACCGCGCCGATGCTGGCTCGCCTGGCGTTCTCGCTGGGTGCGCTCGGCCTCGAAGCGATGCGCGTCGTCGGTTAGAGTGCGCCATGGATATTCGTGAGGCGACGCCTGCCGACGCGGCGAACTTGGTCGCGTATCTCAAGGCGCTCGTCGCCGAGCCGGGGATTTGCATTCCGCTCACGCCCGATGAGGTCGTCAGTGTCGAGCAGGAGAAGGCGATGCTCGCCGACTTCTCGCAGTCGCCGCGTGCATTGATGCTGGTCGCGCTCGCCGAGGGGCAGCTCGTCGGGGAGCTGTCGCTCAAGGCGATCTCGCCGCGTAAATCGATCGCGCATGTCGCCACGCTCGGCATGAGCGTGAAGAGCGACTTCCGCCGCAAGGGCGTCGGTCGCGAGCTGCTCGCTGCCGCTGTGCAATGGGCACCGAGTGCCGGCATCAAGCGGATCGAGCTGTATGTCTACGCGCGCAACGAGCCCGCGATCAAGCTGTACGAGGCCGCGGGCTTCACGCACGAAGGTCGTCGCAGGGGCTTCATCCGCGAGGATGACGCTTACCTGGACGACCTCGTTATGTCGCGCTGGTTGGACTAGCGGTTACGATTGAAGTCGTAGCCGCTCGTGCCGTAGCTGACATCGCTGACCGGCGCGCTGAAGTCCTTCGCGCCCGAATCACCGGACACCTTGCCCGCCACGTCGTTCAGCTTGGTCTCGGCCTGCGAGCGAATCTCGTCCGCGCGGGACTTGACGCCCTCCATCAGGTCGCGACCGCTCTGCTTGAAGCTCTCGAGCGTCATCTGGCCACCGCGCTTGCGATGGGCGTAAACGAGACCACCAACACCAGCGAGCATAATCAGTTTGCGAAAGGTCATCTTGGTTTCTCCTTTTCCTGATTCCCTACAGAGGCAAAGCGTGTGCCTCGCGGTGTGCGCAAACGGCTGAGCCCGGGAGGGAGGCGATCGGCCGCCCGAATGGCCTTAACGGCGGCAACCGCGAGGTGAACCCGATCCGGTGTCAGCACAACCCGCGCGGTGACGGCCCACTGCGCGCGCGGCGGCGAGCGCTCGCCTGCTACCATTGCCCGGAAGTGGAAGTCTTCTTCCTCATGATGGGCTTGTGGCTCGTCGTCGCGGTCGCGCTCGGTATTCGCCGGCCGCGCGGGCTCGGTGGGGCGGCACTCCGTGCGCGGCTCGATGCTGTCTATGGTGAGCCTCACGAGCTGGTTCGCGTGGAGCCATCGACGTTCCCCGAGGCCGACCTCGAGTTCTATGATCGTGCGCGCCGGGAGCTAGAGGGGAAGGGCTACGCGTTCCTCGCAGACGTCGAGGACCTCACGCTGTCGCGGATCTACCCGCACAACCGCACGTTCTTGCGCCTGTGTGTCGACGGCGGGCGCATGGTGCGCGCCAGCATCTATCACCTGCATCCGCGGGGCGTGGTGGTGTCGCTGCTGCAACTGGTGCAGCTGTTCCCGCGGCACTTGCGGGTCGTGGAGCTCGTCACCGAGATCAATGGCAGGTTCCTGGTCACCAGCAACACGCATGGGGTCGATCGATTGGAGCCGCCGCCGGAGGCGAAGGTCGAGCGCATGCCGCTGGGCACCGACGTGCTCGCGGTGGTGGCGCGCCATGAGTCGCGCATCACGGACTTCGTGCGCGAGCACCCGGAGCGTCAGCCGATGGGATTCGAGACCTTCGAGGATGTGATCGCCTCGATCGGGCGCGCGCATGTCGCGATGACGCGGCATCGGCAGAAGGTCGGTGGGCTGTCGCGAGACGAGCTCGAGCGCCTCAAGGGGCGGCCGCTGTCGCAGACCGAGGAGGCCTTCCTGCGCGAAGTGCAGGGCAAGGGCGAGCCGAGCTGAGCGCTACTCCTCGGCGCAGATCGGCGCGTCGAACGAGCCGCTGAGCGAGACGCCCTGCTCGGCCGAGTCGAACCCGCCGGCACTGACCGATCCCTTGATGTTGTCCGCGTGCTTGGCGTCGGGGGTCAGGTGAAACTCGTCGATGTTGACGAGCCCCGTGATGCTGCCGACCCCTTCGGCCGTCATGTTCGCGGCGGCGCTCGCCACCACCATCGGCGGCTTCTCGACCACGATGCTGATCCCGCCCGTCTGGAGCAGTGCCTGCGGGGCCGATCCCGCCGCCTGGTTCGTGTAGATCGCGACCTTGGCGAGGATGGTGCCCTCGAGGCAGTCGCCACCGGCGCCCTCCTCGTAGAACAGGATGTTCCAGCCCATCACCTTGGTGCCGCTGGCGTCGGCGCCCTCGAACGTCTCGACGGCAGCGGCCTTGACGCCGACCCCGCTGAGCGAGGCCGTACCGGTGGCCGAGCCACTGGTGCAAGCGGCGGAAATCACCATGAACAAGGCTGCGAGTCGCTGCATGGCGCCGAACCTAAACCCGGCCCGGGACCGGCGCAATGACCATCAGACCCCCGTGCGATCCTCGCTCCGGTGAGGCTCCTCCACACCAGCGACTGGCACCTCGGGCACACGCTCAAGGATGTCCCGCGCGACCACGAGCACAGGGCGTTCCTGGCGTGGCTGATGGAGGCCTGTGCCCGCGAAGCCCCCGATGTCCTGGTCATCACGGGGGATGTCTTCGATAGCGGGACTCCGCCGGCGAGTGCCGAGCGGATGTGGTTCGAGCTCCTGGCCAAGGCCCGGCGGGCCCATCCGGCCATGGACATCATCGCGATCGCCGGGAACCACGACTCCCCGGCGCGTCTGGGGGCCCCGTCGGCGGTGCTGCGCGAGCTCGATGTTCACGTGATCGGTGGCCTGCCGCGGCAGCCGGATGGCGCGCTCGATCTCGAGCGAATTCTGATCCCGGTCGCAGGCGGTCGGGGCCTGGTCGCGGCGGTTCCGTTTCTGCGGCCGGTCGATGTGCCGCCCGATGCCGACGATCCGCTCGCGCTGATCTATGGCGAGGTGATGGCGGCGGCGCGTGCGCGACGTGCGCCGGGGCAAGCGCTCGTGGTGCTCGGCCATCTCTATGTGACCGGCGCCGATCCCTCGCATCTCTCGGAGCGGCGGATCTCGATCGGCGGCTCGGAGTCCACGTCGCTGCGGCTGTTCCCCGATGACATCTCGTATGTCGCGCTCGGTCACATGCACCGTGCGCAGCGAGTCGGGCGCGACAACATCCGTTACGCCGGCGCACCGATCGCGCTGTCGCTCGACGAAGCGCGCTATCGCCATCAGGTCGTGGTGGTCGACTTCGCGGGTGCGGCGGCGAGCGAGATCCGCACCCTCGAGATCCCGCAGGTGATCGATATCGTGCGGATCCCGGCGCGTGGGACCGCGTCACTCGACGAGGTGATCGCGCTGATCAGCGC
>JBBQFU010000018.1:0-49583 GCA_038322185.1 Haliangiales bacterium
GATGTCGGCACCACGCGCAGCGATCCGGGCGATCTGTTCGCGGCGGCCTCGAGTGGCAGCTCGCGCGCAGCGGCGCGTGACGAGGATGATGGCGGCGATCTGTTCGGCAGCAGCAAGCCTGCATCGAGCTCGGCGTCGGCATCGTCTGCGAGCTCCAAGCTCAAGGGTGAGCGTAACGAGAACTCGGTTCTGTTCTCGCTCAATAACCTCGCGCAGCTCGCGAGCGACACGCCGCGTCCGCAACAGTCGTCGTCCTCCTCGTCTTCGTCGGGCTCGTCGTCGGGTCACGCGACCGGCGGCGCGGGCGGCGAAGGCTCGGGTCTCATCGACATCCGGTCGATGGCGAGCGCGTACATGGGCGGCGGTGGCGCTGCTGCGATCGGCAAGCCGGCGACGGCCTCGTCGGGCATCGGCTCGGTCGACGACCTACCGGTGTTTGGTGGCGGCGGCTTCTCGGAGCCTGCCGTGATCATGCCGGTTGCTGCGCGCAGTGGCGGCAACAACAAGATGCTCCTCCTCATGATCGGCGCGGTGGGTCTGCTCGCCGTCGTCGCGATCATCATGGTGGTCGTCCTCATGAAGGGTGACGACAAGCCGGCCGCGCAGCAGGTCGCCGCGGCCCCCACCGAGGACAAGGACAAGGACAAGGACGCCGACAAGGACAAGGACGCCGACAAGGACGCCGACAAGGGCACCGACTCCGACAAGGGCTCGGCCAACATGGGCGGCACCGATACGAACGAGCCCTCCAGGGGCGGCACCGACACGAAGGAGCCGACGGGTAACGACACGAAGGAGCCGACGAGGCCCGCCGTCGCGCCGAAGACCGGTACCAGCACGCCGAAGACCACCACGCAGCCGAAGACCACGACCACGGCCACGAAGACCGAGCCGAAGGTGGTGGCCCCCCCGAAGGAGACTGGCGGTGGTGGTTGTGACGAGGTGTCGTGCGTGCTGAACAACTACGACGGCGCGTGCTGCGCGAAGTTCAAGAAGAGCACCGGTGGCGGTGGTGGTGGCGGCGGTGGTACGGCCCCGAAGCCGAAGAGTGATCTCCCGGACAGTCTCGACCGCGCCATGATCTCTTCGGGCATTGCGAACGTGAAGGCGCGCGTCAGCTCGTGCGGTGACAAGTCGCCGGCCAAGGGCAAGGTCAAGGTCAAGGTCTCGGTCAGCGGTGACGGTAAGGTCACCAACGTCGCGGTCGAGACCACGCCGGATCCGGCACTCGGCGCGTGCGTCGCGGCCGCCGTTCAGAAGGCGTCGTTCTCCAAGACCCAGAGCGGCGGTTCGTTCAGCTATCCATTCGTCTTCTAGCCCGACGCACTGGCGTCGCATGGCTACTGGGCTTGCCGGCCGCAACCGGCAAGCCCGGTTGCTTTTCGGCCCTGACAGACGCGATCTCCAAGCGGATCTAACCACTTGGATCTGAGGTCTTTCGGCATGGATCGCGCACCAGCCAGCCGCATGCGTAAGCTTCTGGTCACGGCGCTCACCTCGCTCCCATTGTTCCTCGCTGCCTGTGCAGAGAGCCAAGAAGAGGGTCCGAGCCCGTACGATGACGACTACGGCATCACGGCGGGCAACATCAATGAAGGTGCGCCCGACAACAACACGCTCCCGGACGACAACAAGGCGGACGCCGTCTATCCGCCGACCTTCGAGCTGCCGAAGGCCGAGCAGTCCCCGGTGAAGAGCCAGGGCAGCCGCGGCGTGTGCTCGATCTTCGCCTCGACCGCGATGGTCGAGAACCTCTACCTCAAGGCGGGCATGTCGCTCGCCGATGCAGACTTCAGCGAGCAGTGGACGCAGTGGTCCGTGAAGAACGAGATCGGTGCCTTCGCGAACACCGAAGGCAGCAACGTCTCCAACAACCTCCAGTCGGTCGTGCGCTTCGGCGTCGTCAAAGAGGCCGCCTGGCCGTACGAGTCGGCGCCGTGGACTGCGTCCAATGACGCCGAGTGCAATGGCGGCGAGAACCTCCCGACCAAGTGCTACACGAACGGCGAGCCGCCGCAGACCGCCTCCGATTCGCAGCGCTTCACGCTGCCGTCGTCGCGCTGGATCAACGTCAACTCGATCAAGGCGCACCTGACCACCAAGAAGACCGGCGTCGGCGTCGGTCTGACCTTCTTCTACCAGTCGTGGAACCACCGCCGCTCGCAGCTCCCGGTCGACTCGGGCCTGTGGGCGAAGGGCGTGGTGACGTACCCGAACGCGAAGGACAAGGAAATCTCCCTCGAGAAGCGTGCGGGTCACGCGATCGAGCTCGTCGGCTGGGACGACAACCTCGAGATCGTGATGCGCGACGAGGCAGGTAACCCCGTGCTCGGTGCGAACGGTGAGCCGCGCAAGGAGAAGGGCTTCTGGCTGTTCAAGAACTCGTGGGGCGATGCCTCGTTCGGTCTCGACCACCCGTACGGCGCTGGCTACGGCTGGCTCTCGATGAAGTACGTGCAGGAGTACGGTTCGGCCGCGATCGCCGAGCTGCCGACGCTGACGCCGGACATGCCGCCCCCGCCGACCGGTGGCATCACGCGTAACTACAGCTCGGCCACCGCGACGGCGATCCCGGATGCGAGCCCGACGGGCGCGTCGAGCACCATCGAAGTTCCCGATGCGGGCACCGTTGGCGAGGTCAAGATCACCACGAACATCACGCACAGCTACCGTGGCGACCTCAAGGTCACGCTGAGCCACGGCACGACCACGAAGGTCTTCTTCAACAAGGAGGGCGGCTCGGCCGACGACCTCAAGCAGACCTTCACGCTCGCCGACTTCTCGGGCGCGACGCTTGCCGGTGCATGGACCATCAAGGTCGAGGACACCGAGGCGCAGGACACCGGCACGCTCAACAGCTGGGCGCTCGAAGTCACGACGCGCTGATCAGCGGGTCGCGAAGTAGAGCTCGCGCGCGCTGTTGAGCCCACGCACGAAGAAGATCGTGCGGAGGTCCGGTGAGATCCATGCGTCGCTCTCCGACGCTCCGGTATTGAGCTCGGTCAGCGGTACAGGTGCCTCGAACGGTGCGGTTCGCGACGAGCGCGTCGTGAAGTAGAGGTCGAAGTCGCCGCCGCGATCCGAATCGAACACGAGCACGCGCCCGCTCGTCGCATCGATGGCTGGGCCCTCGTCGCTCTGGTCCGAGCTCACGTCGAGGCGGGTCGGCACTCCCCACGGCGCCGTCGGCGAGGCTCGCGTGGTCTCGTAGATGTTGTTGGCGCCACGCGTACTACTGAAGGTGAGCGTTAGCCCATCGGGCGTGATGCACGGGCCGTCCTCATCGATGCCGACCTCCGACAGCTCGCTGATGATCACCGGTGGGGACCACGCGGAGGTCACGTTTGGCCGTGTCGAGACCATCAAGTCACCTTCGGGCTCGAAACGCTCGGAGTCGAACACGATCTCGAGCATGTCAGCGGTGAGCGTCGGGTCGTCGTCGGAAGCGGCGCCATTGAGATTTGGCACCAGCTGTGGCGGGTCGAACGGCGTGGTGGGGATCACGAGTGCATCGGCCGCGAGGCCGCCATCGGTCGCGACCGCGTCGAATCCGAGGCGCCCGCAGCCGCCGAGGAGGGCGAGCCACAACCATGAGCGCGTCATGCGTGCGCCGCCATCATACGGCGGTACAGTTGCAACGTGTTACTTGCCGAGCTCGTCGCCGCCAGCGCACAGGTCGCGGAGACCAGCGGGCGGCTGAAGAAGATCGACCTGCTCGCTGGCTGTCTGCGTCAGATGAATGACGACGAGCGCGCGATCGGTGCGCGCTATCTCGCGGCCGAGCTGCCGCAGAAGACGAATCTTGGCCATACGACCGTTGCCGAGGTCATGCGCCAGACGCCCGCGGCCGCGTCTGCGGATCTGTCGCTGACCGAGGTCGACCGCCGGTTCACCGCGATCGCGGAGCTGAGCGGCTCGGGCTCGGCCGGCGCGCGCAAGGAACACCTGGGCTCGCTGCTCGCACTGGCGACCGCGCCCGAGCAGCAATTCCTCGGAGGGTTGGTCACGGGGGAGGTGCGGCAGGGGGCACTCGATGGTCTGGTGGTCGAGGCAATCGCGAAGGCCGCGGAGCTGCCGGCCGACGCCGTCCGGCGCGCGTACATGCTGTCGGGCGATCTGGGCGAAGCGGCGGCCGCGGCGCTCGCCGGTGGTGCCGCCGAGATCGGGCGCTTCGGGCTCAAGCTGTTTCGGCCGGTGATGCCGATGCTCGCGCAGACTGCCGACGATGCCGTGACCGCGCTCGCCGAGCTCGGTGGCTCTGCTGCACTGGAGCTCAAGCTCGACGGCGTTCGCGTGCAGCTCCACAAGGAGGGCGACATCGTGCGCGCCTATTCGCGCGGGCTCAACGACGTGACCGACTACGTGCCGGAGGCAGTGGCGGCGATCTCCGCATTGCCGGCGCGAAAGCTGATCGTCGACGGCGAGGCCATCGCGTTCGGTGCGAACGGCAGGCCGATGCCGTTCCAGGACACGATGAAGCGGTTCGGCAAGAACGGGAACAAGCTCAAGGACACCCATCCGCTGTCGCTCGCGCTGTTCGACATCCTGCAGCTCGACGATCAGGCGTTGATCACCGAGGCGGCGAGCCGGCGATTCGAGGCCCTCGGCGGGCTCGATCCCGTTCACGCGGTGCCGCGGCTCGTGACGAGTGACGCCGCCGAGGCCACACGGTTCTACGCCGATGCGATCGCGAAGGGTCACGAGGGCGTGATGGCGAAGTCGCTCGACGCGCCGTACGACGCGGGAAGTCGCGGGGCCTCGTGGCTGAAGATCAAGAAGGTCCACCGGCTCGATCTCGTGGTGCTCGCCGTGGAGTGGGGCAGTGGCCGCCGCCAGGGCTGGCTGTCGAACATCCACCTCGGTGCGCGGGATCCGTCGAACCCCGACGAGTTCATCATGCTCGGCAAGACGTTCAAGGGCATGACCGACGAGATGCTGCGCTGGCAGACCGAGCAGTTCCTCGCGCGTGAGGTCGATCGGGACGGGCACATTCTGTACGTGCGTCCGGAGATCGTCGCGGAGGTCGCGTTCAACGACGTGCAGCGATCGTCGCGCTATCCCGGCGGGCTCGCGCTGCGGCTCGCGCGCGTGGTGCGCTATCGCGACGACAAGACCGCGGCGCAGGCGGATACCATCGATGCGGTGCGTGCGATCGCGATCGCCGACGGCGTCCTGCCCGCGAAGTAGTGATATGCACGACGCATGAAGCGGGCGTTGATTCTTCTCGTGGCGTGTGGGCCGGCACCGGTCGCGGCGCCGCCGGTGTCGAACCAGATGGAGATCGTCGTGCTCGATGCCGCGCCGGCCGACGCGCTCGTGCTCGACGTGCGGGCGGTGCGCTGGTCGTGTGCAATCAAGCATCCGCGCAATGTCGACACGAATGAGCTGCGCGTGCCCGTCGGGCGCGCGATCAAGCTCGTCGTGTGGACCCCGGAAGGCCCGCCCTACGGCGATGGCATCGCGGTCGCGCTCGGCGGGACCGTGAAGCCCGTGCGACTCGGTCAGCGTGTCGAGGTCGCGTTCCGGATCGACAAGCCCGGCACCTACGAGTGGAAGTGCCCGACGATCGCGTCGCCGGGCGGCGAGGATCCGGTCAAGCCGCTGATCGCGATGGCGGCCGCCGACTACGACGCGTTCATCGCAGCCGAGACGTTCGACGATCCGGCGAACCGGATCGCGTTCGGCAAGAAGGTGTACGGGAACAAGGGCTGCATGGCATGCCACACGCTCGATGGCTCGCCCCGGATCGGCCCGTCGTGGGCGGGGATCTGGGGCACGCAGGTCACGCTCGCCGACGGCAGCACGCGGCTCGTCGATGCCGCATACGTCAAGGCCTCGATCATGACGCCGCAGGCGTTCGCCCGCCCGATGTTCCCGCCGTCGATGCCGTCGTTCGAGGGTCAGCTGCGTGACCGCGAGCTCGATGCGCTCGTCGAGCTCATCGAGTCGCTGCGCGACGTGAAGCCAGCGCCCTAACGGGCTTGCTCGGCTTCGAGATGGATCGCGTGGGTCAGCGCGAGCTTCTGCGCGTTGGACAAGAACGCCGCGTGCACCGCGTTCTCGGCGCAGGTGACCAGCTCCTTCGCGCTGAGGTCGAGCGCCTCGGCGGTCTGGCGGTAGTTCTCGCCGATGTAGCCGCCGAAGTAGGCGGGGTCATCGCTGTTGATCGTGACCGCCACACCCTTGCGGAGCAGCTTGGCGAAGTTGTGCTGCTTGAGATCCTTGACGACGCGCAGCTTGAGGTTGGAGAGGGGACACACGGTCAGCGGGATTTGCTTGTCGATGAGGAGCTGCACGAGCGCCGGATCCTCGTCGCAGCGCACGCCGTGATCGACGCGCTCGACGAACAGGAGGTCGAGGGCCTCGTGGATGAAGTCGGCGGGACCTTCCTCGCCGGCGTGAGCGACCGCGCGCAGGCCGTGCTCCCGCGCCTTCTCGAACACGCGCACGAACTTGCGGGGCGGGTTGCCCTTCTCGCCCGAGTCGAGCCCGACACCGACGATCTCGCTCTTGAACGGTAGCGCGGCCTCGAGGGTCTTGAAGGCATCCTCCTCGGAGAGATGGCGGAGGAAGCACAGGATCAGGCTCGAGCTGATGTCGTAGTGGCGCTGGGCGTCCTGCATCGCATCGCGCAGGCCGCGGATCACGGTCTCCATCGAGACGCCACGCGCGGTGTGGCTCTGCGGATCGAAGAACAGCTCGGCGTGCATCACGCGGTCCGCGTGGGCGCGCGCGAAGTACGCCATCGCGAGTGCGTAGAAATCCTGACGATCGCGCAACACGTCGCAGCCCGCGTAGTAGAGGTCGAGGAACGACTGCAGATCGTGGAAGTTGTAGGCGGCCCGCACGGCCTCGACCGAAGCGTAGGGCAGTTTCACGCCGTGCTTGGCGGCGAGGCTGAACATCATCTCGGGCTCGAGGGTTCCCTCGATGTGGAGGTGAAGCTCGACCTTGGGCAGCCTCCGGATCAGGCGCTCGCGAACAGCATCGAGACTCATGGCGAGACATTACATGGCATAACGCGCGCGAGGAACCATGAGTAACGACACGCGCTTCGTTGGTCCAATTCCTGAGCTGTACGACCGCCACCTGGGGCCGTGCCTGTTCGAACCCTACGCACGCGATCTCGCGATGCGCGTCCCGCATGCGGCGCGCCGCATCCTCGAGATCGCGGCCGGCACGGGGCGGGTCACGCGGCACCTGCTGAGCAACCTGGTGGCCGATGGCGAGCTGCTTGCGACCGACCTCAACGAGCCGATGCTCGCCGTCGCGCAGAAGCACGTCGGCACTGACCCGCGGCTGACATGGAAGACGGCGGATGCGCAGGCACTCCCGGTGGCCGATGACAGCATCGATGCGGTCGTGTGCCAGTTCGGACTGATGTTCGTTCCCGACCAGGCGCTGGCGATGCGCGAGATCAAGCGCGTGCTGGTTCCGGGCGGCATCCTGCTGCTGAGCGTGTGGGACGACCTCGCGAACAACCCGGCGAGCAAGCTGCTCCACGAGCTCGCCTTCAAGGCATCCCCGGATGACCCGCCGGTGTTCATGAAGGTGCCATTCGCGCTGACGGGGCACGACCTCGAACGGCTGGCGACCGAGGCCCGGTTCCTCGGGATCCGTGTCGATACGGTCAAGCAGACTGGCGAAGCCGAGTCGGCCGCGCACCTGGCGCACGGTTTCGTACGTGGAAATCCGCTGTGGAATCAGCTCGTCGACCGCGGTGTTGACGCGGCCGGGCTCGAGGCCGAAGTGGCGTCGGCCCTGGCCCACTCGTTCGGCGACAAACCGTGCCGGACACCCCTATCGGCGCACGTTCTTACCGCGTTCGCGTGATAGGGTCGCCGCCCGCAATGACCGACGACGAATCCGCTCCCGCAGCCCCGGCCCCGCAGCTCGATTTCGATCCGGTGCCCGCACTCGTGGACACGCTCGGACTGCCCGCCAAGGGTGTGGCCGCGGTCATCGCGCTACTCGATGAAGGCAACACCGTTCCGTTCATCGCGCGCTACCGCAAGGAGCGCACCGGTGGACTCGACGAGGTCCAGATCCGCGCGATCGAAGAGAAGCGCGAGTACCTGGTGGAGCTCGAGACGCGCCGCGCCGCGATCCTCGCCAGCGTGGGCGAGCAGGGCAAGCTCACGGCAGAGCTCGAGTCGAAGCTGCGTGCTGCGACCGGCAAGGCCGAGCTCGAGGACCTCTACGCGCCGTACCGACCGCGCCGCAAGACGCGCGCCTCGGTCGCGCGCGAGCGTGGGCTCGAGCCGCTCGGTCACAAGATTCTCGCGCAGGGCAGCGATGGCGATCCGGCCACGGTCGCAGCGGCGTTCGTGACCGAGCAGGTCAAGTCCGTCGACGAGGCACTCGCAGGCGCGCGCGACATCGTCGCCGAGATGATCGCGGACACCGCCGAGGTTCGCACCTACGTGCGTAACCAGTACGCCGAACACGGCAAGCTGTCGTCGACGGTGGTGCCCGGCAAGGGCGACGAGCCGACGAAGTTCGAGCAGTACTACCAGTTCGAAGAGCCGGTGAAGGCGATCCCGTCGCACCGCTTCCTCGCGATCCGTCGCGGCGAGGCCGAGGGCGTGCTGCGCGCCCATGTCGCGGTCGACATCGCGGGTGTCGAGGCCGGCATCTCGCGTCTCGTCAAGCACGATCCCGCATCGCCGTGGGGCGCGCAGCTCGAGCTCGCGATCACCGACGCGCTCAAGCGCCTGCTCGCACCGAGCGTCGAGAACGACGTGCGTGCCGAGCTCAAGGCGCGCAGCGATCAGGCCGCCGTCGACATTTTCGCCGGGAACCTTCGCAACCTGATGCTCGCCGCGCCGCTCGGCAGCGCGAGCGTTCTCGGCGTGGACCCCGGTCTGCGCACCGGCTGCAAGTGCGCCGCGATCGACGTGACCGGCAAGTTCCTCGGCACGATCACGATCTACATCACGCAGGGCGATGCGCAGGCCGCCAAGGCCAAGGACGACTTCATCGCGTTCGTGAAAGAGCACACGCCGCGCGCCATCGCGGTCGGCAACGGCACCGGCGGTCGCGAGGCCGAGGCGTTCGTGAAGAAAGCGCTCGCCGATGCAGGCCTGCGCGAGGGCCCGACGGCGCCGTTCGTGGTGCAGGTCAACGAGGCAGGCGCCAGTGTCTACTCGGCAAGCGACCTCGCACGCGAGGAGTTCCCCGAGCTCGATCTGACCATCCGTGGCGCGATCTCGATCGCACGCCGGCTCCAGGATCCGCTCGCCGAGCTGGTGAAGATCGAGCCGAAGTCGATCGGCGTCGGTCAGTACCAGCACGACGTGCATCAGCCGCTGCTCGGAAAGAAGCTCGGCGATGTCGTCGAGAGCTGCGTGAACCACGTCGGCGTCGAGCTCAACACCGCGAGCGCGATGCTGCTCGGCTACGTTGCCGGCATCGGCAAGTCGCTCGCCAAGAAGATCGTCCTCCACCGCGACACCAACGGTGCGTTCACGTCGCGCGCGCAGCTGAACGATGTCTCGGGTCTCGGGCCCAAGGCGTTCGAGCAGGCCGCGGGCTTCTTGCGCATCCACGGTGCAGCGCACGCGCTCGATGGCTCGGCCGTTCACCCCGAGCGCTACCCGCTCGTCGAGCAGATGGCGTCGGACCTCGGCGTGCAGGTGCCCGAGCTGATCGGCAACCAGGATCTCGTCGACAAGATCGACCTGTCCAAGTACGTGAGCGACGACGCAGGTGAGCCCACGCTGCGCGACATCGTCGCCGAGCTCGGCAAGCCGGGTCGCGATCCGCGCGCCGAGTTCTCGCCGCCGAAGTTCCGTGACGACGTCACGACGATGGAGGACCTCAAGCCGGGCATGGTGCTCGAGGGCATCGTCACCAACGTCACTGCGTTCGGTGCGTTCGTCGACATCGGTGTTCACAACGACGGTCTCGTTCACGTCAGCCAGCTCGCCGAGAAGTTCGTCAAGGATCCGAGCGAGGTCGTGAAGGTCGGCGAGAAGCTGACCGTGCGCGTGCTCGAGGTCGACAACCAGCGCAAGCGCATCGCGTTGTCGGCGCGTCCGCCGCAGCAGCGGCAGCAGGGCCAGCAGCGCGGACCGCGTGGACCGCGCCCGCAGCAGGGCGGCGGCGATCAGCAGCAGGGTCAGCAGCGTGGACCGCGCGGTCAGGGCGGCGGTGGTGGTGGTGGTCGCGGCCAGCAGCAGCAGGGTCGTGGACAGGGCCAGGGCTATCAGGGTCAGGGCGGCCAGCAACTCCAGGGCGGCCAGCAAGGTCATGGTGGCCAGCAAGGTCACGGTGGTGAGCAAGGCCACGGCGGTCAGCAAGGCCACGGCGGTCAGCAAGGTCATGGCGGTCAGCAAGGCCACGGCGGTCAGCAAGGTCAGCAAGGCCAAGGCGGCCAGGGGCAAGGTCGGCGCGGCGGTGGTGGCGGCGGTCGTGGACCGCGCAACGATCAGCGTCGCTTCGATGGTCCTCGCAACGACGGATCGCAGCAGCATCCGCCGCAAGGCGATCAGCAGCATGCAGGACAGGCCGGCGAAGGTCCGTCCAACGAAGGTCAGCCCAACGAGCGTAACGAAGGCGCGCCGATGGACGCGCAGCGTCCCGAGGGCCAGCAGAGCGACTTCGCGCGCAACTATAACCAGCGCTTCGCGGGACAGCGTAACGACGGTCCGCGCAACGATGCTCCGCGCAACGATGCTCCGCGCAGCGATGGTCCGCGCAGCGATGGTCCGCGTAACGACGGCCCGCGCAACGACGGCCCGCGCGGCGGTGGTGGTGGCGGTGGTGGCGGCAACTTCCGCGGCGGCCCCGGTGGTGGTGGCGGCGGCAACTTCCGCGGCGGCCCTGGCGGCGGCGGCGGTGGCGGTGGCAACTTCCGCGGCGGCCCTGGTGGCGGCGGCGGAGGCCCCGGCGGCGGTGGCCCCGGTGGCGGCGGTGGCGGTCCGCGTCGCGATGATCGCGGTCCGCGCCGTGACGACCGTGGCCCGCGCAACGATGGCCCGCGCAACGATGGTCCGCGTAACGACGCTCCGCGCCGTGAGGGACCGCCGCCCGAGAACTGGGGCGTGTCGGGCTTCACCAACAGCCCGTTCTCCAAGCTCAAGCCCGACAAGAACGACGGTTCGAAGCGCTGATGGTGGAGCCGTCAACGTTCAAGCAGTTCGAATCGCTGCTGCGCCAGATCGCATCGCTGCGTGCGAGCGGCTCATCACCCGCCACGATCGAGGCGACGACGGAAGCTGCCTGGGAGCTGTGGAACGAGGTGCCGGCGGACTCGCGAGGGCCGTGGTCGCCGGATGTCAAGATCATCGCGAACGAGCTCGGCTTCGACGTCGTCTCGGGCGGCGATGCCGAAGATTCGCTCCAGCTACTCGCGACGAAGATCGAGCAGGACATCGCCGCGGTCGGTGGCGTCGGCAACGTTCGCGTGTCGTGCTCGCCCGAGCGCATCGTGATCACGGGCATCGCGGGCGACGAGGAGGCGCGTGACGAGGCCCTGATCGTCGCCGCCAAGCTCGCGCCCGGTATTCAGATCGAAGACGCGATCGACGTCGCCTGAGTCACGCGGCGAGATGCGCGACGAGCACGATCGTCGTGAACCGCACGATCCGGCCGCCGATGTCGATCAGCACGAAGGTGCGGAACCGGATGCCGATCACGCCGGCAACAATCGCGACGAGCACCTGCGGCGGGATACCGACCGTCGCGCCGAGCACCATCAACGAGATCTCGCTCTTCTCCCACCGCTTCGCCAGCTCGTGCGCCTTGGCGATCTTTGCCTCGAGCCGCGGTCGCTTCTTCGCGCTCGCACTCGCGATGCCGCGCGCCGAGAAGTAGACCGACGCGTGCGTGATCGACTGGCCGAGCGCGGTGATCACCGCGAGCGCGACGAGCTTCGGCCACTCGTACGACGAGCCCGCGCCGAGCGCGATCATGGTCGCCTCGGCGTTGGTCAGCGGGAACACGCCCGATAAGATCGCGATCACGAACACCGCGAGGTAAACCCCGCCAAATCCGTCGAGCGTGTCGAGAACCGATTGCACGATGATGTCTGCCCAGGGGCGCCGCTGATCTTAACCGTGGCATCCTCACGTGGCGATGTGGAAGCTCACCGCTGCCCTGGCAATCGCCGTGCTCGCGAGCTGCAAGGGCAGGCCGGCAAAGCACGACAAGGTGGCGCCCGCCGGCGACGCGACCGTGTTGCCCACCGATGCCACATTCGCGGTCGATGCGGCTGCGAGGAAGCCAGCGCGACCCGAGCACGCGGTGTGGAACCTCGTCGACAACCGGCACACCGCCCACCGCAGCGTCGAGGGCGAGCTGGTGCTCGACGGCCGGACCGTTTCGTTCGCGCGGTTCACGCGCTTCGGCATGCCGGCGCCGCAGTGGCAGCTCGGCGCATCGGTGGGTGGCGAGCGTGCCGCGCTGGCCAGCAAGAGCGCGAGCGTCGAGATTCCGATCATCCCCGAGCAGCCCGCGCCGACTCAGCTCACGCTGCGCGTGCACGGCGAGGACAAGCAAGTGCTCGAGGTTCGCGTCAATGGCATGAAGCCCGCGAAGAGGGGGCGCATCCCGCTCGAGGCGGGCTGGCAGACGATCGCGGTGCCCGTCGAGCCGGGCGCGTTCGTCGAGGGCGAGAACGTGCTCGCCCTGCAGACGTCGGGGAAGAGCAAGGCCAAGGTCGGGCTGTCGTGGCTGCGAGCCGGCACCACGCATCCGGCAGGCGATCACGATCCTCTCGCGGCCGCGACGTTCGATCCAGCCGAGGACGCGATCGAGCTGGCGAATCACGCGACCCTGACCTGGTACGTCACGATTCCCGAGGGTGCGCACCTCGTGGCCGAGGTCACGGCACCGTGCTTCGTCGAGGTCGGCGCGCGTGCGGGAGACGCGAGCTTCACGGGTGGTTTGCTTGGCGGCGATCAGGATCGCGTCGACCTGTCGGCGATGGCAGGCAAGACGGTGCGGCTATCGCTCGCGACACGCGACTGCCCGCGCGCGAAGATCGTCCATCCGCGCATCACGATCCACGGCCCCGAGCCGGTCGCGCTTCCGAGGGCCGATCCACCGCGCCTCGTGGTGCTGTGGCGACTCTCGGGCCTGCGCGCCGATCCTGGCTTCGACGAGCTCGCACGCGCGAGTACCGTGTTTCGCCAGTTCGAGTGGATGGAGATCGATCGCGCCGCGGTCGGAACAGCCGTCGCGACCGCAGCGAAGCTGCAGGCGGTACTGATGACTGACGCGACGGTCGACGCGCTCCTTGGTCATCTCGACAAGTTGCGGGAAAGCCCGATGTTCCTCTATGCCGACACGTCACGCGAACAGAGCTCGCAGCTCGGCCGCGTCGTCGCGCAGCTCCGATCCTGGGGACTCTGGGATCAGACGCTGCTGGTCGTCGCAGACGAGCACGAGCTCGTGATTCACGATGCGGCGCGCTACCCGAGCGGTACGATCGTCGACGAAGGCGCGGAAACCATGGACGTCGTACCGTCGATCCTCGATGCGCTCGGAGTAGCGCCGGTGGCATCGCACGGCGTCTCGCTCGCCCCGCTTGCGCAGGGTCTCGGTCGCGGCTGGGCCCGGCCGTCGTTCGCAACGGTCGCCGAGACCACCCACGTGCTCCGACTCGGTCGTTGGACGATTCGAGTTGGAAACACGGGCGTGCCCGTCGTGATCGATGCTGTGGACGATGCGGTCGGTGCCCGTGACCTCGCGAGCTCGCGGCCGATCGAGCGACGAATGCTGACAGACGCTCTTGGTTTGCTTCTGCCACTACGAACGCAGTGGAAGAAAGCCGAGTGGGGTGTCGTCAGTAATCTATCGCCCGCCGGCGCGCGTGCGCTCGACGAAGCTCCCGGGCCGTGACTTAGAGCGACACGTAGCCGTGCTTGACCGCGAACCGAGTGAGCTCGGAGTTATTGCGCAGCCCCAGCTTCTTCAGCACGTGACCGCGATGGGTATCGACGGTCTTGATGCTGATGTCGAGGTGCTCCGCAATCTCGCGGTTGGTCATGCCACGGGACAGCATCTCCATCACCTGCAGCTCGCGCGCGGTAAGCGCACTGGCCGGGTGACCGTCACCCGAGGCAAGCAGCTGTTCCACACCAGGCGGAATGATCTGCTCGCCGCGGCTGACAGCGCGGATGCTCTCCAGTAAAGCAGTGGGCTCTACCGACTTGTTCACGAAGCCATGCGCGCCTGCAGCGATCGCACGAGCCGCGTAGCTAGGTTCGGTGTGCCAGGTCAGCACCACAACGAGTGGTGCTGTGTCCACGGAGCGCAAGTCTCCGAGCACGTCGAACCCCGAACGGTCGGGAAGCGTTATGTCGAGGAGAAGTACGTCTGGTTTGACGTTCTGGACCATGGACAGCGTCTCGGCTGCCGTGCCCGCTTCTCCTACGACTTCGATATCGTCGGCCTTGCTGAGTGCTTCTCGCAACGCCCAACGAACAATGGTGTGGTCTTCTGCTAATGCCAGTCGGATCATTTGGTCCTCCGCCTACCTACGCGAAAGGAGCAATGACTGGGCCGACTCTTGCCGGGCGAGAGTGAGGTGACCCTGCGATGGATCGCGCGCGAGATTCTCGATGTTTGGTGGCCCCCCGTTCGCCACCAAGCCTTCACCCGGGACATGTGGGCACAGGTAGGGAGGTTGGTCGCCCGCGATCGCAGATCACATCGTCATCACCGCGCGCGCGTCTCCGCTCAGGCGCCCATGATCGCCGTGCACCCAGCCCGTCTGCGGTACGCGAGATCACAGCAAAACAACCGAGCTGTACGCGCCACGAGCGCACGCCGAGCGCCGAACACCGAATTCACCAGGGCGCTCGTCGTCGTGACACCGGCCCAGGAACCGTGAGATAGCAGCGCCAATGTCGTCCGCTCGTCCGCTCATCGTCGGGATCGCCGGTGGTACAGGCTCCGGCAAGACCACGGTGGCGAAGAACCTCGCGGCCGCGATGCCGCCGGGACGCTGCTCGACGATCGAGCACGACGCGTACTACCGCGACCAGTCGCACCTCTCGTTCGAGGACCGGACGCACACCAACTACGACCACCCGGCGTCGCTCGAGAGCTCGCTGCTCGCGAAGCATCTGGCGGAGCTGCGCGGCGGCAATGCGGTCGAGGTTCCGCTCTACGATTTCGCGGCACACACCCGTGCCAAGGAGACCCGTCGCGTGCTTCCGGCGCCCCTCATCATCGTCGAGGGCATCCTCGTGTTCGCCGAGGCGCTGCTGCGCGAGCAGATGGACATCAAGATCTTCGTCGACACCGACGCGGATATCCGGCTCATCCGCCGCATCCGGCGCGATATCGAGGCGCGCGGCCGCTCGTTTCAGTCGGTTCGCGACCAGTACTACGCGACGGTGCGCCCGATGCACATCGAGTATGTCGAGCCGACGAAGCGCTGGGCCGACCTGATCGTCCCTGAGGGCGGCGACAACCACGTCGCGCTCGATGTGCTACTCGGACGTCTCGGTCGGATCGCCTTCGGCTAGAGCGTCAGGATCGACGAGCCGGTCGTCTTGCGCGCCTCCAGATCCAGGTGTGCCTGTGCAGCATCGGCGAGCGCGTACCGCTGTGCGACTTCGACCTTGACCTTGCCCGACGTCACCATCGCGAACAGATCGTCGGCCATTTCCTGTGCGACAGCGCGCGTGGCGATATGTGCGTTCAAGGTCGGACGCGTGAGGAACAGCGAGCCCTTCGCCGACAGTTGCAGCACGCTGAACGGCGGAACCGGGCCGGACGCGTTGCCAAAGCTCACCATGAGGCCAAACGGCGCGAGGCAGTCGAGCGAGCGATCCCAGGTGTCCTTGCCGACCGAGTCGTAGACGATCTTCACGCCGCGGCCGTCGGTGAGCTCGCGCACCCGTGCGACCACGTCCTCGGTTCGGTAGTTGATCGTGTGAGTCGCGCCGTGCTGGCGAGCCAGCTCGCACTTCTCCTCGGAGCCTGCCGTCGCGATCACCACGAGGCCGAGCGCCTGCGCCCACTGACACGCGATCAGGCCCACGCCGCCGGCACCCGCGTGCCACACGATCGTGTCGCCGGCGTGCAGGCCACCCTGTGGCGCGGTGCGACGCAGCAGGTACTGCACCGTCAGGCCCTTGAGCATCATCGCGGCGGCGCGCTCGAAGTCGAGTGCGTCGGGCAGCATCACCACGGACGTCGCATCGAGCGTGCGGACCTCGGCGTAGCTGCCCTGGGTCTTTGCCGCATAGCCGACGCGATCCCCGACCGCGAGGTGCGTGACGTTCGCGCCGACTGCCTCGACGGTGCCCGCACCCTCGCTCCCGAGGATGAGCGGCATCGCTGCCTTGTAGAGACCGGTGCGAAAATAGGTGTCGATGAAGTTCACGCCGACCGCCGCGTGACGGATGCGGACCTCGCCGGGGCCGGGCTCGACGGCAGCGACATCGACGAGCTTCAGCACCTCGGGGCCGCCGGTCTGTTCGATCTGGATTGCGCGCATCTCTACCTCGCCGGGTAGCGTGGCAACACCAGCGTGAATGTCGACCCTTCGCCGGGCGTGCTGACGAGATGAATCGTTCCGCCGTGCGCCTCGACCAGCTGGCGCGTGATGTACAGACCGAGGCCGAGACCGCCGTAGTTCGTCGGCACCGCTCGTTCGAACTTCTCGAAGATGCGATCGGCGTCGCCACTCTCGATGCCGATCCCGTGATCGCGCACGCTCAGTTCGACCTCGTGCTCGCGGGCCAAGCCGAACACGCCGATCGTGCCGCCGCGGCCGTACTTGATCGCGTTGATGAGCAGGTTCGTGATGACCTGGGCGAGGCGTAGCGGATCCCAGTAGCCGCGCAGTGGTGGGAGATCGATCTCGATCGTCGAGCCCACCAGGTCGGCGCGCGCGCGGACTCGCTCGGCAACCGTTCGAGCCACGTCGGCAAGATCGAGGTCGGTGCGCGCGAGCACGATATGGCCGCTGCCATCGTGCTGTGCGTCGATGAGCGTGTTCATCAGCGTCGACAGTCGCAGCACCTCGTCGAGCGCCGCGCGCGCCGGTGCCGACAGCGACTCGGTCTGGCCGCGCTCGATCATGCGGACCAGATGCTGGAGCTGCAGGCTCACGTTCGTGATCGGAGCGCGCAGCTCGTGGGACGCGACCATCAAGAACTCCTCGCGCAACGCGAGGGTTCGCCCGCTCGTCTCGATCAGAGCCGATCGCTCGCTCTCGAGCTGCTTGCGCTCGCTGATGTCACGGATGACGCTGAGCAGGAACTTGCCCGCGCCGGCCGCGTGTCCGCGCGAGCTGACCTCGACATCGAACACGGTGCCGTCCTTGCGGCGATGGAGTGCCTCGAACAGCACGCCGCCGGCGTTGGCCGCCGCCATCTGCTGGGGGACGTCGCTGGGGTCCGCGCGCAGCTCGAACACGGTCATGGCGAGCAGCTCGTCGCGGCTGTAGCCATACGCGGCCAGCGCGGCGGCGTTGGCATCGATCACGCGGCCGGTGTGCGCGTCCAGAACCAACAGGATATCGCGCGCATTCTCGAAGAATCGCGTCTCGATCTCGGGGTCTCGCACCGTCGACAACGAGGCATTCTAACGGATCTGCCGTGGCAAATCCGCACGGTGCGGCCTCAGGGAGGTTGCGCGAGACCCGATGCGCGAATCACGTACGCGGGTAGACTGCTCCTGTGTCGTCCCTACCAGTTGTAGTCGTGACCGGCGGAGCGGGCTTCATCGGCTCGCACACCGTCGATCGCCTGATGGAGTCCGGCCACCGCGTCGTGGTCCTCGACAATTTCTCGTCGGGCAAGCGCGCGAACCTCGCGCGGTGGGCCGACAACCCGGCGCTGCACGTCGTGGTCTGTGATGTCGTCCACGGCATCGCGGTCGCGCTCGCGCCAATCACCAAGGTCTACGGGCCCGTCGAGCGCATCATCCATCTTGCGGCACAGGTCTCGGTCGTCAACTCGATCGCGAACCCGCTGGTCGACATGTCGATCAACTACGGCGGCACCCTGCACGTGCTCGAGTACGCGCGTGCCTACGGCGTGAAGAAGGTCGCGTTCGCATCGTCGGCCGCCGTCTACGGGGACGTCACCGAGATGCCAGTGGGCGAGGACACCCCGTGCAAGCCGGTGTCGCCGTACGGCATGAACAAGTACGCCAGCGAGCTCGCGCTCGACTGCTACGCCAACATCCACGGTGTGGCGACCACCGCGCTGCGGTTCTTCAACGTCTATGGTCCGCGCCAGGATCCGACGAGCCCGTACTCGGGCGTCATCTCGATCTTCACCGACCGCGCACGTGCCGGTCGCGGCCTCACCATCTTTGGTGACGGCAGCCAGACGCGTGACTTCGTGTTCGTCGGTGATGTCGTGCGCGGCATCCTCGCCGCTGCGCAGGATGGCAACTCGCGCCTGGTCGCCAACGTCGGCACCGGCAGCGAGGTCACCGTGCTCGAGCTCGCAAAGACGATCGTCGAGCTGTGCGGCGGCAAGTCGCAGATCACGCATGCCGAGGCGCGCGCTGGCGAGATCCTCAAGTCGCGTGCACGCGTCGATCGCCTGCGCGATCTGCTCGGCGTGGCTGCCGAGACCAAGCTCGTCGACGGCTTGAAGCTGACGCTGGGTTAGAGGGTCTGGACCTTCTTGCCGGCCTTGACCCAGCCCGCGATGCCTTCGTTCATGACCTTCACGTTCGTGTAGCCGGCGAACCGCGCGCGGCCGGCGGCCTCGTGCGATGCGCCGCACTGCGTGCTGCCGCAGTAGAACACCAGCTCCTTGGCCTTGTCGGCGGGCAGCTCGGACAGCGAGAACGCCTCGGAGTCCGACAGCAGCACCGCGCCGGGGACGATGCCCATCTTCTTGCGCGTGCCGGTGCCGTTTGCATCGACGGCGACGCACTCGCCGGCCGCGAGCTTCTGGTCGAGCTCGTCGATCGTGACCAGCGGGACCTTGGTCTGCTGCTCGGCGCTCTTGTCGGCGGACTTCGAGCAGGCCGCGCCGGCTCCGATCGCGAGGACGGCAGCGAGGAGGAGCGTGCGCATGCCCCGGACCTTACCGAACGCCGGGGTATTCGCAAGCTCGACAGTCCATATCGCCCCGGGCGGCGACATGTTACCGACGGGCGTGCGTCCCGCGGTCGTCGCCGCCTATATCGCGTGTGCGCTGATCTGGGGAACCACGTGGTACGCGATCCGCGTGTCGATCGCGCCGGGCGCATTTCCGACGCTGGTCGCGCTCGCGCTGCGCTTCGTGCTCGCGGCACTCGTGCTGCTGCCGCTCGCGATCCGCGCTCGTCCGTGGCCGCGCGGCAAGGCGTGGCTCTATCTCGTGATCGCTGGTGTGCTCGATGCAGCGGCGTACCTGCTCGTGTACCTGGGCGAGGAGCGCGTGTCAGGTGGCGTGGCCGCGGTCGTCTACGGCACGCAGCCGCTCGTGCTCGGAATTCTACTGTCGATCGTGAAGATCGAGACCATCACGCGGCGGCACGTCATCGGTGCCGTGGTCTCGCTCGCCGGTGTTGGCGTGCTGTTCCTCGACCGGCTCGACGTCAGCCCCCAGCAGGCGATCGGCGTGGTGCTGGTGTTTGGCTCGGTCGTGATGGCGACCATCTACTCGACGATCATGAAGCGCTACGGCGGCGACGTGCCGGGCATCATCGCCACGACGATCTTCCTCGCGGTCACCGCGATCGTGCTCGGCGCGATCGCGCTGGCCTCGGGCGAGCCGATCCCGTGGCCGCTCCCAACGCTGCCGACGGTCGCGCTCGTCTACCTCGCGGTGATCGGCTCGGCGATCGCGTTCCTGGTCTACTTCTGGCTGCTCGGCAAGACCAGCCTGCTCGTTACCAGCACGCTGGTGTTCGTGTTCCCGATCGTCGCCCTGATCACCGACGCCTTGTTCGAGCAGGCCATCCCGCTGGGCCCTCAAGCGTATGTGGGCGCGGCAATCACGCTCGCAGGCCTCGCCGTCAGCCTGCGTCGGCGCTAGAAATCCCTACATGGCGCGCGACAACCCCTGGATCTTCCGAACCTACGCAGGGCATTCGAGCGCACGCGCATCGAACGAGCTCTACCGGCGCAACCTCGCCGCGGGCCAGACCGGGCTGTCGATCGCGTTCGATCTGCCGACCCAGTGCGGTTACGACAGCGACCATCCGCTCGCGCGGCCCGAGGTCGGCAAGGTCGGCGTTCCGATCGCTTCGCTCGACGACATGCACACGCTGTTCGACGGCATTCCGATCGAGCAGATGAACACGTCCATGACGATCAACGGCACGGCCATGTGGCTGCTCGCGCTCTACGTCGCGCTCGCTCGCGAACGTGGCGTGCCCGAGGCCGGCTTGCGCGGCACCACGCAGAACGACATCGTGAAGGAGTACCTCGCGCGCGGGACGTACATCTTCCCGCCCGAGCCGTCGCTCGATCTGATCGCCGAGACCTACGAGTACTGCGTCGCCAATGTGCCGCAGTGGAACCCGTCGAACATCTGCAGCTATCACCTGCAGGAGGCGGGCGCCACGCCGGTGCAGGAGCTCGCGTTCGCCCTCGGCGATGCGCTCGGCATCCTCGACCGCGTGAAGTCGCGCGGCCGTGTCGACGACAAGGCGTTTGCCCAGTGCGTCGGCCGGGTCTCGTTCTTCGTCAACGCGGGCATGCGCTTCATCGAGGAGATGTGCAAGATGCGCGCGTTCGGCCAGCTGTGGACCGAGCTGTGCCGCGACCGCTACGGCGTGACTGATCCGAAGCTCAGCCAGTTCCGCTACGGCGTGCAGGTCAACTCGCTCGGCCTCACCGAGCAGCAGCCCGAAAACAACGCATGGCGCATCCTGATCGAAGCGCTCGGCGTCACACTATCGCGTGATGCTCGCTGTCGCGCGCTGCAGCTCCCCACGTGGAACGAGGCGCTCTCGCTGCCGCGGCCTTGGGATCAGCAGTGGTCGTTGCGCCTGCAGCAGATCCTCGCCTACGAGACCGACCTGCTCGAGTACGGCGATCTGTTCACCGGCAACCCGGTCGTCGAGGCGAAGGTCACCGCGCTGTGCGAGCAGGCGCGTGCCGAGCTCGCCCAGATCGACGGCATGGGCGGCATCCGCGGCGCGATCGAGACCGGCTACTGCAAGCGCGAGCTCGTTCGCTCCATGGCGCAACGCATGGCCCGCATCGAGCGTGGCGAGCAGACCGTGGTCGGCGTCAACAAGTGGACCGAGGGTCTGCCGTCGCCGCTCACCACGTCTGCCGACGGTGGTGTGTTCCAGGCCGACCCCGCGGCCGTCGATGCCGCGTTCGCCTCGCTCGAGCGCACACGTCAAACGCGTGATGCCGCGCGCGCCAAGGCGGCACTCGAGCGTCTCGAGGCCGCGGCCCGCGCGAACGAGCCGCTCATGGAGATCTCGATCGAGTGCGCGCTCGCTCGCGTCACCACGGGTGAGTGGGCGGGCACGCTCCGCAACGTGTGGGGCGAGTACCGCGCGCAGACCGGCGTGCAAGGCGCGCGCATCGCCGATGGTGAGGGCTGGACCGCGCTGCGCGAGCGGGTCGAGAAGCACGTGGCCGCGACCGGTCGTCGGCCACGCCTGCTGGTCGGCAAGCCGGGTCTCGATGGTCACAGCAATGGTGCCGAGGTGATCGCGGTCGCTGCGAAAGATGCGGGCTTCGAGGTCATCTACGCCGGCATCCGGCTCGAGCCTGCTGCGATCGCGCAGACCGCGGTGCAGGAAGCCGTCGATGTTGTCGGGCTCTCGGTTCTCTCGGGCTCGCATATCGAGCTCGCGAAGGCCGTGCTCGCCGAGCTTCGTGCGCGTGGTGGCTCCGATGTCGCCGTGGTGCTGGGCGGTACCGTGCCGCACGCCGATCACGCGCAGCTCAAAGAGCTCGGGGTCCGCAAGGTGTTCACGCCAAGCGACTACAAGCTGGTCGACATCGTGGGGGCCCTGCTGGACCTCGTGGCCGGATAACCCAGTCAGCGCGGACACTTACGAAAGTACGCAACTTCCTTTGGGGCTGTCGATAACGGCTGCAACGGAGGAAATTGAAGATGCGTAATCTGCTCAAGTCATTCTCGATCGCTGCCCTGTTCTCCCTCGCTACTGCCTGTGCGGTCGAGGATCCCACCGAGTCCGAGTCGATCACCAAGGACGACGACGTCGAGTGCGTCGAGTGTCGCAATCCCGAGGAGATCGAGAACGGCGAGTCCAAGGAAGCGGAGCAGGAGCTGGACAAGCGCCGCCTCCCCGAGCTCGAGGTCGAGGTCGAGTTCCAGCCGTACTGCGAGCAGAACTACGATTGCGAGTCGAACATCTGCGACCAGGAGATCAATCGCTGCCGCAACTACCCGTTCTGAGTAGTAGCTAACCAGGAAGGCCCGGTGTGCACACGCGCACCGGGCCTTCTGCGTTTCGGCGGACGGGCACGGCGTCTCGCACTTTCTCCGCAACCCGAGCAGACGTGTGTCGATACGCGCCGTCATGAAGGCAATGAAGACGATGCGCGAGATGATGGTGGCGGCGAGCCTGATCGCCGTGTCGGCGTGTGGTGCGATCGAGCCGGTCGATACGGCCGAGTTCCCGCCGGACGAGATGACGGACATGGGTTCGGGTTCTGGCTCGGGCTCGGGTTCGGCGGATGAGCCGACGAAGTGCACGACCGCCGCGGACTGTGGTGGAGGCGGAATGGCGTGCGACTTCGCCACGCGCGAGTGCGTGGTTGGCGCGCTCACCCTCGATGCCATTGACTTCGTCAACGATGGTCTGCGCTGGTGGACCAACACGACCGGCCCCGAGCTGAGCGGCACGTTCGACGGTCCCGCGGCGGCTGTCGTCCAGGTGAAGGTCGGTACAAACGCAGGCACGCTCGCGACGATCGTCGGCACGCGCTGGAGCCTGCAGCTGCCACCCGGCACGATCACGCCGGCTGGCACCCTGATCACCGTGATGATGACGGACCCGAGCGGTGGTGTCGTCACTCTCGAGCAGGTGCTCACGCTCGACAACGTTGCACCGGTACTCGAGCAGACTGCGAGCACACTGCGCGATGAGCGCGGTGATGTCATCACGTTCTCCGGCGACGCACCGATTCACGATCATCAAGGCGCTGCCATCGACCTCACCGCCGCCGGATGCCCTGCGGTCTACAAGTACGCCTACCTGATGGACTCGCAGGCACCGTCGTTCGGTTCGGAGGTCACCCCGAATCCACTTGCGTGGCGGTTTGCAGCGGCCGATGCGAAGGTCGAGAGCGGTGAGTATCGCGTGCGCGCTGCAGACGGCGCCGTGCTGCGAGACTGGTCGTCGCTCGCTGCCGTTGGCCCCGAGCTCGTCGTGCCGCTCTACCGCAGCGGTACGGACGGCATCGCGAAACTCGGTACGACGGCGGGTAACTATCACCTCGACGTCCGCGTGCGTGATTGGGCAGGTCTCGAAGCGACGCTCTCTACGTGCTGGAACCATCAGCCGCTGGCCGCGCCGCTCGAGATCGGTGCCGTGCAGAGCTCGACGGCGACGAACGCACTCATGGGCTGGAGCCTGGCGACCAGCAGCCCGGTGTCGCGCATCCTCGCCGCTACCCATGACGCGGCTCTGTTCGACCAGCGGATCGTCCAGCACACGGCCGAGCCGATTGTCATCGCAGTCGGGTCCTCGAAGCCGGTGGGTACCTACGAGCGTTCCGCCTTGGTTGGTTGGATCGGTATGGCGGTCGCGAACAGCCTCCCTTGCAGCCAGATCGACTGCAGCGCCGTACCGCCGACGCTTGCAGCGCCTCAGGTGAGTAGTGGCGTCCTCGACGATTACGCCATTGGCGTTCGCCTCGTCGACGACGTGACGGGACAAGACATCCCGATTGCGGTCGGCAAGGTGACGCTGCCCGCACGCGGCCCGAACGAGCCGCCGCATAGCTACACGCTTCGCGTGAGTGTCAACCAGGTGACCAAGCTGCGCCCGAGCTCCACCATCGGCGCGACGTTCGTCGAGACCGGTGCCTGCGGCAAGAACTTCACGGGACGTCTCTTCAGCAACACCCGCGCCTGTACCACGCCGGCCGTCATGAACTGCAAGTCCGGTACATGCGTCATGGAGTGTCCGTATACGATCTACGTGAACATCGAGGCGCTCGACCACGCCAAGGTCTCGCTGCCGCCGCTGACGACATCCATCACGACGGCCCCGACGATGGATGCTCTCCTCCGGGCACCCGCGCATGTTGCGAGCTCGACGTACATCTCGCCGCCGTTCGTGTGGGACTCGGGCAACGACGATCTGCCGGGCGACCTCTACTGAGATCCTGGCGACGACGAGTCCGAGCCGCCCGCCTTTGTGCGGGCGGTTTGCATTTGTACGCAACGCAGCCGCGCTCGCGCCGATAGCCGTCGCCATGAAAGCAACGAACATGATGCACAAGATGATGGTTGCGGCGAGCCTGCTCGCCGTGTCGGCCTGCGGCTCGGTGAGCTCGCCCGGCGGCAACGACGACGGGTCGGGTTCAGACGATGCGAACACCACCTGCGAAGTCGCCAGCGACTGCGCCGGCGGCGCCGCGTGCGACACGGTCGCCCACGAGTGCGTCACCGACGTGCTCGCGATCGAGAGCACCGACTTCGTCAACGACGGCCTGCGCTGGTGGAGCGCGACGAGCGGACCGAAGCTGTGGGGCACCTACGAGGGGGCCCTGACGCGGTGGTGCAGGTCAAAGTCGGCGCCGGCGCAGCGATGCTCGCGGCCGTGAACGGCTCGCGCTGGAACGTACAGCTACCGAGCGGAACGATCATGGACGCCGACACGCTGATCAGCGTGACGCTCACCGACCCGGTTCGCGGCGTCGTGAGCCTCGAGCAAGTGTTCGCGCTCGACAGCGCGGCGCCGGTGATCGGCCTCGGCACCAGCAAGATGCTCGACGAGCGCGGCGACGTGATCGACTTCAGCACCAGCGTGCCGGTGCACACGCACCAGGGCCCGGAGATCGATCTCGGCGCGGGTGGCTGCCCGAAGGTCTACAAGTACTCGTACCTGATGGACACGCACGCCCCGGTGCACGGTAGCGAGACCACACCGAACCCGATCGCATGGGACCTCACGCTGCAGGATGCGAAGCTCGCCGCCGCCGAGTTCATGGTTCGCGCCGAGAGCGGCACCGTGCTGCGCGACTGGAAGCCGATCGTCGGCACCGGCGCGTCGTATCCGTTGACGCTGTACCGCAACGGAGATGCCGGCCTCGGCGAGCTGGCGATGCAGCCGGGCAAGTATACGATCGACGTTCGCGCGCGTGACTGGGGCGGGCTCGAGTCGACCGCGAGCTATTGCATCGACTTCCATCCACTCGCGGCGCCGCTGCAGATCATGCAGGCAACGACACCGACGGATCCCACCGCCCTCAAGGGCTGGACGCTCGGCGCCAACAGCCCGATCTCGCGCGTGACGAAGCCGGGCGTCGGTGGCGCGATCGTCGAGCAGAAGCTCGTGCAGCTCTCGTCGGATCCGGTCGCGCTGCACCTCGCAGCGCCGGCACTGACGGGCACGTTCCGCACGCAGTACTACCAGGGCTGGATCGAGAGCTCGCGCACCAAGATCCTGATCCCGTGTAACTCGATGAACTGCGATGCGATCACGGCACCGGCGCCGCAGTCGCTCAGCGGCGCGCTCACGCTCTACACCACGACGATCCAGCTCGTCGATAGCAGCGGCACGGTGGTGCCGCCGGTGTCGATCGGTGCCTACGCCATCCCGGGGCGTGCCGCCGGCGCACCGCCCGCCGAGTACCGCGTGCGCGTCTGGCTGAGCAGTGTCAGCCACTACGGACACAACCGGTGTTCGCCTACGACGAGCGCGTATACGACGCACTCAACTACACGGGCAGCGCGGCGACACAGACGACGACCGCGTGCGCCACGATCGACAGCTTCAACAACTGCACGGCGCGCGCGACGTACCAGTACATCCGCGGCATCAACACGATCGGGCTGACGCTGCAGCCGGTCACGGTCCACCTAGCGGTCGCGGCATCTCAGGCGAGCGCATGGGGTGCGCCCGCACACGTGCCGGCCGCGACGTTCGTGTCGCCGGCCCTGAGCTGGGACGGCGGCGACGAGAACACGCTCTGAGCTCAGTCCCAGCCGGGCTCGTCGTTGGCGTCGCCACCCGGCGCACCATCACCCGCCATCTCGGACGATGACGGCGTGTTCTCCGGGCGCTGCATGTCGGCATCGGCGGCCGCCGCAGCAACGGCGGTATCGGCGAGCGCGGTCGGATCGTCGTCGCCCATGTCCCATCCGTCATCGAGGTCGTCCGCCGGTGGCACCATGGTTGGCGCCTTCGCACGCGGAGCCTCCAGAGGCGGCGGTTCACCGAGCGGCACGATCGGAGCGAGCCCCGACACGGTCGCGGCGGGGGCAGGCGCCGGCAGCGGCTGGAACGGCAGCACCGCCGGTGCCGTGATCGCGTCGTGCGTGGTCTGCGGGATTGCAGACGCAGTCGGAGGCGCGGCGGCAGGGGCCTTCGCAGGCGCGGCAGGCGTCGTCGTCGCCGGCATCTCTGCGTCCCGACGACGGCGTCGCTCGCGGCCTTCGCCACCACGGTCACCACGGTCACCACGATCATTGCGATCGCGCGGGCCACGCTCGTTGCGGTCGCCATCGCGGTCCGCTCGGGCGGCAGCACCGGCCGCATCGAGGACCTTCTTGAGGGTCTCCTCGAAGCGCGTGCCTTGCGCCCGGTCCGAATCGTCGAGCAGCGGGCCCGCCTCGATCCACTGGGTCCGCAGCTCGTCGGCAACCTCGATCGGGTCGCGACCGGAGAAGCGCAGGTCGCCGAACGCGTTCTTCTGCATCGCCTGCTTCAGCTGCGCTGCGATATCGGCGCCGGCCTCGGCACCGGGTGCGGTCTTCGGCAGGAGCTCCTCCGCCTTTGCGATCAGCTTGTCGCGGCGATTACGCAGCGCTGTCGGATCGAGGTCAGTGCCTTTGACGGCGTCGGCGTGATTGGTGATCACGTGGCGCGTCATCTGCTCGATCGACTGGGCAAGCTCGCGATTGCCGAGCTCGCGGGCCTTGGTGCGCAGGGCGATCGCTCGCCCGACGACATCGTCGCCGCCGACGAGGATGTCGGCGATCTCGGCCTTCACGTCATCGATCGCATCGCGATGGGCATTGGCCTCGGCATCACGCGATTCGTCACGCTTCGCGAACAGCGAGTCACAGGCGGCACGGAATGCGGCGTACACGGCATCGGCATCGCGACGCGGGACGAACCCGATCTCTTTCCACTCGGCCTGCAGATCCTTGATCTGCCCGATCGCCTTGCCCCAGCCGCCGTCGCCGGGCGCGCTGGCAGCGATCTTGTGCGCGCGAGCGATCAGCTCGTGCTTGCGAGCGAGGTTCTGGCCCTGTTCGGCCAGCTCGGCATCGAGCATCGGTTGACGACGCGCGAAGAACTTGTCACACGCGGCGCGGAACCGCTTCCACAGGTCGTCGCCTTGGCGACGCGGCAGGTGACCGGACTCCTTCCAGCGGGCCTGCAGCGCCTTGAGGGCGTTGGCTGTCTGGGGCGTGACCTCGGCATCGGAGAGTGCCTCGGCCTCCGCGATCAGGGCTTCCTTGGCCTTCGCGACATCGCCGAACTTCTCGTCCTCGACGGCGCGGAAGCCCTTCACCTTGTCGTAGATCTCGTCGCAGACCTTCTTGAACTCGTCCCACAGCACTTTGCTGCGGCTCTGCGGCATCGGGCCGACCTCTTTCCAGAGGGCCTGCAGCTGACGAAGGCGATTGCCGAGATCCTGCGACGGCGGCTCGGCCGCCATCTCCTTGGCCGTTGCGATGAGTGCATCGGCCTTCGGCACGTTCTGGAATCGCGCCCAGTCTTCCTTCTCGCGCAGCTCGGACGCACGCACGACCAACTTGCCGCGCGCAGCGGTGTAGCGGTCGGACAGTGCATCGCGCTGCTCGGGCGCGGCCTTCCCGATCTGCTCGAACGAGCGACCGGCTTGCTGGAGCAGGCGATCGATCGAGCGCTCGTCCTTGCTGCCCTCGGCGGCGAGCTTCTCCATGTCCTCGATCATCGCGGTAAGGGCGGACGCGATCGCGACACCGCGCTCGGCGAATTCCTTCCGCTTGGCCTCGCGCTCGGCCTGCTCGGCGGCACGACGCGTGTCGTCCTCGGCCCGGCGCCGGTCGCGCTCCTCATTACGAGCCTTGGCCTCGGCCTCGCGGGCGATCCGCGCAGGATCATCGGCGGCCTCGACCGGTGCAGGGGCCTCCGCGGCAGGCGCCTTCGGAGCCTCCGCAGCGGCACGTTCGGCGGCGGCACGGTCTTTCTCGCGCTGAGCCTCGCGCTCGATTGCGCGCAGCTCGTCGGCGGAGCGAGCCTGCTGCTCGAACACTTGCTTGCGCTTCCAGAACCGATCGACGGCCTTGGTGAAGCGCTCGTCGCCGTCTTCGGTGGGCAGGGCAGCGAACGCCTCGGCCGAAGCCTTGACCTTTGCAGCGTGCTTCTCGAAGTCGAACGTATCGACGAGAGCTTCGATCTCGCGGACGAGCTGGGCCTTCTCGGCGCGGCGACGCTTCACGTCGTCGGGGACGACGGACGTCTTCTTGGCCTTCTCGGCGTCCGCGATCTCCTGGACGATCTTGCGCGCACGGTTGCGCACGGCCTTGTTCTTGGCCTTCGCTGCGATGTTGTCGAGCCGGTCCTTGTCGTCGAGCTTCTCGACGGCAGCGAGCCCGATCTCCTTCGCGGTCGTATCGATCGCAACGGCACGCAGCACGTCGCCATCATCGATGCGTGCGATCGCAGCCAGCCGCAGGTCCTGAGGACCGTCGCCCTTGGCCAGCTCGGCGAGCGCACGCGGATCGCGCAGCTCTCCGAACGCGCGCTTCTTGACGGTCGCGTTCTGCGCCTTCACGGCGACATCGATCAGCGCGTACTGGTCACCGAGCTTGAGCAGCCCGGACAGCGCGTTGTTCGCGGCGTCTTCATCACTTCCGCACGCCTTGGACTTCCACAGCTGAGCCGCACGCTCGCCTGCGAAATCGCGCAGGCTACGTTCGGACTCGGCTGCGGCGATATCCGCGAGCACGGGAGCTTCGGCGATCTTCTCGATAGCGATTCGGCGCACACCGATATCACTGTCGGTTCGAGCAACTTTGACGAGGTCAGCATCGTCCGCGGTCATGGCCTTGACGGCCTCGGTGCGGATCCGGACGTTGCTGTGGCGGTGCTTGGGGCGGAAAAGGTCTGCAATCCCCATAAGGGCGGCCGAATCTACGTTCACCACCAGATCGCTTCAAGGGCCGAAAAGCCGTGAAGAACACGCCCTCCGGCCACGATCCCGCCGGAGAGGCTGATTTACCGAGACGTGGGAGTCGCTGTCCCGGCTACCGGACTAGCCAGTGGTTCGTTGTCCTCTGCGACGTCCGATTCTTGACGCCCAGTGCAGACGAGTGTTTGCACCGTTGCGCAGGTCGTGCATCGGCGGCACGGCGCGTGAACAGGCGGCGCGCAGGAATAAGGAAGCGAGCCTAGCAATGAAGATTTCGAACTGGATGGTTGGCTGTGTAGCGGGCGTAAGCCTCGTCACCGGTTGTGTAGATGGCGGTGACGACAAGCCCGACGTGAGCGACGTGAAGGGTGGGCCCGACGGCAAGGCCGAAGCGTGGGGCTCCGCCGATAACCCGGCGCTGTTCAACTCGAGCCTCGAGTACCGGGTCGGCGAGCTGCCGCGCACGGGCGAGGCAACCAACATTCCGTGGGCCGGCAACTACTGGCCCGTCTATCAGGACAGCATCAATCACAAGTGGGCCGGCTCGACGACCAAGTCGCCGTCCGCGAAGTATGGCGACGCATTTGGCGTGACGGGCGTCGAGAACGCGGTCTCGAAGTACCACGGCATCGACGCGCAGGCATCGCGCACCGCGTGCACCACCGACGCGAACTGCAACAGCATGATCGGCGAGTCGTGCGCGAAGCGCGAAGGCGCCACCAGCGGCCGCTGCATCCCGACGTGGTGGGGCATCTGCCACGCGTGGGCGCCTCTCGCGATCATGCTCCCCGAGCCAAAGCGCCCGGTCACGCACAACGGCGTCGAGTTCAAGATCCAGGACATCAAGGCGCTGCTGACGCTCGTGCACGATCGCACCGAGACCAAGTTCGTCTCGCTGCGCTGCGACGGGCTCGACAGCCAGAACGAGATCACGTTCGACAAGTACGGCCGCCCGAACGGCGCGAGCGCGAACTGCAAGGACACCAACCCGGGCACGTTCCACGTGCTGATGACGAACTACCTCGGCAAGCAGGGCGAGTCGTTCGTGTACGACCGTACGTGGGACGGCGAGGTCTGGAACCAGCCCCTCCGTGGCTATCGCATCACCGCGATGGACGAGATCAGCGCGCTCGACGCCAACAAGGCGATCGGCGTTGTGGCCGAGGGCGGCACCACGACCGACCGCAGTGGCACCGTCGTCAAGGACGCGTTCACGCAGGTCGGTAGCTTCCCGGTGACCGCGGGGCAGTCGGTCACGGTCGCGATGACCGGCACCGGCGACGCGGACCTCTACGTGAAGTTCGGCGGCGCGCCCACGACGGCGGCCTACGACTGCCGCCCGTACGACGGCACCACGGCCGAGACCTGCACGCTCACTGCGCCGGCCGGCGCGAGCCAGGTGTTCGTGGCCGTCAGCGGCTACGCAGCGACGAGCGACTACGCGCTCAAGATCACCGCGGGCGGCTCGCTCCCGACCACCTACGTCTTCAACGCGAACGCGGCGAAGCTCTACAAGACGCACATGGAGGTCGACTACATCGCGGAGTCGTCCGCGAGCACCGACGGTCACCTCGGCTCGACGATCAACACGTACACCCACCACGATCGCTACGACTACATCCTCGAGGTCGACGCGAACGGCAAGATCATCGGCGGCGAGTGGCTCGGCACGTCGAAGAAGCAGCACCCGGACTTCGTGTGGCTGCCGATCCGCGTCGGCTCGACGAGCGTCGCCGGTGGCAAGGTCACCTACGCGAACGTCAAGATGATCTACGACATGTCGATGGCGGAGCCCGGCGGCGGTGGCACCACCGGCACGGTCAAGAACGTCAACGAGACCGGCACGGTCGTGAAGAGCGCGTGGAAGCAGTACGGCCCGTACAACGTCGCCGCGGGCACCACGCTCACGGCGGTGTTGACCGGTGACAACGATGCCGACCTCTACGTCCGCAAGGGCTCGGCCCCGACGGCGTCGGCCTACGATTGCCGTCCGTATCGTGATGGCTCTTCCGAGGAGTGCTCGATCGTCGGTCCCGCCGTGGTCTACGTCGGTGTCAACGGCTACGCGGCATCGAGCAACTTCCAGCTCAACGTCAAGTACACCGAGGGTACCGGCGGCGGTACGGTGACTCCGCCACCCGCGACGTTCGCGCACGTGAACACGAATGGCTCGGTCACGCAGGGCCAGATGAAGGTGTTCCCGCTCGTGATGCCGGCTGGAAAGAAGGTCGTGATCCGCACGACCGCGCCGAGCGACATCGACCTCTACATCCAGTTCGGTGGCGAGCCGACCACGTCGAGCTATCTCAACCGCGGCTACACCACGTCGGGCAACGAGACGGTGACGTACACCGCGACGAGCAACGGCACGCTCTACATCGGCGTGCACGGCTACGCAGCAGGATCGTTCTCGCTCAAGAGCGCGGACCAGTAGTAGAGACCGACCGCGGCTCGGGATTCGGCGCCTTCACAGGCGCCGTTTTCGTTAGGATGCCCGCGTGTCGAACAAGGGCAAGTGGACCGCCGCCATCGTCGCGCTCGCGGTGATGTTGCTCGGCGTCTGGTGGTGGCGCGGCGGCGAGCAGCCGGGCACGACGTCATCGGCGGGGCAGCGCACGGGCAGCGGATCGTCGTTCGCCGTGCAGCGGGCCGGCGCGAAGGATCCGAACACCGGGGTGCCGCGCTGGTTCGGTCAAGCCGGCGCGAAGGGCCGGCGGATCGCGGGCGTTGTCATCGGTGAGGATCGCGCGCCGCTGCGCGGAGCGACGGTCCGGCTCGCGAGCATGTATTCGGCGGCCGGCCTCGTGCCGTGGCCGAGCAAGGTCACCGACGAGGCGGGGCGCTTCGACTTCGGCCCGCAGCCCGCCTCGATGTACGTGGTCACCGCGGAGGCACCGAAGCTCACCGCCGCGTACCTGCGCGTCGATCTGCGTGACCCCGGCATTCGCCCCGCATCGGATCAGCTCCGGCTCGTCGTGCACGCGTGCACCACCTCGATCCACGGCACGGTCTACGACATGGCCGGTGGGCCGATCGGCGGCGCGCTGATCACGCGGAGCGACGGCTCGACGCCGACGAAAGTCGCGGTCGAAGCCGACGACAGCGGCGCGTACGAGGTGTGTCTGCCCGCCGGCGGTGCGGGTGTGATCGTGAGCGCCGACGGCTACGCCGCCGTGACCGAGCGCGCGAATGTCTTCGGGCGCACACGGCGCGACTTCCGGCTCAGCCCGGGCGCCAGCGTGATCGGGCGCGTGGTGCGCGCGAGCGACAAGTCCGCCGTCGAGGGCGCGATGGTCGAGCTGCGCTCGGGAGACCCGCGGAGCGGTGAGACACCGCAATCGACAGCCACCGACGCCGACGGCAAGTTTCAGTTCGACGCTGCCGCGCCTGGCCGGCTGCTGCTGACCGCCGTCGCCGAGGGACTCACGACGAGGGGGCCGGTCGATGGGGTTGTCGAGATCGGGGCAGCGCCCCAGGAGATCGTGATCGAGGTGGCGGCAGCACTCTCGGTCTCGGGCACGGTGATCGAGCGCGGCAGTGGCAAGCCTGCCGCCGCGAGGCAGGTCTATCTGGTGTCGCGCGAGCAGAAGCCCAACTCGATGCGTCCTCCAGTCGCGATGTCACAAGAGGACGGGTCGTTCGTCATCAGTCACGTGCTACCGGGCGAGTACACGCCGATGCTGTCGCGCGACCGGCGCGAGGCGGCGAAGGTGACCGTCGCCACCGCTGACGTGACCGGCATCGTCCTCGAGGCCGACGGCGTCGCGACGATCGCGGGACGGATCGCGCAGGGAGGCAAGCCCGTCGACGGCGCCACCGTGCGAGCACAGAGCGATGACAGCCAGTTCAACGAGCTGTCGGAGGCGGATGGCGGATACCTGCTCCGCAACGTCGAGCCGGGGACCTACACGATGTACGCGCAGTCGAATCGCGTCGGCGCGTTCGCGACGGGCCAGTCCATCACGGTGGTGGCCGGGGACGCCAAGACAGGCGTGGACCTCGAGCTCGATCTGGCGGGCTCGATCGCGGGCGTTGTCGTCGACCAGAACGATGCGCCCGTCGCCGGCGTGTTCCTGTCGTTCTCGCTGCGAGGCGGCCGCGACTTCGGCTCGGCAACGACCGCGGACGATGGATCGTTCACCGCGCAGGCGCTGTCAGGCGGGGGCGACTACCTCTACGAGGTTCGTCAGCGCGACCAGTCGCCGCTCGTGTATCCGCCAGCGACCGGCAAGCGCCATCCGCCTGTCACGGTGAAGGTCGGCGGCACGCACATCACCGGCGTGCGCGTGAGAATCAAGTACGAGCGGCTCGCGATCACTGGGCGCGTCACCGACGCGGCGGGCAAGGTTGTCGCCGATGCGAAGGTCACGGCCGATCCCAAGGACGAGGGTTGGTTTCGCGTTCCGTCGGCGAGCTCGGATCAGGACGGCGCGTTCACGATTCCCGACCTGCCGGCGGGCACGTATATCGTGCAGGCGGTGTCGCCGCGGGGCGAGGCACGCGCGGAGAACGTCGCCGCGGGACAGACGAACGTCGTGCTGAAGATGCTCGAGGGCGGTGGCATCGACGGCACGCTGGTCAACTTCACGGGCACGCCGAACGTAGTCGCGCGTCGCACCGACAATCGATACGGGCGTGATCGTACGATCAGCGCCACGGTCACGGGCACCACGTTCCAGCTGCGCAACCTCGTCGCCGGTCGCTATCAGATCACCGCGACGGCGGGTGCCGAGAGCGACACCGTGGGTGTCGACGTCGCTGCCGGGAATATCCGCGCGGTGAAGCTCGAGATCGGCGAGGTAGGTACGCTCACCGGCACCATCGTCGACGACAACGGCGCGCCGATCGCCGGCATGCATTGCGTCAGCGCCTTGCAACGGATGGAGCAGTCTTCGTTCGACACGCCACGCCAGCAGGCGACGTCCGATGAGCGGGGGACCTTCCGGATCGAGCGCGTTCCCGTCGGTAGCAACATGATCGGCTGTTATGGCGAGAACCGGAACGCGTGGAAACAAGTCGACGTCGCCGCGGGGCAGGTGGTCCAGGTCGCGCTCACGGCGACGAAGCGCACTCGCACCAAGAATGACGATGACGGTAACGGTCGTTCGACTGTGGGCCTCACGCTCGAGGATCAGTTCGATGAAGTGCTGGTGAAGGCCGTCGAACCAGGCAGCATTGCGGCGCGTGCCGGGATCCTCGCGGGAGACGTGATCGTCAGCGTCGACAACCAACAGATCGGTCGTTACGAGAGCTACGTAGCCCACCGACGCATGGAGTACGAGCGCCCGGATGGGGAGCCAGTGAAAGTCGTGCTCGAGCGCAACGACAAGCCGCTCACCGTCATGCTCAAGCGGGTGAAGTAGCTCCACCTCGTTAATTGGAGCCTCACGCCCGGCGTTGCCTTTAGCAACACGGGTTTGCTTGTGCTCCGGACCTCGGCAGCTATTCTCCGCTCGCTGTGAGCCTCCTGACCTCGGACGACCTGTTCCTGTTCAACCAAGGCACGCACTACCGGCTCTACGAGAAGCTAGGCGCGCATCCTGTCCAAGGCGGTACGTACTTCGCCGTGTGGGCGCCGAGTGCGCGCGACGTCAGCGTCATTGGCGACTGGAATGGCTGGGTGCATGGCTCCGACAAGCTCACGGCGCGTGAGTCGAGCGGCATCTGGGAGGGCGTGATCAAGGGCGTGGGCCACGGCACGCGCTACAAGTTCGCGATCGTCGGTCCCGATGGCAACGCGCTCGAGAAGGCTGACCCGTTCGCCAATCGCGCCGAGCACCCGCCGGCGACCGCTTCGATCATCTGGCACGCGCAGCACAAGTGGGGCGACGCGGAGTGGATGCAGATGCGTGGTGCGCGGTGCGCGCGCAATGCGCCGGTGTCGATCTACGAGGTGCACCTCGGCAGCTGGCGGCGCAATCACAACGACGTGCTCGGCTATCGCGAGATCGGGACGCAGCTCGCGCAGCACTGCAAGACGCTCGGGTTCACGCACGTCGAGCTGATGCCGGTGATGGAGCATCCGTTTTATGGCTCGTGGGGCTACCAGGTCACCGGCTACTTCGCGCCGACCACGCGGTACGGCGCGCCCGACGACTTCATGGCGATGGTCGACGAGCTGCACCAGCACGGCATCGGCGTGATCGTCGACTGGGTGCCCGCGCACTTCCCCACCGACGCGCACGGCCTCGGCTACTTCGACGGAACGCACCTGTTCGAGCACGCCGATCCGCGGCGCGGGTTTCATCCCGACTGGACGAGCAACATCTTCAACTACGCCCGCCACGAGGTGCGCGCGTTCTTGATCTCGAGCGCGATCAGCTGGCTCGACCGCTATCACATCGACGGTCTGCGCGTGGATGGCGTCGCGTCGATGCTGTATCGCGACTACTCGCGCAAGCCGGGCGAGTGGGTGCCGAACGAGGACGGCAGCAACCACGATCGCGATGCCATCTCGTTCCTGCAGGCGTTCAACCACGCGGTCTACACGCAGTTCCCCGACGTGCAGACGATCGCCGAGGAGTCGACGGCGTGGGGCGGGGTGTCAAAGCCTCCCGAGGGCGGCGGCCTCGGCTTTGGGTACAAGTGGGACCTCGGCTGGATGCACGACACGCTCAAGTTCCTCGAGCGCGAGCCGATCCATCGCCGGTTCCACTACAACGACATCACGTTCCGGCCCATCTATCACAACAGCGAAAACTACGTGATGCCGCTGTCTCACGACGAGGTCGTCCACGGCAAAGGCTCGCTCATCGGCAAGATGCCCGGCGACCCGTGGCAGAAGTACGCATCGCTTCGCCTGCTCTACGGCTATCAGTGGGCGCTGCCCGGCAAGAAGCTGATGTTCATGGGCGGCGAGATCGGCGTGTGGGGCGAGTGGGATCACGACACGCAGCTCGACTGGGCCGTGGGCGCGCATCCTGCGCACGCGGGCATCGCGCGGTGGGTCGGCGACCTCAATGGTGCCTACAAGACGCATCGCGCGCTCCACGTCGGGGATTGCGACCCCGTCGGCTTCACGTGGCTCGTCGGTGACGACTCCGAGGCCAGCATCGTGGCGTTCGCGCGCACCGGCGAAGGCGACGACCTGCCGGTGCTCGCGATCGCGAACTTCACGCCAGTCCCGCGTGAGGGCTATCGCATCGGGGTGCCACGGGCAGGGTTCTGGAAGGAGATTCTCAACTCCGACGCGGATCTCTACGGTGGGAGCGGCATCGGCAACCAGGGTGGGCTGCACAGCGACTCGGTAGGCTGCCGTGGCTACGATCAGTCGCTGATCGTCACAGTGCCGCCGCTGGGCATCGTACTATTCGCGGCGACGTGAGCGAGAAGTGGGTATGCATTCACGGGCACTTCTACCAGCCGCCCCGTGAGAATCCGTGGCTCGAGGCAATCGAGCCCCAGCCCAGCGCGCATCCGTATCGCGATTGGAACGAGCGCATCACGGCCGAGTGCTATCGGCCCAATGTGGCGGCGCGGGTGATCGATGGCCAGGGCCAGATCATCCAGATCGTCGACAACTATCAGCGCATGAGCTTCAACATCGGGCCGACACTGATGTCGTGGCTCGAGGCGAAGGCGCCCGATGTTCACGCCGCGCTGGTGCAGGCGGATCGCGACAGCGTGAAGCGCTTCAGTGGCCACGGCTCTGCGATGGCGCAGGCTTACAACCACATGATCATGCCGCTCGCGTCGGCGCGTGATCGCGCGACGCAGGTGTCTTGGGGCATCGCTGACTTCAAGCGCCGCTTCGGTCGCATGCCCGAAGGCATGTGGCTGCCCGAGTGTGCGGTCGACACGCAGACGCTCGAGGCGCTCGCCGCGCAGGGGATCCTGTTCACCGTGCTCGCGCCGCATCAGGCCAAGGCGTGGCGTCCGCCGGGTGGCGAGTGGCGCACGAGCGCGGTCGATCCGGGCCGCGTGTATCTCTACAAGCTGCCGTCGGGCAAGACGATCGATCTGTACTTCTACGACGGCTCGACCGCGCAGGCGGTCGCGTTCGAGCGGCTGCTCTCCGACGGTCATCACATCATCGCGCGCATGACGAACCGCGGCTCCGTCGAGGGCGGCGCGCCGACGCTGTGTCACATCGCCACCGACGGCGAGACCTACGGCCACCATCATCGCTACGGCGATATGGCGCTCGCGTGGGCGCTGTCACAGGTCGAGCAGGGCTGGCACGGCACGCGGCTGACCAACTATGCCGAGTTCCGGATCAAGGTCCCGGCGACGTGGGAGTGCCAGCTGCGAGAGGATTCGAGCTGGAGCTGCGCACATGGCGTGGAGCGCTGGCGCGAGGACTGCGGCTGCAACAGCGGCGGTCGGCCGGGCTGGAATCAGAAGTGGCGTAAGCCGCTGCGCGACGCGCTCGACTGGTTGCGCGAGCAGGCCTACGCGACGCTCGAGTCGGCGGGTGGGCTGCTGAAGGATCCGTGGGCGGCGCGCGATGCGTACGTGCACGTGCTGCTCGGCGGTGAAGCGGCGCGCGAGGAGTTCCTTGCCGCGCACGCGAAGGCGCAGCTCTCGCCCGAGGATCGTGTGCGCGTGCTGTCGCTCATGGAGATGGCTCGCCACGCGATGCTCATGTACACGAGCTGCGGCTGGTTCTTCGATGACCTGTCGGGCATCGAGACCGTGCAGTGCATCCAGTACGCGGCGCGCGTCGCCGAGCTGATCGCGACCGTGCGCGGTACCGCGGTCGAGCCGGAGTTTGTCGAGCGTCTTGCGCTCGCGCACTCGAACCTCGCCGACGAGGGCGATGGCCGGCGCGTCTGGCAGCAGCGCGTGCGGCCCGCGCGCATCGATCCCGCGAAGGTCTGCGCGCACGTCGCGGTGCATGCGCTGGTCGACGCGGGTGGCCCTCAGCAGGCCGGCGCCGACCGACATGTCGAGGAGGTGGACGGATTCAAGGTCGAGTTCATCGACTGGCTCGAGCGCAAGAGCGGACGCGCGCGCATGGTCGCTGCGACCGTGAAAGTTCGCTCGAACCTCACCGAGGCTGCGACGGTGATGTGCTTCGCAGGCCTGCATCTCGGCGAGCAACACGTGACCGGCGGTGTGCGCACGCCGCCGGATCCGAACGAGTGGGCAGCGACCCGCACCGAGCTGCGCGACTCGCTCGAGACTGGCGACGTATTCGCGGCGCAGCGCGCGATCGACCGCCACTTTCCGGGCGCGCATCTGTCGCTCGGTGCGCTGCTCCCGGGTAGTCGCGAGCGCGTGATCGCCGCCGTGCTCGGCGACGCGATCCGGTCGGCGGAGCGCGAGCTGGCAGAGAACTACGATCTTCACGCGCCGCTGATCCGCTGGCTGGTCGGCCACGAGCTGCCGGTACCCGAGTCGCTCCACACGATCGCCGAGGCCGCACTGCGCCGCCGCGTGCTGCAAAACCTCGGTGCCGACGTCGCGAGCTTCGCGGCGCTGCGCCAGCAGCTGATCGAGGCTGCCGAGGTCAAGGTCAGCCTCGACACGCCGGAGATCGCGCTCGCTGCGAGTGAAGGTTTGCGCCGGCTCATCGATAGCCTCGCGTCGGCACCGGAGCTCGAGCCGAGCGCGCTCGAGATTGTCGCGCGTGCTGCGGAGGTCGCATCGCGGATGAAGACGCCGGTCGATCTGTGGTTCGCACAGAACACCACGTTCCGTCTGCTCGAGCGGCTGCCGCAGCTGCGCGTGCGCGCGAAGACCGGCGATGCGGTTGCAGGTCGATCGGCGGCCGAGCTCGAGCGACTCGCGCGCACGCTACGCCTTGCCGTGCCCGCGTGAGCGCGTTCCGATTACTTGGCGACCGAGAGCCAGTGGCCGTAGAACCCGTTGAGCGCCGGAACCGTGATGGTGCGCTGGACCGCGCCGGTCGCGTTGACCTGGTCGATATTCAGGCGGTCCTGGCGCATCACCCAGATCTGCCCCTCGATGAGCGCCACGCCGGCCGGCGGATTCGGGTAGCCAGGTAGCGGTGTGATCGAGTCGTTCGCGGGGTCGAACACCCGCAGGCCTGGGCTCATCGCTATCCAGATCTTGCCGTCCGGCATCGTCTGCGCGCCAAACACCTTCGTGTTCGGCGTGGGGTCGACCACCCGTGTCTTGGTCCAGGTCGCCCCTGACTTCTTCAGGATCGCGATCTCACCAAGGCGGCGGCCGAGCACGAGCATGCCGTTGCCGTTATTGAAGAACGTGATCGACCGGATGCTCCCCATCAGATCGGTCGCGACGAGATCGGGCTGCGGCGTGAGCGGTACCGCGTCGATCACGGAGAGAGTCGCGATATCGATCATCATGATGCCGCCGGAGACCGGCGCCGCGATCGTGCTCCCATCCGGTGAAAGGGCGGGCCGGCTGAACCCCTGATCGTCCACGAACGGTGTCTCGACCCGGCCGGTCACTTTGAGGCTCTCGTCCAGCCGCACGATCTCGACCGCACCGGAGTCGCGGCGGCCCGCCTTCTTGACGATGCCGATCATCTCCGGACCCGTCGGGATCAAGCTCTGGAGGACGGCCTTCTCGGAGAATGAAATGAAGCCCTTCTGTACGCTCGTGCGCGTCACCAGATCGAAGCGCTCGACGACGCCGTGCGACGTGGGCAGGTCGAGGTAGCGGCCACCGATGAACACCGGCTGCTTGATGCGGCCACGCACGCGATCGTTTGGACCGCGCGCCGTGAGCGTGAGCGCCGGCGTGATCAGGGCGCTCGACCCGAGGTCGACGAAGTTCTGCTCGCCATAGCGATACGTCCATAGCAGGGATGGGTGATGGGCGAACGTCAGATCGATCGTGATGGTGGTGCCGGCGGCAGCACCGGTGAACGCGAGGTCACGCACGACTGTCGCCGTGGGTGCGAGCATGTTCGGCCCGAGTGTGCGGAAGGGAAAGGTATCGGCTATTCCGTTCGAGTTCGCGAACGCTGCGTTGGTGACCGCAGTGACCTCGACCTTGGGGTTCTGGAAGAACTTCGCGCTCAGGTTCGTCACCGATAGGTTAATCGTGAGATTCGTGCCGCTCAGCATCGGCATCGATCCGGCAAGACTCAGATTCGCCGGCGCCTGCGTCACCGTGAGGGTGTTGGTATCGACGACGTAGGTCAACTTGGCCGTCAGCGCACCAAGCGCGATCTCGCTGCTCGCAGCGGCAGGTCGGCTGTAGTTGCCGAGGTCATCGTATGTCCACGCGACGTAGCGCACCGGTCCTGCGGGGCGGTCGGGATCGACGAACGAGCCACCGGTGCCGACCGCGAGAACCTGCACCGAGGGCGACAGCATCATCGGGCCCGAGACCATCATGCCGACCGGCGGCGACACGTCGACGACGTCGGCGACGCGTGCGAGCACCGTTCCGGCGTAGTCACCGCCACTTGGATTGGTCCACGTCACCATCGCAGCCGTGCCAGCAACGGTCACGGTCATGCCGGTCACCGACGGTGGCGCGATGACATCGCTCTCGTAGGTGGCGGTCTCGATCGCGCTTGCGTTGCCCGCGGCATCGATCGCCAGAAACTTCACCGTGGTGCCCTGGCTGATGTCGATGACCGTCACCGGGTTGCGCTCCGCGCTGGCACTCGCCGGATCGGGATCGCTACCATCGGTCGTGTAGACGATCCGCGCAAGCTCGTCGGTCTCGAGCGTGACGAACGCCGGCAACGGTGCCCGCGAGCGGCCGCCCAGCGGCGTTACCGTGACGACCGGGGCGGTGTGGTCGTTCGGATCGTGGCCGATGCACTCGTCACCCGACGCGAAGGTGCCCTCACCGCACTGCACGTCCTTGCAGCTCGGCAGCGTCGCGACGATCGCGAGCAATGTGAACACGCGCATCATCAGAACGGGCTCCTGCCGATCCAGTGACTGTCGACCGAATAGAAGCCGGTGAGTGTCTTCAGCACGGTGCCAGCATCGTCGATGACGTCGATCGTGTTACTCGTGGTCCCGTTGACGTAGATCGTGCCCCCGTGGATCGCCACGCTCCACCCATCGAGGAGCGGCACGATCGCACTCGTGCCATTGGATAGCTCGACGGTGACGATCTCGTTCCTGCGCGCGACCCACAGCTTGCCATTCGCGCCGAGCGCGGCAGCGAGCACCTTGCCCGAGACACCGGCGACCGGATACTGGCTGACCTTCGTGCCATCGAGCGTGTAGATCGCAACGGACTCGCCGATGACCACGACCGATGGTTGGCCTTCGAGAGAGGGTGCGTAGAGCGCGGACTGCGGCTTGAACTCCGGCAGGATCGTGGTCTTGATCGTGAACGTCGACAGATCGACCACGAACACGCCCTTCGCCGCGGTGCCCGACGAGACCACGAGTGTGCGCCCGTCCGGCGAGATATCCATGTTGCGCGTGCGCGTCTCGCCGAGATCGAGGCGGCCGCTCACGGTGAGCGTGGCAGCGTCGAGCCGCACGAGCTCGGTCTTCGTGGTCGAGGCGCCGCTGTTGCCATAGATGTTGTTGGGGTGGCCGTCAGCGACCAGTGCGTAGACAGCTGTCCCGCTGCGATCGAGAATCACGCGGGGCGTGAACGCTTTTTGCGGGCGCAACGTCGTCGTGACGACGCGCCCGCCGGTCTGGATGTCGTAGCTGCTCACAGTACCCGAGGTCCGATTGCCGACGATCAAGTGGCCGTCGGGCGTGATGCCGCCGGTCGTCGTCATGGAGCCGCCGCCGGGGCCGGTCGGCGCTGCACTGAGCCGGATGACCTCGCCACCTAGCTCGGCATTGACGACCGAGCCGCCCGTCAGCGAGTCGTAGTCCCAGGTGCTCGCCATGACCACGGGGCCGTTCTTGATCTCGACGGACAGATCGAGCGTCGTTGTGCCGGTCGCACCGCTGAAAGCCCACGATGCGCTCGCCGTGGTCGCGGGAGCGATCGCGCCACCGAACGCGCCGTAAGGCGTACCCGGCATGCCGATCGCGCCGCTCGGGTTGGTCCATGCGATGCCCGTCGGCAACGCGCTCGTCAGGATCATGTGCGGCGCGTAGATCACGCGAGTCGTATCGTTGCGCATCGTCACGTCGACCGTGAGCGTGCCCGCAGCGAACGTGGCGGTTCCGGTGATCGCGGTGTGCGACGCCGCGGGTGATACCGTGACGGTTCCGGTGGCGGCATCGACGTGCAGCGTTGCCGTCTGTACCGGCATCGGGACGATGGTGTAGTCGCCGGCGGGTGGGCCGTAGTTGAACAGGTCGTCGTACGCCCATGCGGCGTAACGCACGAGGCCCGGCGTCGCCGCCTTGCTCTCGGAGAACATCTGCAGCGTGGTGCTCTCGGGTCCCGAGGCCGCGACGATGGTGACGCCGGGGCTCAGCGTGTCGCCTACCGCGTACTCGCGCCCGGCGACGGGTGGCGACGTGATCTGTCCCTCCACGCGCGCGATGAGCACACCGCCGGGCCGTGGATCGGGCGGCGGAGTCCACTGCACGGTGCGCTGCGGATCGGCAAACGCGAGCGCGAAGTCCAGCGGCGCCCCAGGACCTTCGCGGTCGATGATCCAGACGCGCAGCTCCTCGATGCTCTGGTTGCCGTTGAGGTCGATCGCGAAGAACCTCAGCTGTGCATTGTCGGGCACGTCGGGGATCAGTACTTGATCGTCCTCGTGCGGACTGTCGAGCGTCGGCGACGTTCCGTCGATCGTGTAGTAGATGGTGGCCGGCTCGTCGCTCTTGAGTCGCACGGTGGCAACCTCGCGCGTATAGCGCGGCGGGTCGACGGCGACTTTCGGCGCAATCGTATCGTACGGATCAACGAGCACGCATGTATCGCCGTGCCGCAGCGTGCCGTCGCCGCAGGTCCGGCTATCGCACGTGGGCAGCAGCGTCAGACATGCCGAAACAGCGATCAGCCCCCGAAGCATCTCGATACCAGGCTCTCACGGAATCACGATCTTCGCCACGCGCCGAACCTCTCGGAGCGGTGTGCGAGAGCCACGGTCCCATACCCGAAACACGTACTCGCCCCGGTGGTTGAGCTTGACCACGTAGAGCCGCGTGGGATCGAGGCTATCGAGCGAGAAGGTGTCCGCGCCGACGATGGTCACCGATACCACCGGGCGATCCGACGCGAGCTTGGTCACTTCGGTGAGCGAGTGCCCCTGGATGTGCCGTTCGCGAATTGCTGGCAATCGTCGCAGCGCCTCGCCCGCGATGGTGTGGGCCACCCCCGCAACCTCGACAACGAGGGTCGGCAGAACAGTCCGCTTCGTGATAACCGCCACCGTCACGATGCCCGGGAGCGAGTCCGTCGGCTGACGAGCAATCGCGGCGATCTCGGGCGACATATCCAACGTGACGGCAGGAAATACACCAATGGCCGGGCGGTCCTGGTCGACGTAGAGCCGGATCTCTCCCGCGGCCTTGGGGTTGAGCTCGATGGTGCGGTCGTCAGCGGTGTCGGCGCGGACCTCGAGCCATGCTGCCATCGGCGCTGCGACCACCGAGGCCAGTGGGATGGCGGTGTTGTGATGCATCGTGACCCGTCGTGGCGTGCCGTCATCGACCGACACCGCGACGATTGGGCCCTTGGGTACTGGCGACTCGCGAGGTTCGCGATTGCACCCTGTCAGTACGAGCGCGAGGCAGAGGTAGGCAGGTGTGTTCATCACTCGTGAGCAGCGCGGTCGATGCGCGGAGCATGTTACCTTGAGAGAGTGGCAGGACTGAGCACGCAGCCGCGAGCGCAGTTCGATCTCCCGGGCGGAACGATGCTCGGGAAGTACGAGATCCTTCGCAAGCTCGCGATGGGCGGCATGGCGGAGATCTATCTCGCCCGCGCGCGCGGCCAGGCGGGGTTCGAGAAGCTCGTCGTCATCAAGCGGATCCTACCGACCGTCGCCAACGATCCGAAGTTCGTACAGATGTTCCTCGACGAGGCTCGCCTCGCCGCGACGCTCCAGCATCCCAACATCGCCGACGTCTACGAGGTGGGTGAGCACGAGGGTTCGCCGTTCTTCGCCATGGAGTTCGTCCACGGTCAGGATGTCCGCACGATGCGGTTCGCGGCACGCAAGCGCAACGAGCAGGTGCCACTCGCGATCGCGCTCTCGATCATTCAGTCCACCGCGTCGGCGCTCGATCACGCGCACGATCGCAACGGTCCCGACGGACGCAACCTCGGCCTCGTTCACCGCGATATCTCGACGAGCAACATTCTCGTGAGCTACGACGGCGCGATTAAGCTGATCGACTTTGGCATCGCCCGCGCGACCAACAGCGCGCACCAGACGCAGACCGGTACCCTCAAGGGCAAGATCCCGTACATGGCTCCCGAGCAGTGCCGCGGGCAGGCGCTCGATCGCCGCAGCGATATCTTTTCGCTCGGTGTCGTCCTCTACGAGCTCACCGTCGGCCGCCGCCCGTTCGCTGGTGAGAACGACTTCCAGATCATGGAGGCGATCGTGCATCGCGACGCGCCCCCGCCATCGGCGTCGATGCGCGACTACCCGGCGGACCTCGAAGCGATCGCGATGAAGATGCTCGCGCGTAACCGCGAGGAGCGCTACCAAACGCTCGAGGCTGTGCTCCACGACCTCGAGCCATTTCTGCAGCAGCACCGGCTGTGGGTCTCGCCCAAGCAGCTCAGCAAGTACATGCGCACGATGTTCGCGAACGATGTCGAGGGCTGGGACAGGGCCATCGAAGATGGCGTGACGCTCGCGCAGCACGTCGCGGCGTCGGTCACCGGCCAGAGTGCGCAGTCGCAGCTGCTCACCCCACCCTCGGCGTTTCCCGCGATGATGCCGCTGTCGGAGGTGATGCCGGCCGTGCGCCCGTCGATCGAGATGCAGGCGCAGGTCGAACCGCCGGCACCGGTGGTATCGCGTGCGGCCTCCGCGCCCGTCCTGCCAGAATATCCCCAGCTCAAGCCCAAGAGCGGCCGCGTGTTCGCGATCCTGTTCGGCGTGGCAGCGCTCGGCGTCGGTGGCTACGTCGGCATCACGACGATACAACACGCGAAGGGCACGCACACCGAAGCGTCTCCTGCGCCCACGGCCGATGAGCCACCGACGAAGATGTCCGAGACACGGACGATGCCTCCGCCGGTCACCAACGACGAGGTTGCCGGGGCAACCACGCCCGCAGCGACCCCGCCGCCGCCGCCAATCAACGAACCCGTCACCGCGCCAATCGTGCCGCCCGTCGCTGCCGTCGTTCCGCCGCCGGCCGACGAACCGCCCAAGAAGTCGCCCGGTAAGCGCACCCCGCCGCCGAGGCGCCCGCCACCTGTCACAGTCGTGAAGCAACCGAAGGAGCCGCCCAAGGAGACTCCCAAGGCCCCACCTCCCAAGGACACCCATTGGACATCCGATTCTCCATTCTTGCCGCCAGCGCCGTGATCGTCGGCGCGGCCCCCGTCGCGCACGCCGACTCGAAAAAGGACCTCGCCCGATCTCTGTTCGAGCTCGGTATCGAGGAGTACAAGGCCAAGCAGTACGAGGCGGCCGCGTTGTCGATGGAGAAGTCGTACGCGCTCGATCCGGTGCCGGGAACGCTCTACGCGCTCGCGCAGTCCGAACGACTGAACAATGACTGCAAGTCGGCCACCGAGCACTACCAGAAGCTGCTCGACACCTCGGACGACGAGGGGATCAAGAAGGCCGTGAAGCCGAACCTCGAGCTGTGCGAGAAGATCGCGCGCGGCGAGAAGGTCAAAGAGGACACGGCGACGATCGAGACGCGCGACGCACCGACGCTCCAGATCAAGACGGTCTATCGCACCGAGAAAACGAACGACAAGCTGACGATCGTGCTGTTCGCAGGCGGCGGTGTCGCGCTGTCGGGCGCGGTCGCGTTCTTCTTCATCGGACGCTCTGCCTCGAATGACGCGGACCGCGCCACGTCACTCGAGGAGTACAACGACCTCTACGATCGGTCGCGCACGATGGCGTGGCTCTCTTATGCATCGGTTGGCGTGGGCGTCACGCTCCTGGGCCTGGCGACGTATCGCGTGGTACGTGGCGACAAGGAGGAGGCGGAGGAGTCGCCGGTCGGGATCATTCCGACGCGCGGTGGCTCGATGGTCTCGTGGTCGGGTCGCTTCTAGCTCGATGTCGTTTGCTGACCTCGCGGCCGATACCGCAGTGACCGCGGATCCGACGGTGCCGGGCCGGTTTCACCTGACGCTGCCCGATCACTGGGACTACCTGCTTCCGTCGGGCGGCGTGGTGATGACGTGCGCGCTGCGCGCGGCGGAGGCGTTCCTCGTCGATCTGCGGCTCGCGTCGGCGACCACGATCTTCGCGTCGCCGATCCATCCGGGCAAGCTGATCGCCGATGTGCACTCGATCCGGCGCGGCGGCAACACGGCGCAGGTCCGCGTGATCGTCACGCACGCGCAGGAGAAGGACGGCCAGCCCGGGCTCGAGCTGGTCGCGACGTTCGTGCGCGAGCGCAAGGGACCGGACGTGATCGGCGTCTCGTTCCCCACCACGGTGAAGATGCTCGACGATTCGCTCGACGTGCTCGATGACGCGCCGAACAACCCGCACTCGCGGTTTCGCATCTATCACCAGCTCGAGTGCAGGCTGGCCGATGGCGAGCCGTTCTGGCAGCCAGGCTTCGAGGCGGGGCCCGCGCGCTATGCCCGGTGGTTTCGCTACAAGGTGCCGCAACGGGATGCGGAGGGCCGCTTCGATCGGCTCGCGCTGCCGCCGCTGATCGACACGATGCCGACGGCGCTGCACCGCGCGATCGGCCCGGGCGGGTACCGGTTTTACGCACCGAGCCTCGACCTCACGGTCTACACGATCGACGACACGACCCGTGACTGGGTCCTCATCGCAGTCACGGTGCGCCGCGCCAAGGGGGGCTGGGCCATCGGCGACTGCGAGGTCTGGGACGACGAGGGCCGGTTTTTGGCCTACGGAACCCAGGCCATGTACCTCAATAGTCTCGCCGGGGAGCCTCCCACCATCGACGCATCGCGGCGGACGTGATCGGTTCCGCGACGCAGGAACGCCGGGTTCAGCTAGACTCGACGAGATGAGGGCGCTCTGGTTAGCGGCGGTGCTTGGCGCATGTGCGTCCGGCAACTCCGGCACTCCTGATGCCGCGATGGTTGCGGTCACCCAGGACGCGCCGTTCTGCGGCGACCTGCCATGCGAAGCGATCTATGTCGCGCCCACCGGCAGCGACACGGCCGCAGGCACCAAGGACGCGCCGCTCGCCACGATCGGTGCGGGCATCACGATGGCGACAGCCGCCTCGCCGCCACTCGCGGTGTTCGTCCGCGCGGGCATGTATTCGGAGCTCGTCACGATGCGCGCGGGGATCTCGATCTATGGCGGGTTCGATACCGCGTGGATGCGCACGCCCGGAAACATCACCGAGATCAGCGGCCCATCGCCGGCGGTGATTTTCGACGGCCTACCGACGGGTGCTTCGCTCGATCGTCTGACTGTCCGAAGTGCGGACGCTACGGCGATGGGTGAGAGCTCGTACGCGATCGTGATCAAGAGCTCGCAGGGCATCGAGCTGCGCGAGCTCACGATCGCTCCCGGCGCAGGCGGCGCTGGTGCGCCCGGCGGCAATGGCGATCCAGGCGCGAACGGCCAGGCCGGCAAGATCGGGATCAAAGGGTGCGAGAACTCGGGCGGCTTCTGCAGCGGATGCAGTCGCCCGGCGGGTGGCGCGGGCGGTCTGTCGTCGTGCGCTGCGGGCGGCAAGGGCGGCAACGCGGGCCACGGTGACAACAACGGTAGCAAGGGCGACGACGGCACCAACAACGCGAACAGCGGCGGCACGCCCGGCCCGCAGGGCGCCGGTCAAAACGGCACGCCCGGCGGTACCGGCCTCGAGGGGCAGACGGGCGATCCCGGCACCAACGGCGATCCCGGTGCGGACGTCGGCGTGTTCATGGGTGTGATCTACATGCCTGCTGCCGGCGGCGGCGGCCTCGGCGGCGGCAACGGCACCGGCGGCGGTGGCGGCGGTGGTGGCGGCGGCGGCAACGACGACTGCGATTCCTATGGCGCGTCCGGCGGTGGTGGCGGCGGCGCTGGCTGCGGCGGCACGGGCGGCACGGGCGGCACCGGCGGTGGCGGCTCGTTCGGCGTCGTCGCGCTCGACTCCACGGTCACGCTGAAGAGCTCGATGGTCGTGGCCGGTGCGGGTGGCGCGGGTGGGGCGGGCGGCGACGGTGGCAGCGGCGGTCTACGTGGCGCGCCGGCAGGCAGCGGTCCGTACGGCGGCGGCAGCGAGCAAGACGACGGCGGCATGGGTGGCGTCGGTGGCTACGGCGGTGCCGGCGGCATCGGCGGTCACGGCGGCGGCGGTGGCGGCGGCGCGTCGGCCGCGATCGTGTGTGTCGGCAGCGCATCGATCACGATCCCGGCATCCATGTTGATCGGTGGCACCGGCGGCGCGGGCGGCATGTCCCTCGGCAACGCGGGCACGCCGGGCGTGTCGTCGCAGGCCATCGGCTGCTCGCTGTTCTGAGTTACAGCCAGCCGCGCTTCTTGAACAGCCACAGCTGGAGCGCGACGCCGATCCCGAACAGCGCGCACAGGACCCAGAACGCCAGATCATCGCGCTGGAACGGTACGCCGCCGATGTTGACCCCGAGCAGCGAGCACACGAAGCCGAGCGGTAAGAACACCGCGGTCATGATCGAGAGCACGTAGAGCCGCTGGTTCGCGGCCTCGCCGACGCGCGACGACAGCTCTTCCTGGGTGACCGCGGCACGCTCGCGGGCGGCGTCGAGCTCTTCCACGGTGCGCACCAGGTGATCGGCGACCTCGGCGAGGCGCGCGCGATACTTCTGATCGAGCCAGGTCACCTGCGCGGCACCGAGCTTTGACAGCGCCTCGCGTTGCGGCGCGAGGAACCGGCGGAGCGCGATCGCGCGGCGGCGCTGATCGGCCAGCGCGGCGCGCAGGTCACCGGGCTCGTTCGCGAGCACCTGGTCTTCACACGCGGCGACGGCGTCGTTGAGGACGTCGACCCGCGCGACGACGTGATCGATCACCCGATCGACGAGCGTCACCATCAGATCGGCTGCCGAGAGGGGGCCACGGCCTAGCTCGAGCTCGGCCACGATCTTCTGCACCGATGTCGACGCACGATGGCGGAGCGTGACGATCCGGCGCGGCTCGATCCACGCGCGCACGGAGATCATGTCCTCGGGCGCGGCGCCCTGATTGTTGTTGATGCCGCGGATGATGAGCAGCAGCGCATCACCGTGAGCGACCGCGCGGGGCCGGGGATCCGGATCGGTCAACGCTTCGGCAAACACGGCATCGACGCCCGACGCGCTGCCGATCCAGTCGACCGCGGCCTTGCCGGCATAGTCCAGGTTCATCCACAGTGCCCCGTCGTCGGGAGTCCAGCTGCGGACACCGTCCCAGTCGAGCGCACGCGCGCCACCCCTGCCGTCGAGCAAGAGTGCGTGGATGAGGCCGTCCGTG
>JBBQFU010000019.1:0-49186 GCA_038322185.1 Haliangiales bacterium
GTAGCTGCAGCTCGAGCTTTCGGATCTGATCCTTGAGCTTGCCGATCTCCTCGTCGCGCTCCTTCACCCGCTGCAGCGCCTCGGTGAGCATCTCGAGCAAGCCGCGGACGTTGGATACCACCTGCTGGGTATCCGGGCTCGCGGTGCCGCGCAGACCCTCGGGCTCGATCGGCGACGCGAGATCTTTGAGGCCGAGCTCGTCGAGCAGCGCGTAGAAGCGCTTCTTGAGATCGCCCGTCATCGGGTCGAGCTCGATACCGACGCCCGGCGGGATGTCCTGCTTCTTGCCTTCCGCCTCGCTGACCACGCTGACCACGCGGCCCGACACGACGAGCGGCGACTTGAGGCTCGGCTGGGTCAGCTCCACGCGCACGGGCATCCCGATCGGCATCGGCGCGGCCGTGCGGAGGAACAGACCGCCCGCCGAGATGTTCTCGACGTTGCAGTCCCCTGCCAGCTCGTTCGCGTGTGCGGCAATTCCCTGTGCGGCGACGCGTCGGTGACGGCGGTGCTTCACACCATCACGCTACCGCAACGAGGATTCTGATAGTGTCAGCCGCGTGAAGATCGCCTGCATCGGCGGCGGCCCTGCCGGGCTCTATCTCGGCATCCTCGTCAAACGCAGCGCTCCCGAGCACGAGGTCGTCGTCTACGAGCGCAACAAGCCCGATGACACCTTCGGATTCGGTGTCGTGTTCAGCGATGCCACGCTCGGTCACCTGGCGGCCGCCGATCCCGAGAGCCACGCGCAGATCACGGCGCAGTTCGCGCGCTGGGATGACATCGAGATCCATGTCGGCGGTGAGGTCCTGCGCTCGACCGGGCATGGCTTCTGCGGTCTGGAGCGCAAGACGCTGCTACAGATCCTCCAGGCGCGTGCCCAGGCCCTCGGCGTGCGCGTCGAGTTCGAGCATCCGATCAAGGCACTGTCCGAGATCCAGGCCGACGTCATCGTGGCGTGCGATGGCGTTGCCAGCTCGTTCCGCGATTCGCTCGCCGTCGAGCTGCAGCCGCAGATCGATGTGCGGCCGAACAAGTTCGTGTGGCTCGGCTGCACCGTGCCGTACGGCGCGTTCACGTTCATCTTCAAGCGGACGCGGTTCGGGCTGTTCCGCGTCCACGCCTATCGCTACCAGCAAACGGGCTCCACGTTCATCGTCGAGTGCCGGGACGACACGTGGCACAAGGCGGGCCTCGATACCGCGGACGAGGACACCACCGTCGCGATCCTGAGCGACCTGTTCGCCGATGAGCTGGGCGGTCACAAGCTGATCAAGAACCGTTCGATCTGGCGCAGCTTCCCGACCGTGCGGTGTGGTGCGTGGCACGCCGGCAACGTGGTGCTGCTCGGGGATGCCGCGCATACCGCGCACTTCTCGATCGGCTCGGGCACCAAGCTCGCAATGGAGGACGCGATCATCCTGCGCGACGAGCTGCTCGCCACGGGACGCACGATTCCCGAGGCGCTCGCCGCCTACGAGGCGCGCCGTCGCCCCGAGGTCGAATCGCTGCAAGCGGCTGCGCAGGCGAGCCTCGAATGGTTCGAGGGTACCGAGCGCTACATGGGCATGGCGCCGGTCCAGTTCACCTACTCGCTGATGACGCGAAGCCTGCGCGTCTCGCATGCCTCGGTCGCCAAGCGCGATCCGCACCTCGCGCGTGGCGTCGAGCAGCTGCTCGCGGCATCGTCCGGAGTCCGGACAGACATCGCGCCGCCGCCGACTGCCCTGCCCCTCGTCGTCGGCGACCGCCGCGCCGGCTCGCGCATCGCTGTCTCGCCCACCGTGCTCCGCAGCTCCAAGGATGGCCTCGCCGGCGATGACGAGCTGGTCGCGCTCGGTGGTGCCGCCACCCTGGGAGCAGGCATCGTGGTCACCCCGAAGATCGCCGTGACCGGCGAGCTCGCCGCACGCATCAACACCGACGAACAGGCGGTGGCGTGGAAGCGCATCGTCGAGTTCGTCCACGCCAAGGGCTGCCTGATCGTGGCGCGCATCGGAACCGCGGGTGCCGTGGTGGGCGCGCTCGAGGAAGCCGTGCAGCGCGCCGCGTTCGCGAACTTCGACATCCTGCTGCTCGATCCCGCGCCGAACGAAGTCCGGCCCGATGTGCACGCCAACGCCGTCGAGCATCTGCCCGCGATGGTTGCGGCTGCGCGCGGAAAGTGGCGCACCAAGGGCTGGATCGCCGCGTGTGTTCACGACCGTCCAGCCACGCGTGCGGCCGTGGTCGGTCACACCGCTCAGCTCCTCCGCGCCGGGGCAAATCTGCTGTGGGTCAGCTCCGCCGGCGATGCACTGATGGCGGGCGCGCGGTTGGCGGCTGCACCGCTGGCCGACCGGCTGCGGAACGAGCTCTCGATCCCGACCGCGGTCGAGGCTGGCGAGGCGCTGCTGCCCGATCTCGATTCGGCCGTCGCTGCGGGCCGCGCGGACATCGTGGTGGTCGACCGCGTGCCCGCGGGTCTGCGCCCGCTGACCGCGCGATGAAGCCGCGCCGTTACCAGCTGCGCAAGGACGCAGTCGCGATCATCGAGCGTGGCCACCCGTGGATCTTCCGGGAGCAGCTCTCGTCCGCCGCGACCGTCTTCGCCGATGGGCAGTGGCTGCGTCTTGTCGACGGGCAGAACAACGTGATCGGTCACGGCATCTACGAAGCCGAGGGCGCGATCGCGATCCGCATGCTCGATCGCGGCGCCACGGCGCCCGATGCCGCATGGCTGCGCACCACACTCGATGCCGCGCTCGCGCGTCGCAGCGAGCTCGCGAAGCACACCGATGGCATCCGCCTCGTCCATGGCGAGAGCGATGGTCTACCCGCCGTCGTCGTCGACCAGTTCGGCGACACGGCCGTGGTCGCGAGCTACTCGCCAGGTTCCGATGCGCTTGCGCGCTACGTCGGTCACGCGCTGCGTACGCCGAACGTACTACTACGCCCCGCGCGTCGGCGGCGTGGTCCGCCGCTGCCGGCCCGCACCCTGCGCGGCTCACCGCCCGCGGTCGCGCACTTCACCGAGTACGGCATTCCGTTCGCGGTCGACCTCGAGCACGGTCACAAGACCGGGACCTATCTCGACCTGCGTGGTCTGCGGCGCTACCTGACGACCAAGGTGAAACAGTCGGCGCATCCACGCGTGCTGAATCTGTTCTCGTACTCCGGGATGCTCGGTCGGGTCGCCGAGCTCGCCGGCGCTCGCGAGATCGTGCATGTCGATCAGAGCGAGCGTGCGCTCGCCTTCGCGGCCGCCCACCACGTCGGGGATCCGAGCAAGCACAAGTACGTCAACGCCGACGTGTTCGAGTGGCTGCCCGAGCTCGATGCGGGGGAGAAGTTCGACCTCGTGATCGTCGATCCGCCGTCGATGACGAGCAAGAAGGCGCAGGTGCCCGGCGTGCTCGCCGCGTACAAGAAGCTCTACAAGGCGGCGATGGAGCACACGAGCAGCGGCGGCGTGCTGATCGCGGCGTGCTGCACGAGCCGGGTCGAGCGCGCTGTGTTCAAGAGCACGGTCGTCCAGACCCTCGGCAGCCGGTTCTCGCTCGGCGAGGACATCGCCCCCGAGCCCGATCACCCGGTCGGCTTCCCGCAGGCCGACTACCTCAAGATCCTCGCGTTCGACGTCGGTTGACTACACCTCCGCGAGGCGCGCGGCTCGGGCGACCAGGAACTCTCTAACCGTGCGCGCGAGCGAGCGCGCGGTACTGCTTCAGGTGCCGGATCGCACGCCGCATCATGACCTCATCGTCGGCTGACCGAGCGACGACCTCGATCTGGCGCGCGAGGTTGTAGTGCGCGTCGGCCATCATCGCGTCGAGCTCGAGGGCGCGCTCGTACGCGGTCATCGACTCGGCCCGGCGGCCCAGGTCCTCGAGGACCACGCCGAGGTTGAACCAGTAGAGCGCGATGCGATCGTTGCCGCACAGGGCCAGCCGGTAGCTCGACTCGGCGAGGGCGAGATGACCTTGGTCATGGTGAAGCCGGCCGAGATTGTTGTGCGCGTCGGTCAAATCGGGCCGGCCGGCGAGCGCCCGCTCATAGGCGGAGATGGCCGCGGCCGTGTCGGTGGCCTCGAGCTCGAGGCCACGCTCGTACCAGCTCAGCGCGCTCGTGGCCTTGCGCATGCCGCGTCGCGGTCCAACAGTCAGGAAGACGAGATCGCCCACGAACACAGGCTAGCGATCGGGTCTGACAATGAGCGCGACGCCAGCCCCGCGAAGCCTGTCAATCCCCCGTGTTAGGATGCGATCCGTGGGCGATACGCACGGGACGACGCTGAGCATCCACGCGGATGGCAAGGGGGTCCGCAGTGGACCGCGCCCCGAGCCCGTCCTGGTGCTCGTGCTCGAGTGCACGCGCCCACGCGCCGGCTCGGTTCGCTATCGGCTCGCCGATCTCAGCGTCGTGCACCTCGGCCGCGGCAGCGACCGGCGCGGCGAGAAGGCCGGCACCGAGCTCACGATCAAAGTCCCCGACAAGTGGATGTCGTCGAAGCACGCGCGCATCGAGCCGAGCTTTGGACGCTGGGTCCTGGTCGACACCGAGTCGAAGAACGGCACGATTGTCGACGGGCATACGACCAAGCGGGCAGTGCTGACGGACGGCTCGATCATCGAGCTCGGCCACACGCTGTTCTACTTCTTCGAGCGGATGCCGGTCGAAGAAGGCGCGCCGGCGATACTCGAGCTCGCACCGGGCGGCACCGACCCCGGACTCGTCACGCTGATGCCCACGTGGCAGAGCGAGCTCGCACGCATCAAGCAGATCTCCGGATCGGAGATTCCGATGCTGATCGAGGGTGAGAGCGGGACCGGCAAAGAGGTCATCGCACGGTCGATCCACGGCCTGTCCGGCCGCAACGGCGCATTCGTCCCGGTCAACTGCGGCGCGCTCCCCGAGAACCTCGTCGAGAGCGAGCTGTTTGGTTACAAGAAGGGCGCGTTCTCCGGCGCGCAGAGCGACCACCCCGGGCTCGTCAAGGCGGCCGATGGCGGCACGCTGTTCCTCGACGAGATCGGCGATCTACCACCGTCGTCGCAAGCCGCACTGCTGCGCGTGCTCCAGGAGCGCGAGGTCATGCCCGTCGGCGGCACACGGTCCGAGCCAATCGATTTGCGCGTCGTCGCCGCCACGCACCGCGACCTCGACGAGATGGTCGCCGACCAGTCGTTCCGTCACGACCTGTTCGCGCGCCTCGCGGGCTTTCGCATCCAGGTCCCGCCCCTGTCGGACCGCCGCGGCGACCTCGGCCTGCTGATCGGCGCGCTGCACCAGCGCATCTTCACCGCGGAGCACCCCGGGTTCGACATCGACGCCGCCCGCTTGCTGCTCCGCTACCCGTGGCCACTCAACGTTCGCGAGCTCGAGCAGGCACTCGCCACCGCGCAGGTCCTCGCGGGCGTCGAGCTGGTTCGCGCCGAGCATCTCCCGGACACGGTCCGCTCGGGCCGGCCGCCCGGTGCCCCGCGCCCCGTCGTGCTGTCGGAGATGGATCAGAAGGTTCGCGACCAGGTCGTGGCCGCGCTTCGCGAGCATCAGGGACATGTGTCTGCCGTCGCGCGCGCACTGGACAAGGACCGCAAGCAGATCCAGAGATGGATCAAACGCTTCGGTCTCGATCCCGCGAGCTACCGCTAGCTCGCACACGCGTGACGCATGCGACGTCGCTGCGACTGTCCCGCGACAAAGCGATCTCGATCGCGGCAGAGCAATTCTCGCGGGCTACGCGGCTGAAGGGTCGGCGCGGATCGTGCTGCGCAACGCATCTACTTCGCGCGTCGGCACGGGAGCCTCCCGCTTTCGGCAAAAGCACCTTTCGTGTCGGCGCGCGATGTACTTCGATCCTAGTCGTCGAGGCTGCTCGTGGTCTTGTTGACCGCGGAGCCGACGAGCTCGTGCGTGTGCTCGGAGACGCGGAACTGGCCCGGCGTCGGCGTCGGCACACCGCGCCCCATGCGCGCCTCGACGCCCGCACCGAGGAGACCCGCGGTGAGGTTGAGCGCGAGGCCCTGGTGCCAGTTGTTGCCCGAGATCGCGTTGTCCGCGACCGTGGTGCTGGCGGTGAGGCCCGAGGAGGTCGCGATGCGCGTGGCCAGGCGTGCGTCGCGCACCCAGTGACCGGCACCCGCGGTGACGGCACCAAAGGCCCCGCCCTTGAGCATTGCGCCACCGACACCGTCGTTCCAGCCCTTGCCGTCGTGCACGTTCGTGATGATCTGCGCGATGCCACCTTCGAGCGCACCGAGCGCAGCACCGACCGCGACCGTGGCAGCGAGCGCACCCATCGCCGACAGCGTTCCCGCCGCGACCATGCCGGCGATGATGCTGCCGACACCGAGCGTGGCGACGGTGATGATCACCGCGAGCGCGATGATCGCAATGATGTGCCAGTTGTCGCCGACCCAGCTCGCGAAGGCCTTGATCCAGCCGGTCGCGGCATCCCACGCCTTCTGGAAGACGTTCTTCTTGCGCTTCTTGGCCTTCTCCTCCTGCGCCTTCGCCTCGATCTTGGCGGCGCCGGAGCTGATGCGACCCGACAGATCGTCGAGCGGCTTGCGGGCCTTCGCGACACCCTTCTGCACCTGACCGGTGAGCTGCGTGCCGTACTTCGCGAGGTTCTTGCCGATGCTGCTCTCGAACTTCGACTCGGCCTTCGACAGGCCCGCGAGAACCTTGGCCACCGCCGCGTTGCCCTTGGTAATCACCGACGAGCGAACCTTGCCCATGCTGGCCGCCGCGGACGATGCGGCCGAGTTTGCGTTGGCGCGCGCGCCGCCCGAGATCGAGCTCGCACTGCTCCCCGCACCACTGGCGATCGCCGCCATGGTCGAGGCACCACGGGTCGCGGCCGCACCGAGCATCGCGATGATTCGTTGCGTACCCGCGCGGGCCCTGCCCTCGGCTTGATTGAAGCCGGCGCGGAGGCGCGCGATGATCGGCTTGGCCGGGACGTTGTCCTTGCCCTTGATGTCGTCCTTGACCTGACCGACGGCGCGAGAGGAGCTCGCGAGGACCTGGGCCTTGCCACGATCGATCGACTGGTGCGCTTGCGCCGCGGTCGCCTGAACCGACTGGACGCTCGACGCCTTCGACTGTTGCACCTGCGCGCGAGACGATTGCTCGAGCTTGGCGAGCGCGCCGAATGCAGCGGTGCGCATCGCAGCGAGACCCTGCGTCGCCTGCTGCCGCGCCGACGTGAGCGCCGCGATCGCATCCGTCTGCACGGACGCGAGGGTCTTCACGGCCTTCGGCATCTCCTGCGCGAGCTTCTGAGCGGCCTCGACACCGGCCTTCACGAAACTCTGCGCGACCTGCGGCGCCTGACTCGTCAACGAGCTGACGAGCGCGGGCAGACCCGAGCGAATCTTCTCGGCCGCATCGGTGCTGAGCTCGCGCGCCAGCTTGGCTTTCTTCTCGGCTGCCTCGGGGATGCTGCTACCGCCACCCGACCCACCACGCGCCTGCGCCTGCGATGCGAGCGCGTTGACCTGCGTCGTCGCGGTGCGCGCGGCGTTCTGCGTCAGCGTCGTCGCCTTCGTGCCGGCCTTCGCGCCGCTCTGCCGCATCGCCTGCTGAGACTTCGTGAAACCCTGGCGCGTCTTCGACACCGCTTGGCTGTGCCACTGCCGAACGCCCGCCTGCTCGCGGCTCGCCGCCGACGCGACCTTGCCGAGCGCCGCTGCGATCGCGCTCGATACCGCGCCGCGCGCCGCACCGATCAGACCGCCGATGACACCGCTCTGACGCGCCGCCGATGCGTTGAGTGAGCCGATCGCAGCGCCCGCCTTCGCGTTGATCGCCGCGTGGTCCTGCGCGATGTGCGCGACGAACTGAGCCTTCTGCTTCTGCTCGGCCGCGTGAATCGCTTTGAGAATCTCGTGCGTGTGACGACCATCCGCGCGATCGCTGCCGTGGTCCTCGGCATGGCCGCCGCCGCCGCCACCGCCGTGACCACCACCACCACCGCCGCCTCCGTGGTCGTGCTTGTCGTGCTTGGTGTCGTGCTTGTCGTGCTTGCCGCCGCCGTCGTGATCGTCGTCGTGCTTGTGGTCGCCGCCGCCATCGTGATCGTCGTGCTTGGCGTGCTTGCCCTCGTCCTTCGCATCCACCTTCGCGTCATCGCCCTTGGCGTCTCCGCCCTTCGCGTCCTTCGCGTCGGTCTTCGCCTCGCCGGCCTTGGCCTCGGTCTTCGGCTTGCCGTCCTTGGCCTCGTCCTCCTCGTCGTCACCCTCGGACTCGCCGTCCTTGGCGTCCTTCTTCTTGGCGTCGAGCTTGTCCTTCGCGTCGTCCTTGCCGTCCTTGGCGTCGGGCTTGTCCTTGGCGTCGTCCTTACCGTCGGCCTTGGCGTCGACCTTCGGCTTGCCATCCTTGGCCTCGGCCTCGTCTTCGCCGCCCTCGGACTCGCCGTCCTTCTTCTTGGCGTCGACCTGGTCGTGCTTCGCGTCGACCTTGGTCGACTTGGTGTCGCCGGCCTTCGCGTTCTTGACGTCGTCCTTCGCGTCGCTCTCGTCTTCCTTGGACTCGTCCTCCGCCTCGGCGAGCGCGTTCTTCGCGTCGTCGTTCGCGTCGTCCTTCGGATTCGCCTTTGCGTCCTTCGCGTCCTTGGCGTCGTCCTTCGAGCTCGTCGCGTCCTTCGCCTTGCTCTCGTCCTTGGCGTCCGACTTCTTGTTCTTGTCGTCCTTGGCTTCAGACTTGTTCGGCCGCTCCGCCGTCGACATCAGCTCGCCCGGGCTCGTGCCCTCGGCAAAGATCTCTGACTTGACGATCGCTGCCTGCTCCTTGATGCCGCCGCCCCACGGTAGCGCAGCACCGAACAGCGATCCTGCCGCGCGCTTCGCTGGGTCCTTCGCCTTGGCGCCCTTGCTCTTGCCCTTGCCCTTGGTTGGCGCACCATCGTCATTCGCGGCGTGACCAAGCGCGTGCTTGGCGTGACCGCCGTGCTCGTGCTCGTCCTTCTCGTCTTCGAGCTCCTCGGACTCGACACGTGTCGCGCGCCCCACCGCGCTACCGGCGGATTGCTCCTGCGTGGGACCGCCCTGCGCTTTAGCTTCGTCGTGGTCGAGCACGTGTAGTCCATCCTACGGACTTCACAGCGATTTCTACCCACTCCGATCGCCTGAATATCAATCAGTGAAATCCGGTGGTTACGTCCCTGTCACCTGCCGCGTCAGCCCAAACAACTGCCTCTCGGTCCAGGCCGCGAGCCGGCTCGGCGGTTGCCCCCGGATTCGTCTGCCCGCGTCGGACCTCGCGGGGATGTTGACGAGCCCCCGTGGCAGCCTCCGGTAGGTCGGCGCGAACGCGGCCAGACCGACTCGCGCTGTGGTTCGCGACACACGCGAAACGCGGAGATCGAATGCGCGCACGAGGTCAGGTGGCAGCAGCGCAGCCGACATCGCCTCTGCGATCTTGCCGAGTGGTGGCTGCGGGTGATCTGCACCGCGTCCGACCAGAAAGCTCGCCATCTCGCGTGCGCACGGCGCAACCGCGAGCGTGTCCGATGCCAGCATTCGCCGCATGTACGTTTCATGCGCGGACCACGAATCCGGGAGGAGATCGCGCGGAATTCCAAACAGCCCGGCGAAGCGGTTCATCTCGACGATGTAGGTGTCCTTGAGCCCGGTCGGGAGCGCACCATCGAGGCGCTCGCGCACGGCGATCGTTGTGTCTACGAGGGTGGCATGCACCCACCTCAACGCATCGGCGTCGTTCGCATGATAGGGCGTACCCGCTCGCCACCGACCCATCGTGTGCGGGATCTCTCCGCGAATGCGCGTGTGCACGTTGTGAACCCGACGAGCCGCAGCGATCGCAGCGTCGAGCTCGCCGAACACCATCGCGAACACGTTTGTGAACGTTCGTTGAAATCGCCCGACGATATCGGCGCGCGTATGCGAGTGCTGATCGACTGCAAACGCGACCATGGGATGCGCGAGCTGCAGCATCGCTGCGCGCCCACCACCGAGGAAGATGGCGAGGTCACCACCGAGCTGCCAGGCGACCGATCGCGGACCAAGGATGCCCTCCCGCGGATCGCGAACCTCGAGCACGAGCGCAGCGAGCGCAGCCTCGTGCTCTTCGCGGGTAACGACTCGCATCACCTGATGGTCGAGGTGTAGGACAACGGCGTCAAGCACCAGCCGTGCGTCGCCGCCACAACGGGCCCGATGGTCACGCAACCGTGCGCGAAGTGCTCAGCCTCGTCGATCAGGGTTCCGGCATAAGCACTGCACGGAAGCGAACCGAGTATGCAGACGATGGTCTCCACTGCTGGTTCTGCGTTGGCCGCAGGTGTGGCGCTAGAGCCCGGCGCCGTCCAGGAGCCTGATGAGCTGCCGGCAGGCGCCAAGGCGGGTCCCTGGGTCGTCGAGCGTGAGCTCGGCCGTGGCGGTATGGGTTCCGTGTACGGAGTTGTGCATGAGGACATCGGCAAGCGAGCCGCCCTCAAAGTGATGCACAGGCGCCTGGTGTGCACCGCGAGCGCGGAGCGTGTGCTCCTCGAAGCGCGTGTCGTGAACCAGGTCGGTCACCCCAACATCGTCGATATCTTCGAGACCGGTACGCTGACCGATGGCCGCCCCTACATCGTGATGGAGCGCCTCGAGGGTATGCCGCTCAGCTACCGCGCGGATGAAGGCAAGATCCTCCCGGATCAGGTCATCGGCATCCTGCTCCAGATCTGCGACGCCCTCATCGCGGCGCACGCAGTGGGCGTGGTCCACCGCGACCTCAAGCTCGACAACGTCTTCCTCATCGACAACCCCGACGATCCGAACCAGCCGAAGGTGAAGCTGCTCGATTGGGGCATTGCCAAGGTCATCTCCGCCGACGTTCGCCACACGATCGAAGGCCAGCTCGTCGGCACGCCGCAGTACCTCTCGCCCGAGCAGGCGCGTGGCGCAAACGTCACGGTGCAGAGCGACGTCTACTCGCTCGGCGTGATGGCGTACGAGCTGTTCGTCGAGCAGCTCCCGTTCGAGGCCGAGACGTCTGCCGAGATCATGGCGATGCACATTCGCTGCACGCCGCCCCCGCCGAGCGAGCTGTGGCCCGACATGCCGGCCAGCCTTGAGAACCTCATCCTCGCGATGCTCGCGAAGAGCGCCGAAGCGCGCCCCACGATGCTCACGATCGCGCGCAAGCTCGAAGAGATTCGCGCAGAGCTCGAGCAGCGCAAGCACGACGCCGGCATCAACGACGAGCACCCGGGCCGCCCGGTCACGGTGTTCCCGTCGACCCGCCGCTCCAACCGCTTCATCGCGCCGGCCGCGGGGCTCGCCCCGACCGAGAAGGCCGACGAGTGGCCCGAAGCGACGCCGCGCCGCTGGCACCTCGCGCTCGGTGCACTCGCGATCGCCGCGAGCGCGCTGATGTTCCTGCTCAGCCGCGACACCGACCATGCATCGGCGGCGGCGGCACTGCCCGCCGCCTCGGCCGCCATCGCACCCAACGTGTCCGTGCGTCAGGTCGCCGCCGAGTCGGCGCCTCCGGTCGAGGTCGAGACCGCGCAACTTCCGACGGGGGACACGCTCGTCGTGACCCGGCCGGTAGCTGCTCCGACCGCGCAAAAGCCCGTCAAGCACACCACCCCACGCATTCGTGCGAATCAGGCCAAGCCGCGCCTGAGCTCGAAGCTCGACCCCGACGGCACCATCGATCCGTACCGGTGAAGACGCACCTCCTCACGATCGCCGCCGTCCTCGCGACGGCATTGCCGGCGGCCTACGCGGACAACGCGCTGCGCCCCGAGCGAATCCCGAACAAGGCGCGCGAGCTCGCCGAGAAGGGACGCAAGCATCACGACGCTGGCGACTTCGCGGCGGCCGTGGCTGCGTTCAAGGAAGCGTACGTCCTCGCGCCGAGTCCGAGCCTGCTGTTCAACATCGCCCAGGCGTATCGTCTCGCCGGTAACTGCGACGAGTCGGCGTGGATGTACCGCCGCTTCCTCGATACCGATCCGCGCGGCACGCAGCGCCAGCTCGCCGAGACGCATCTGGGCGCCGTCGAGAAGTGCGGCAGCGGTGGCCTCCGTATCACCGTCATCCCGCCGACGATCGAGACCCGGACGCCGGCCCCAGACCCCACGCTCACCGTCTCGGATGACACGTCGTGGTCGGCACGCGGCAATCGCTACAAGCGCGCTGGCGTCTACACCGCGGTCGGTGGTGGCGTGCTGCTCATCGGCGCTGCGCTGTTCGCGTTCGACGCGCACAACGCATCGAACAGCGTCGAGGAGTCGTACAAGCGCGGCGGTCGCTGGAGCGACGTCCAAGCGCTCGACGCGCGCGGCGAGCGCAGCGAGACGATCGCAACGGTTCTTGGCGTTGGCGGCGGCGTCGCGATGTTGTCGGCGGCGGTGCTCTACGGCCTCGGCAAGCACTACGAGCCGGCGAACCATTTCGCGGTAGCGCCGACGAAGAATGGCGCCCAGGTCAGCATGTCATGGGGCTTCTAGCTCGCAGCAGTCTCCTGATCTTGGTCGGGGCCTCCGCGTGTTATGCGCCCGAGGTCCGCGACTGCACGATCCAGTGCGTCACCGAAACCGACTGCGCAGGCAATCAAGTCTGCAGCAGTGGCTACTGCGTTGGCGGCGATGACGTCGAGTGCTCGACGAGCAGCGTGACGGACGATGCCGGCGTTGGCGGCGGTGGCGGCGGCTCCGGTGGTGGCAACGGATCCGACGCTGGTGGTCAGGTCGTGATGGTCGACGCCGGGATCGACGCTCCACCCGACGCACCGATGCAGGGCACGCTGACCGTGACGATTGCCGGCCGCGGTGCTGTGCTCGTACAGGGCATCGGTCTGTGTACGTCGACGCAGCAGCCCTGCAGCTACACGGTGCCCCTGGCCGCGGAGCTCACCGCGCGTGCGTACGACGACGACGACTTCGAGTTCGTGGAGTGGACGACCCCAGCGGTGTGTCCCGACGACGACAACGAGACCTGCGCCTTCGTGCCGCAGCTCACGACGACCGCGCTGGGCGCCCGGTTCCGCAGGGACGACTGAGATGCGCAGCTCGCGTCAGCTGCCGGCGCACGTACACGACCGCCACGGCCGCGCGTCGGGGCCCGTGCCACACCGCGTCGGCTCCGTGGTCACAACGACTTTCACCCGTGCGCACGGTGGTCCGCCCTATGCACTAGGAGCCCTCCACCATGACGCAGGCAACTTCAGCCCACTTCAACGCGCGCCCCGCGGCTGAACAGACTCCTCCGAATCGTCGTCGGCGTGGCAAGCCTGACGACGCACTCGTGGTCGGCTCGCGAGTCAGCTCGTGGAAGGTCGAAGGCGAGCTTGGACGCGGCGGCATGGCGAGCGTTCACGCAGTCGTCCATGCCAAGTTCGGCAAGAAGGCCGCCATCAAGATCGCTCACCGCAGCGTCATCGGTGACCACCTCACGGCCGACACGTTCCTGCGCGAGGCGCGCATCGTCCACACCGTCGACCACCCCGCCGTGATTGACGTGTTTGCGACCGGCTCCAACGATGGCCGCCCGTACCTGGTGATGGAGAAGCTGATCGGCAAGTCGCTCGGCCAGATGGTCGATCAAGGCCCGCCGATGGCGCGCCGCGACGCGATCACCTACCTGCTCGAGCTGTGCGACGTCCTGCAGGCCGCGCACGACGCGGGCATCGTGCATCGCGACGTCAAGCTCGACAACGTGTTCGTGTGCGACGCGCCGTTCGCCGATGGCCGCCGCGTGAAGCTGCTCGACTGGGGCGTCGCCCGCATCGACGGCGAAGAGGATCCGTTCCGCGGCCTCATCGCCGGCACGCTCACCTACGTGGCGCCCGAGCAGATCCGCGGCGACGCGCTGTCGCCGGCCGCCGACGTCTACTCGCTCGCGGTCCTCGCGTACCACCTGCTGTGCCGCCGCCCGCCGTTCTCGGCGCCGAACGACCTCGCCCTCATTCACCTCCACCTTCGCGCCGAGCCGCCGCGTCCGAGCATCGCGTGGCCCGACGTGCCGCACGCGATCGAGGACCTCCTGCTGCGCATGCTCGCGAAGACCCCCGAGGCGCGCCCGAGCCTGGCCGAGGTCGAGACCGTGCTGCGCGCGTCGCTCGGCGACGTCGACAACACCGGCATTCGCTTCGCCGATGGCAGCCGCGCGAACATCCCGATCCCGGCGCTCGAGTCGCCGTGGACTCGCTGGCTGATGACCAAGCGCATGGCGCCCGCGATCGAGTCGATGGCGCATGGCGACGTGCACGACATCCTCGGCCGCCCGGTGCTGCCGGTCCCGCCGTTTCGCCTCGGCTGGATGGCGGTCGCGACCATGGCCGCCGCCATGGTCAGCCTGCTGGCTGCCCTGCCCTGATCGCTAGCGCTTGATGCCGACGACGATGCCGTCGGGCGTCGGCAGGCAGACCGAGTCACAGGTCGCCGCGACGCCCTCGTGGAATTGCCGCATCGCGCGTGCACGATCCGAGTCGTCGTTCAAGTTGCCGAACAGGTACGCGTTGTCGCCGATCACGAGACCGCCCGAGCGCAGGTTTGCGGTCGCCCACTCGCCGTACTTGCCGTAGCTCTCCTTGTCAGCATCGATGAACACGACGTCGAACGGCCCGTGCGCGACGAGCGTCGGCAGCACGTCGACACCCGCGCCGACGAGGACTTCCACGCGATCGGAGAGGCCTGCGGTCGCGATATTCTTGCGCGCGACCTCGGCGTGCTTGGGATCGAACTCGATCGACCACAGCTTGCCGCCTGGCGGCAGTGCGCGCGCCATGTGGATCGCGGAGTAACCAACGAGCGTGCCGACCTCGACGATCTTCTTCGCGTTCGTGAGGCGCATCAGCAGATTGAGAAACCGGCCCTCGCTCGGACCGACCATGATCGCCGGAATCCCCTCGGGCACCGCGAACGCCTGCGTGAGTGCGCCGTCGTGCGAGGCGTGCACGCGATTGACGTAGTCGATGATCTCCTGCGAGTCGTACCGCTTGCCCGCGCGCGAGTCCTTGTCGGCCATTGCCGATGATCTAGGCGGAATCGTCGTCGCTGTCACTACGGTAGGGCCCGAACTTCGCCATCTCGGCCAGCTCCAGCTCGAGCGCCGCAGCCTCGCGCGTGGTGAAGTCCTCGATCGCCAGCGACAGACCCGGATGGCGAATCCAGTGCGCGGAATACGTGGGGCTCGGCTCGAAGCCGCGCAGCAGCTTGTGCTCGCCTTGCGCGCCGGCCTCGAACAGCGGCAGCTGCTTGACGATCGCACGGTCGATGCCTGCGTAGTACGCGGTCTCGAAGTGGAGCAGATCGACGTGCGCATCGGCGCCCCAGTAGCGACCGTAGAGTGCCTGCTCGGTCTCGAGGAACAGCGCGCCGGCAACGCGGCGGCCACCCACCGTCACCTCGACCATCCGCATCGCTTCGGGCAGATACTTCGCGAGCAGGTGGAAGAACTTCTCGCGCAGGTAATCGCGGCCGTGATGATTCGCTGTGGTCGTGCGGTAGAAGCGATCGAGGTCATCGAGCTGCTCCTCGCTGAGCTCACCGCCCTCGATCCAGCGCAGTGATTCGATCGCGGCCTGCGCCTTCTGGCGCTCCTTGCGGAGCTGCTTGCGCTTGCGGCTCTTGAGCGCGCCGAGGAAGTCCTCGAACGAGGCGTAGCTGCGATTCTTCCAGTGAAACTGCAGCGTGGTGCGCGGGAAGAAGCCGTGCTGCGCGAGCAGCTGCTGCTCCTCGGCCGTGCAGAACAGCCAGTGAATCGACGAGCAGTCGGTGCTGTCCGCGATCGCGCGCACGCCAGCGAGCAGCGCGGGCACCGTCTCGGGCGGGGCATCCGGGGCGAGCAGGATCCGCGTGCCGGTGGCCGGTGTGGCGGGCGCCGCGACCACGAGCTTGGGGTAGTAGCGAAGGCCAGCGCGCTGAGCCGCGTTGGCCCAGCCCCAGTCGAAGATGTACTCGCCGTAGCTGTGGTCCTTGACGAACGCGGCCACCGCGCCGAGGAGCTGGCCTCCCCGTTCGGCGAGGAGGTAGACCGGAGCCCAACCGGACCGCTTTCGCCCCGTCCCTGCGATCGATCCCGACTCCTCGAGCGCCCGTAAAAAACCGTGGCGTAGAAAGGGGGATGGCGCGTGGGACAGGCTATCCCAGGCACCCCGGTCGACCTCGCTGATCGACGACACCGGGCGTACCGAGATCGTGCTAGAAGCCACCAGGAACACCCATGACGCTCGACCCGCAACTCAAGACGAAGATCGACTCCCTCGTTGCCCAGGACCCCGTTGTCCTCTTCATGAAGGGTACGCGGAGCTTCCCGCAATGCGGGTTCTCGGCGTCCTGCGTGAACATCCTCAACACCTTGATCCCCAAGTACGCCACCGTCAACGTCCTGTCGGACCCGGATGTTCGCGGCGGGATGAAGGAGTACTCGGACTGGCCCACGTTCCCGCAGCTGTTCATCCGCGGTGAGTTTGTCGGCGGCGCCGACATCCTGCGCCAGATGTTCGAGAGCGGTGAGCTCGAGAAGATGCTCGGCGATCTCGTCGTGGCCGCGAAGGTCCCGACGGTCACGGTCAGCCCGCGCGCGGCGACCGAGCTGAACACCGCGATCAAGGAAGCGTCGCCCGGCGACGTGATCCACCTGACGATCACCGGCGGCTGGGAGCACACGCTCGACATCGGTGCCAAGGAAGCGTCGCACGTCACCGTCGAGAGCAACGGCGTCACCGTGCAGCTCGATCGCGCCAGCGCGGCGCGTGCCAACGGCGTCACCGTCGACTTCATCGACGAGGGTGGCGGCGGTTTCAAGATCGAGAATCCGAACCGCCCGCCGGCCGTTCGCGAGATCGGCCCCAAGGAGCTGAAGACCCTGCTCGATAGCGGCAAGGTCAAGGAGCTCTACGACGTGCGCACGCCGAAAGAGCGCGAGACCGCACAGATCAGCGGCTCCAAGTTGCTCGACGACACGACGATGGCGTCCATCGAGGCGCTCTCGAAGGACACGCCACTCGCATTCCACTGTCACCATGGCGGCCGCAGCCGCGCCGCCGCGGAGCACTTCCTCAAGCAGGGCTTCAAGCAGGTCTACAACCTCGCCGGCGGTATCGACGCCTGGTCGCAGCACGTTGACCCGACGGTGAAGCGCTACTAAGTCGTTGGTGCAGGGCACCGCGGCGTGTAGATTCGCCCGCGATGCGCCCTGCCCTTGCCGTGATCCTCGTCGCTGCCGCGTGCGGTGACGATGGTGGTAGCCAGCCCGACGCGGGCCTGGCGCCGACTGCGAATCTCGCGCGAGAGATTCTCGACACCCAGCTGGCGTTCGACGTGACCGGGCTCACCGGGACCGCGACGATCCTGTTCGCGCCGTCGGACACGCCGGGCGCCTCGCTCGAGGTCGGCGACCTCATGATCGACAGCGTCAGCGTCCCGCATGCGGTGACCGACAAGGTGATGACGCTCGCGCTGCCGGCGAGCGCGGCCGAGACCAGCGTCGACGTCACGTTCCACTATCTCCACCACGCAAACTTCGACGGTGTGTCGTCGAAGGGCTACTCGCTGCTGTGGCCGTATCACTGCGGCAACCTGTTCCCGTGTCACTCCGATCCGAGCGACGGCACCACGTTCTCGCTCGCGGTGACTGGCGTGCCCTCAGGTTCCACCGCCGTGTATCCGACGATGGTGAGCGAGGCACCGTCGTACCAGATCGCATTTTCCGTCGACACGTACACCGAGGTATCGCTCGGCACGACGACCGCCGGCACGCAGCTCGTGGTGTGGCATCGCCCGACCAACGCCGCCGACGCGATGACTGGATCGACGAACCTGGTCGCTGCGTTTGATTGGTTCGAAAAGAACATCGGCCCCTATCGGTTCGGTAACAAGGCCGGCACCGTCGACGCCAACTGGGGTCGCGGCGGGCTTGGCGGGATGGAGCATCATCCGTTCTGGCACATCGGCTCGGAGTCACTCGACGATCAGGAGACGCACGTCCACGAAGCCGCGCATGGCTGGTATGGCGGTGGCATCCGCATCCAGTGCTGGGAAGACTTCGTGCTGTCCGAGGGCACGACCACATATCTCGCAGCGCGCGCACTCGATGTCGTTGCACCATCGGTCGGCACCGCGGTGTGGACGGGCTACACCAGCGAGCTCAACGGCATCCAGGGTGCCGCGAAAGTCTGGCCGCAGTCGTGCGGTGCGATCGACATCATCGAGGACGATCTGTTCTCGAATGCGCCGTACATCCGCGGCGCGTTCTTCTATCGCGGCGTCGCGCAGAAGCTCGGCGACCCGGTGCTGCTCGATCAGGTGCTCGCGGCGTTCTACGCCGAGCACGCCGGCAAGGCCGCGACGATGCAGCAGATGCTCGACAAGATCGAGGCGATGACGGGGTATGACCCGACCACGTGCGCGGACATGTGGCTGCGCAGCACGACCAAGCCGACGCCCGGACCCTGCCCTTAGGATTCCCTTAGGAAGTTCCTAAGAAGTTCTCAGGAACTACTCAGGAACCTCTTAGGAACGCGGCCGCGCCGGCGCAGGCATCTTGAGGGTGTGAAGAACACGCTCTCGAGATCGCTGCTTGTCGCGACGCTGATCGGCGCCGCGCTGGCGGGCGCGCTCGCGGGTGTGAGCCTTCACCGCCGGCGGGCTGCGGGACTGCCGGCGCTGGCAGAGACCCCGGCAACCCTACGCGAGACCGGGCTGTTTGCAGCCGCGTCGATGCCGTTCACGCCGCAGTACCCCCTGTGGACCGACGGGGCAACGAAGCGCCGCTGGCTGTACCTACCGCCCGGCGCCTCCATCGACGCATCGAATCCCGACGCCTGGCAGTTCCCGGTCGGGACGCGCGTATGGAAGGAATTCTCCTTCCACGGCGCGCGCGTCGAGACGCGGTTCATCGATCGCCGCGCCGACGGCTGGCACTACGCGACGTATGTGTGGAACGCGGACGGCACTGCCACACTCGCGCCCTCGAACGGCGCGACGGCGATCGAGATTCTTCCCGGCGTGCGCCACCGGATCCCGAGCGAGGCCGACTGCCGCGCATGCCACGCCAGCGGACCCACGCCGATCCTCGCGTTCTCGGCACTGCAGCTGTCGAGCGATCGTGATCCGCATGCACCGCACCGAGAGACGCCGTTGCCCGGCGCGGTCACGGTGGCGGACCTCGTCGCGCGCGGGATCGTGCGCGGCCTGCCCGGCAGCGTCGCACCGCGCATTCCGGGCTCGCCGCTCGAGCGCGCCGCCCTCGGCTACCTGCATGGCAACTGTGGCGGCTGCCATCGCAGCGATGGCCCGCTCGCGAGCCTCGGCATGGAGCTCGCGTTTCGCGTGACCGCGCCGGGCACCGCACCGCGCACGACGTTCGCGGTCGCGAGCCGCTTCATGGCACCGGGCGTGCGGATCGCGCCGGGCGCGCATGAGGCGAGCGTCTTGTACCGCCGCATCAGCACCCGCACGCCGGCCGAGCAGATGCCGCCGCTTGGCAGCCAGCTCGTGGATGCCGAAGCAACTCGTTTGATCGCGGACTGGATCGACCAGCTACCGCAGAACCACACCACAGAGGAGAACTGAGATGACGACGACGAAGATGATGATGTCCACGATTGCAGCACTGGTCGGTTGCCGCAGCGAAGCCGCCAGCGTTCAACCCGCGGTTGAGAAGCAGCTGACGCCGCAGGAGAGCGCCGCGCGTGGCAAGCACCTGACGATCGTCAGTGGCTGCAACGACTGCCACACCCCGCTCAAGATGGGCGCAACGGGACCCGAGCCTGATTGGTCGCGCGAGCTGTCGGGTCACCCGGCGGAGCTGGTGATGCCGCCGGCTCCCGAGCTGCCGCCTGGTCCGTGGCTCGTCACCGTTGCTGCGACCAACACGGCGTGGGCCGGACCGTGGGGCGTGTCGTTCACCGCGAACCTGACGCCCGACAATGACAGTGGCATCGGTACGTGGACGAAGCAGAACTTCATCGACACGATCCGCAATGGCCGCCACATGGGCGCCGGTCGCCCATTGCTGCCGCCGATGCCGGCGGCGATGTACGCGAACTACACCACCGAGGATCTCGGGGCCATGTACGACTACCTGCGGACGCTCAAGCCGATCGCGAACAAGGTGCCGGTGCCGGTCGCACCCACAGGAGCGAAGTGAACGTGCGCGTCGATCTGTTCACCACGATCCACAAGGGGGTGCGCGCGATGCTGTTCGATCTGTCGCGAACGGCTGCGCGCGCGGACATCACGTCGACGGTCGCGATCGACGAGCTGGTCGGCCATGTCGACCGCGTGCTCGCATTCCTCGACGAGCACGCCAAGCTCGAGGACCTGTGCGTGATCCCCGAGGTCCGCGCACTCGATCCGCTGCTCGCCGACGAGCTCGCAGCGGATCACCGGGGCCTCGATGCGGTGCAGCGCGAGGTCGAGCTGGCCGCCGATGCGCTCGCGCTGACCGACCTGTCGCAGCGGCCGGTCGCCGGCGCGCAGCTGGTGCGTGTGGTGAATCACCTCGTCGCGGTGCAGCTGCTGCACATGAATCGCGAGGAGACCGAGGTCAACGCCACGCTGTGGGCGGGCAAGTCCGACCTCGAGCTCGGCGCGATGCGGACGCGCATGGCCGGCACGTTACCGAGGGAGCGGCTGGCCGCCTGGCGCGCGGTGCTCGAGCCGGCGCTGAACCCGGTCGAGCGCGTGATGCTCGGTGGGCCACGCGTCGCCTGAGTCGGGTATCATGCCGGCGCTGTGGCCGAGCTCTACCCACCGTTACCCGCCGAGCTCGTGACGTTTGCCGAGAGCGGCGTGTCGCTGCTCGTCGGGACCGCGAGTGCGACCCTGGAGCCCGACTGTGTGCGTGTGTTCGGTGTTCGGGTGTGGCCGGATGCCCGCAAGCTCACGGTGATCGTGCCGGCCGTGACCGGCGCGACGTCGATCGCGAATCTGCGCGCCACGCCGGCATGCACGCGGTGGTATGGGCGGTACTGGCGCCGTCGGTGGCGCGGGCCCTCCGCCGCGCTCGCCGCCGAGATTCCGCTGCCGCGCCTCGCCGACGCCGAGAGTCAGATGGCGATCCCGCTGCTCGTGCAGGACCGTCTCGTCGGTGTGATCGCACTCGAGTGCCAGAGCGCGCTGACGTTCGCGCAGTGGCACGAGGCGTTCCTGCAGGTGCTCGCGAATCAGATCGCCGCGGGCATCGAGCGCATGATGGAGCGCGACGACGAGGCCGCCGCGGCCGCGCCGCTGGCGCAGCCGAAGGTCAGCGATCGCAAGCGTGCGTTCTGCCTGTACCTCAACGATGACTGCGTGTTCGTCGACGGCGAGTATCTGATTCGCAACGTGCCGGCGAAGATCCTGTGGAAGATCCTGCGCGCCTACCAGACCGAGCAACGTACCGAGTTCTCCAACCGCGAGCTGCGGCTCGACCCCGCGCTCGGCCTGCCCGCGTTCAAGGACAACCTCGAGAGCCGGCTGATCTTGCCGCGCAAGCGGCTCGAGCAGAAGTGCCCGGACATCAAGCTCGTGCCGACGAAGCGCGGCCGGTTCTCGCTGTGCGTGTCGTGTGCGATCGAGCTCGTCGAGCGCGAGACCTCTTAGCGAAACTGGTGAACGATGATGCCGTGGCGGGCGAGGACCGCGTCGGCGAGGAACTGGCGCAGCCTGCGCACGCGCGGCTCGTCGACGCGCGCGACCCACGCGAGGAGGTCGACCGTGGTGGCCGGCCGAAAGCACCGGCCCGATGCGGTCGCCGACTGCATCGACGGGACCGGCTCCCCGCCGGACTCGAGGAAGCCGAGCGGGTGCTCCTCGCCATAGCCGCCGAGCGCTGCGTGCACGTCGGTCCAGCTGGCCCCGAGCTCGAGCACGAGGCCCACGGGTGCGGTCGCGACCGCCATCAAGCTGTCGCCTTCGGCGTACGACGGCAGCTCGCCGGTCGCTTCGAGGAGCTCCGACTCGCTCACCGAGAATAGCGTGCACAGCATGCACACCACGATACCGCGACTACGGGGCCGCAGGCTCCATGCGCGGCGCAGCCATCTGCTGATCACCCACGACGAACACGGCAGCCGCGACCTTGCCGTCGGCACCGCGCTGGAACACGACGATCGCCTGGAGCGAGTGGATCCAGAACTCGGCGTCCGAGATCGGCAGCATCCGGATCTTGGGCTCGCCGGGTCCCTCGACGAACAGGCGCTTGCCCTCGACGGAGATGTTCAGCGCCGCGCCCGAGAAGTTGTACTTGCCCGCATATGCGGCCAGCTGCTCGGCGGTCGGCATCTTCGGCGCGGACACTGGCTCGCCGGCGAGGATCTTGTAGAAGCGGTGCGAGATCTGGTCGATGATCGACGTCGCGCTCGCGGAGAGGATCACGATGCCGCGCCGCTGCTTGACGTCGAAGCCGACGAACGCATGGAACCCGTTCGTGGTGCCGGTGTGCCAGTAGCGACCGTCGCGATCGATCTGCCAGCCCAGGCCAATGTTCGCGCCCCCACCCTCGAGCTGCGACTCCTGCGAGAACTTCATCGCCGGACGCAGCGGCAGCCTCGAGCCCGCTGCAGCGTCGAGCTCGGCATCGATGAGCGCGAGCTGATCGCGCGCACTCGAGTACATACCGCCTGCACCGGCGAGCACGCCCCACGACCATGGCTTCACCGGCGCGAGGTTCATGTCGCTGCCCTGGATGCGCCGGGCGGCGGCGGCCGGCGGCACGGTGAAGAACGTGTCGGTGAAGCCGAGCGCCTTGGTGATTCGCGTCTCGATCGCCTGGCGGGCGGTGACGCCAATCTTGCGCCCGATCAGGTGCGCGAGCAGGCCGGTGCCGTACTCCGAGATCTGGATCTTCTCGCCGGGCACCGTGAGGAGCTTGGTCTGCACGAGGTCGGCGTACAGGCGGTTCTCGTCGTAGCCGGTGAGCGGATCGGGACCCGGGACCAGCGACGGTGGCAATGACGGCAGGCCGGAGCTGTGGTTCACGAGGTGATGGAGCGTGATCACCTGCTTGTCGCGCGTGGGTGCGGTGACGCCCGGCGGCAGCAGCTCACCGGCCGGTGTGTCGAGCGCGACCTCGCGACGCTGTACCGAGTCGGCCAGGAGCAGGGCGGTGTAGAGCTTGGTCACCGCGCCGAGCTCGAAGATCGTGTGGCCAGTCGGTACCGACCCACCGGGACCCTTGCCAAAGCCGTAGATCTCGAGCTTGCCGGCGTCGTAGAGGCCCACGACCATGGCCGTGGTGAGCTCACCGTCGATCAGCGGCTGAACCTGCGCGGCGATCGCGGCCCGGTGAGGTCCTTCTGGATCCTTGTCTACTCCGGGTTTCACCGGCGTGACCGGGCTCGCTGAACCGCCGCCACAGGCAACTAACGCGGCCGCGATCGCGATGACGTGACGCATCAAGCGCGCAGTCTAGCCGACTGCTGCACGAAGAGCGCAAGTCCAGTCAGTGCGTGTGAACTCTCTCATAGGCCGAAGCCGGCGGATTGGATGACAATGCGGCCCATGCGGTTCGTGCTGTCCCTCGCCCTCCTCTCCCTGCCTGCCACCGCCCTCGCCGAGGACGGCGGCAAGATCCCGCTGCAGCGCGCGACGGATTCCAACGAGGCCGTGATCGGCGGCTCGATCGCGGTCGCCGGCAAGTGGCCCGATGCAGCGGCCCTGCTGTGGGGCGGCGATCAGGCGTGCACCGGTACGCTGATCGCGCCAACGCTCGTGCTCACCGCTGGTCACTGCGTGTCCGACGGCAGGCCCAGCTCGGTCGTGCTCGGCGCGATCTCAGAGAACAACCCGCAGGGTGGCGAGACGATCCGCGTGCTGCGCGCGTACGAGTATCCATCGTCGTATTCGACGGTCGACGCGGGCGTGCTCGTGCTCGAGACGCCGGCCGTCACCAAGCCGCGCGCGGTCGCGAGTGGCTGGGCGAAATTCGATATCAAGAACGGCGCCTCGATCTCGCTCGTCGGCTTTGGCACCACGAACCGCGATGGCGACATCGACAGCTCGAATCTGATGGAGGCGACGTCAACGATCACCGACGCGAACTGCACCTCGTCCTCGGGGTGCAATTCCGGCGCGCGTCCCGATGGCGAGCTCGGCGCGGGTGGCAACGGCATCGACACCTGCCCCGGCGATTCCGGCGGTCCGCTCTACATCAACACGGCGTATGGCAGCTTCGTCGCCGGCATCACGTCGCGTGGCTACGACAACAACAACTATTACTGCTCGGAGGGCGGCATCTACGGTCGCGCCGACAAGGTGATCGATTGGGTCGAGACGGTGACCGGCGTCCGGGTGGAGCGCGGGCCGACGCCGGTGGCCGACTCGATGGCCGTAGTTCGCGGTACGCCCGGCGAGAGCCCGATCCGGATCAACGACCCCAAGGAGACCCGCCACACGTTCGAGATCGTGAAGCAGCCGATGTACGGCCGCGCCGCGGTCAGCGACAGCGGTGTGGTTCGCGTGTGCCCGAACAGCGACGTGACCGGCAGCGACAACCTCACCGTCAAGGTCACCGACGCGTCCGATCCGGCGCGCACCCTCGATGTCGTCGTTGGCATCTCCGTCGAGGACGGCGACCCCGATGACGACTGCGATCCGACGGCATTCGGTGACGACGGCGGCGGCTGCTGCGATACGCGCCGGAGCGCCGAGGGCTCGATCCCGCTGGTGATGTTCGTGGCGCTGGCGCTGCGCCGGCGTCGCCGCACGCGGTAGGCTGCGGTCGCATGGCCGAGACCTGGCTCAAGTGCAGCGCCTGTAGGAACCCGATCCCGTACAACGCCACGCACTGGGTGTGCAGCGTGTCGACGTGCAACCGCAAGGCGACCGCCTACGTGTTCTGCACCGTCTCGTGCTGGGACAGCCACGTCTCCGATGCGCGCCATCGCGATGCGTGGGCCGTCGAGGCGCGCGCGCCGTCGAAGGAAGCATGGGACAAGGAGCTCGCGGCGAATCCGCCTGCGCCCACCGCTGCGCCGCGACCCACGTCGTCCCCTGCCCCTTCGTCCGCGCCGGTGGTGCGCCGTGTCGTCGTCGGCGAGGCATCGCCTGCCACGGCCGCTGCGGTCGAGGGCGTGAAGCTCAGCGACGCCACCGACAAGGACGTGCTCATTGTCGTGTCGAAGCTCAAGAAGTACATCAAGGATCGCTCGGGCTTTAACACCAGCGACAACGTGATGGACCTGCTGTCGGAGCACCTGCGCGCGATCTGCGACGACGCGATCCGTGCGGCCGCGCGAGACGAGCGCAAGACGGTGCTCGATCGCGATATCCCGCGCCCGCGCCGCTAAGGCTTGCTGGCTTCGTCGGCCAGGGCCTTGTGAATCTTCGCGAGCACGTCGGCGACTTTCACGCCGTGGCCGCGCTGCGCGCGCGCCACCGCGACCAGGCCACGCCCGACACAGCTCTCGCTTGGCCACTCGTAGTAGCCACCGCCATGGGGATCGCGCTTGTCCTTCTTGACGTTCAAGATCGCCGACGAGCACAGCTGCCCGACGTCGAGGTACCAGAAGAACGAGGACGCATCGTCGGGGCGCAGGTCGTCGTCCCACACGTACAGTTGACGTGACGGATCGAGCGCCTCCTGCACCTTCGCGAGCTCGTTCGGATCGTCGAGCCAGCGCGCCGCGCGGCCGATCTGCACCTGGCACGACATGCCATCGATGTTCGGGTCGCCTTCCTGGCCGGTCATCCCCATGTCGGCGAGCATGGCGCCACCGGCGGCAGCGACGTCGCCGAAGCCCGCGCGCGCGGCCGTGACCAGCGCACCCACGCCCGCCTCGTGATGCTTCTTCGCCAGCTCGGTGCCCCAGTGCTCGAGCCCGACGAGCTCGGGCGAGTCCGCGTGGACCCAACCATGCCCCGAGCCGCCAAGCTGTTTGCAGTGGGCGGCAAAGTCGTCGATGTTCGCGAGTGAGTCTCGCAGTGCTTCACGCCAGGTGGACATTGCGGCGAGGTTAGCGCAACTTCGCGCGCGCGGTCGCGAGCCACAGGCCGTCGCGTTCGTGCCACCACGCTTCGACGGTGACCGGCAATTTATCAGGGTCGAGCACGTGCACGTCGACACTCCCGTTGGCGTGAACATCGAGGGCGACCTCGGTGAACGCGACGTAGCGGCGCACGAACGGATCGACCGCCTTGTAGATCGCTTCCTTGATCGCGAAGTACAGCGTGACCTGCTTCCCGGTGACGCCCTGCTCGCGCGACGTGAGAATGCGGCGCTCGATCGGCATGCGCGACGGCGCCGCGATCTCGATGTCGACCCCGACGAACCCCTGCCCCGACGGCGCAACGATCGCTGCCGCGCGCGGTCCCTTGTGACTGATCGAGCCGACCCACCCGCTCGGCAGCACCGGCGCGCCGCGATCGTCGCGCAGGATCGCCACGTTCATGCCGAGCGCCTCGCGTAGCGCCGCCCGCCCGGCCGCGAGCTCGCGGCGGCGTGTCGGAACCAGCGTGGCCGCGAGCGTGAGCTCCTCGCCGAGCAGCAGGGGCTCGGCCTCGTCGAGCTCGAGCATGATGCAGCGCCCGTGCGGCGTATCGACCTGTTCACTTCGCGGCATGCGTGCTGCCCTTCGGGCGCGTGAACACGCGCGCCAACACGCAAACCCGCATGACCTGGTTGTACCGTGTCGAGCCTCGAACCGTCAGCCTGGCCGAGCTTCACCACACTGGCACCGTAAGTACCTGAAACGGCTCACGACGCCGTGCGGCACAGAGGTTGGATGACTCCCGCCGCATGAACCGCCTCTCGCTGCTCCTCGCCGTCGCCGTCTGCTCGCTCGTTGGTTGTGCCGAGCCCAAGAGTGTTCTGCTCAAGCGCCCCCAGAACCCCGAGACCGACGCGGCCGTGACCCAGCTGTGGGCCGGCGACATCAAGCGCGTCGCGCAGGATGGTGACTGGGTTCTGTCGCGCGGCTACTACATGACGAGCGACGCGATCTCGACCGTGGTCGGTGGCGAAGACATCTCGCACGCGTCGATCTACGACGGCAAGCGCGGCACGATCATCGAGGCGGTCGGCTCGGGTGTCCGCGAGATTCCGGTCGAGAAGCTGCTCGAGCGTAACGCGCACATCATCATCGTGCGCCCCAGTGGCATGACCGAGGTGCAGCGCACCCGGTCGGTCGAGCGCGCGCGCAGCCGCGTCGGTCAGCCGTTCGACAACCTCGGCATGATCGGCTTTGGCAGCGAGGACAAGGTCTACTGCTCGGAGCTCGTGTGGTGGGCGTCGCAGGTCGAGCAGCGCACCGGCGCGCACGAGCGCGTCATCACGCCGCAAGAGCTGATGGAGTACGGCCCGGTGGTCTACTGGAGTGGCGAGCGTGACAACCCGCAGGTCATGGAGCTCGCCATCGAGCACGATCGTGCACGCATCGCGACCCGCCGCGTGTCGAGCCGCTGATTACTGATAGGTGCCGTAGTTGAACACGCTGCCGTTGCCAACAAACGCGTGCAGCTTGCCGTCGCTGTCGGCGGCGAGACGGCAGTTCTCAGCGTTCCCGAGCGACTGCTCCTTCCATTCACCGGTCGTCGAGATCGCCAGGTGGAACGCGTTGCCGCTGAACAGGTAGCAAGCGTGCGCGGTGCCGTGCACGTCGGTCGCGGTGCTGATGCCATACGTCGTGGAGGTAGAGAACGCTTTCGAGTACACCTGCGTGAACGCTGTCCCGCTCTGACGATACGCCTTGAGCGCGCCACCCGTCGTCATGAACACGACAGCGTTCGCACCGCCGGTGGTGGCGACCGATTTTACATACATGCTCGGTGACACGTCGAGCTTGGTCCAGCCGTTGGGACCGCGGCGCGCGTGGCGAACGGGCCCGCCGCCGCTTCCCTCGGCGAACGCGGGATAACCATCGGCCGCGACCGTCAAACCGACCGGCGACGAGGAGCTGGCGGACCACAGGGTCTCCGCCGAGGTTGACCCGTTGGTCGCGACGGTCAGGAGGCTATAGGTGCCGGCTTTCCGGGCAAGCGCGAACAGCTTCCCGTCGGGGCTGTGATCGACCCGAAGCCAATCGACGTCGATGGGGTCATGCGGCGCGAGCTGACCATTGCGATAGGACACGTGCTTGAATTCGAGATCCCAGCGTCCGTTCACATACGTACGCTGCGGCCAGAACACGTGCGGCACACCGGCCGCGTCGACGACCGGTTGAACTTCGGAGTTCGTCGGCGTGATCTCATCGGGCAGCGGGACGAGCGTGCCGTTCGCGAGCTGCAGCTTCCAGTCGTCGCCCTGCTGGAACGTCATCACGATCTTCTTGTTTGGCGCGATCGCGGCATTCGCGTAGCTACCGTTGGCGACCGTGTCGAACGACCAAGTCCCAGCGCCGCTCACCGTGTCGTCGACGAGGTCCGCGTCGTGCACGTACTGGAGCAGCGCCGCGAACGCGGTGGGACCGATATACGGGACCGCGTCGAGCTGGGCGAGCGAGCCAAACTCCTCGTCGTCGGACGTGTTGGCGACCTCGTCATCACCCTTGCGCACCGCCACGATGTTGTCGGCGGCCTTCGTGGACAGGCCGACGTCATTCTTCAGCGTGTTCAGCGATGCCGTGTTCGCGACGGTCAGGATCGCTGCGGCTTCGGCGGCCGTGCACTGGAAGCCATCGAGCTTGCCATCTGTCGTGAACGAGTCGTCGCGACCATCGCCCGTTGTGTCATCGCTTGCACAACCGACGAGTCCAACCAGGGTCACCATTGCGACCTTGTTGAGGCGATGCATTTGCCCCTGCGCAGTGCACGAGGTCGGCCACTGACGCGACGGGTGAAGTCGCGCAGTTGCATCGCGCGATCTGCTGACTTGGATTCTCGCCGGCCACTGGCCTGGCCAGTTTTTGCGCGTGGTGTGCAGCAGTTATGCGATTGCTACTCGAAGACGGCGTGGTTGATCACGCTGCCGACGGACCACAGCCGGTGGAGCTTTCCGCTCGCGTCGACCGCGAGCTGGCAGCCGCCCGTGCCGATCACGGTCTCGCTGATCGCGCCGGTCGCATCGATCTGCACGTGCAGAGTCCCGTCCTGGGTCGTGGCGCACAGGTGAGTGACGCCCTGATCATCCTGCTGGGCGTCCATCGATCCGTTCAGCGACATGATGTGGTTGATCTCGGTCGGCGCCGCAAACGTGCCACCGTTCTGGTCGTAGACCCGGATCTTCGCGTAGCCGACGAACATGATCGCGTCGGCCGTGCCCGCGGTCGCGACCTCCGAGGCACGCACGGTCTGCGAGCTCACCAGCGGCTGCGTCCAGCCACCCGGACCGCGCCGTGCATAGCCGAGTGCGGTCGGATAGAGGTAGCCGCCACCCCACGCAAGCGCAGGGTAGCCATCGCGATCGATGTTGAATGCGATCTGCGTGTTGCTCGCCAGCGACCACAGCTGCTCGCTCGTGTTGGTGCCGTTCGCGTTGATGGTGAACAGCGTCAGCCCTGTGTCATCGCCGGTCGTCGACGGCCACCTGCTCAGCGCGTAGATCTGCCCGTCGGGCCCGTTGTCGACGTCGAGATACTTCGCATCGACCAGGTCCGCGTGCTGAGTGAGCGCCGTCCCGTGAACCGTGTAGTGCTTGTGTCGGTTCGCCGTGTAGTCCCCGGAGAACAGGTGCACGACGCCGGCGCCATCGACGGCAACCTCGGGTCCGCTGACGCCGGCGGGCAGCTCGACGAGCGCGCCATCGGGCAGCCGAACGTAGAACTTGTTGTTACTGAAGAAGCTCACCGCCACCCCGCCATCCGGTGCAAGGGCGAATCGCGCACCGCTTCCATTGGCGATCGTCGTGGTCGTCCACTCGCGCGCCGCCGTGTCATCGACGAGGTCGGCTGCGTGCACGTAGTCGAGCAGCGCCTGGAACGCGACCGGCCCCAGAAACGGCACGGCATCGAGCTGGGCGAGCGTGCCGAAGGACGCGTCGTCCGCGGTGCCGGTCGTCTCGTCGTCACCGGCACGCACCGCGAGGATGTTCGTCACCGCGTTCTGCGCGAGCTGTACGTCGTTACGCAGCGTCGCGCCGGGCGCCTCGTTTGCGACCTTCAGGATCGCGGCGGCCTCGGCGGGGGTGCACGTGAATCCGTCCAGCTTGCCGTCCGTCGTGAATGAATCGTCGCGACCATCGACAGGGTCCTGCGCGGAGCAGGCGGCGATCGATGCGAGAATAAAGGCGAGGCTCGGGAGGTGGCGCATGCTGACCGCCTGGTGCGAACGCTGGGCCACGCGCAAGCGCGCGAGGGCTCGTCGTGATGGCCGGAACTATTTCTGGTGGGTCGCGCTGCCATGGCAGCGCAAGTGGTCGGTTTACGTCGTGCCGGAATGTTGGACAATCACGCCGTTGTCGCGCGTCCTTGCCCTCGCATCGCTCGCTGCCTGCGGGCGTTTGGAGTTCGCGTTGCTTCCCGACGGGAACGGCATGGGAGGCAACGTCACCGACGTTCTCCCCGACATCGTGTTCGCCGACGTCATCGTACCGACGCTGTGCCCGAACGCGACGCTGGTCGGTCCCGGACGGTATCCGTCGCTCGCATGGAACGGCAACGCGTACGCAGTCACGTACCTCAACCCGAACCAGGTCGAGCTCGCGGTGATCGACGCGACGGGCACCCCAGCGTCTCCCACGGTGATCCGTGGGACCTCGTTCATTCCGCAGCCCCCCGTCATCACATGGCGAGCGCCGAGCTGGATCGTCGGCATGTCGGGCGACGGCGCGTTCCTGCAAGAAGTGACTGCCGCGGGCACGCCGACGGGACCGCTCACGTCGATCGATGGTCTCACCAACTCTGCGTCCGTGTCGTTCGCCACCGGCGGTGGCCCGCTGCGCATTGCATGGCTCGGCTTCGCGATGCAGAACTTCGAGGTCTTCACCGCAGGGGTCGGTGCGGGTCTCGCGATCACGAACCCGCTCCAGGTCACCAGCTCCGCGTTTAGCCCCGCGAACCCGCATGTCGCGTGGAACGGCACCGATTGGCTCGCGATCTGGGACTCGTCGAAGACGCGGATGAGTTGCGTCGAGCACAGCCTCGAGACGCATCGCGTGACAGCCGGCGGCCTCGCCAACGGCCAGGACGTACGCGCGCACCTGTTCAACTGCGACAACCGCGGCAACGCCGAGAACCACGGTCCACAGCTGTTCTGGAACGGTACCGACTACAACGTCGTGTGGGACCCGATCGTCTACTTCGGAACGCCGCGCGCACCGCAGGACCCGATCCAGACCGCACGGTTCGCGGGCACGCTCGTGACTCCCACCAATCCGACGACGTCGGGATTCAGCTTCGACGCCAGCGCGCTGCTCAACGGCAGCGAGCTCGCCACCGCGTGGGCCGGCGGCGGCATCTTCATCACTCGCAGTGACCTCGGCGGCGTGCCGCTCAGCGAGATCACGATCGACAGCGGCGGCGAGTATCCATCGCTCGTGTTCGACGGCACCCGCTACGCGGTTGCGTACGAGCGCGACGGCAACATCTACTTCGCGCGGACCTGTCCTTAAGCTTCGCTGCGGATCGTCGCACCCAGTTGCGCGAGAGCGGCCGCGAAGCCGGGATACGACGTCGCGACTTGTTCGGCATCGTCGGCCACGGTCTCGCCACGGGCGACCAGGCCGCCGATCACGGTCGCCATCGCGATGCGGTGATCGCCCTCGGCGTGCACGCGCGCGGGATCGAATGGGCGATCGGGGCGGCCCTCGACGGTGAACCCATCGGCGTGCGCCTCGCACGTGATCCCGAAGCTGCGCAGCATCCCGACCGTAGTGGCGATGCGATCGGATTCTTTGACTCGCAGCTCCTCCGCATTGCGCACGCGGGTGATGCCCTTCGCGCGCGCCGCGAGCACCGCGAGGATCAGCAGCTCGTCGATCGAGCGCACCGCGAGGTCGCCAGCGATCTCGGTGCCGCGCAGCTCGCGCGCCGGCCCGCGCACGACGAGGGTGGCGACCGGCTCGGGGCCCGCCATGCGCTGATCCTCGAGCGTGACCTCGCCGCCCATCGCGGCGATCGCGTCGAGAAAGCCCGTGCGCGTGGGGTTGATGCAGACGTTCGGCAGCCGGACTTCGCGCGCACCCGCGATCAGCGCGGCGGCGACGAGGAACGCCGACGACGATGGATCGGCCGGCACCTCGAAGCCATCGCCCGCGAGCTTGCGATCCCAGCCGCGCGTGTCGATGGTCGTCGAGCGCCCGCTCGTGATGATCGGCGCACCGAGGTACGCGAGCATCCGCTCGCTGTGATCGCGGCTCGGCCCGGGCTCGGTGACGATTGTCGCTCCGTCGGCGTAGAGGCCTGCGAGCAGGATCGCAGTCTTCACCTGCGCCGATGCCATCGGCAGCTTGTAGTCGAGAGCGCGCAGCGGGCCGGTCGCCGCACCGACGGTGAGCGGCGGCGTGACGTCCGCGCCGGTGCCGCCCTGCCCTGTGATCGATCCTCCCATCTGCGCGAGCGGCTCGATCACACGCTTCATCGGGCGCTTGCTCAGCGAGTCGTCACCGACGAGCGTCGTGGCGAAGCGCTGGCCGGCGAGCAGGCCGCACAGCAGACGGATCGTGGTGCCCGAGTTACCGCAATCGATCGGCCCGCCCGGCGCGGTCATGCCGTCGAGGCCGGTACCGGCGATCACGATCGCCGAGCCATCGCGGGTCACGCGCGCTCCGAGCGCGGTGATCGCCTTCGCCGAGCGGCCGTTGTCGGCGCCGTCGCCGAGGCCGAGCACGCGGACCGGCGTGGCCGACAGTAGCGAGAATAGCAGCGCGCGGTGACCGATCGACTTGTCGCCGGGAACCGTGATGGCGCCGTCGAGGGGGCCGGTGACAGGCTGGACGATCAGCTTCATGAGGCGGGAGGAAGCATCGCACGGGCACGCTCCGCTGCGCGTGCGAGCTGGCGCGGACCGACCTCGATGATCGCGCGCACCCAGGTGCCCTGCTCGACGAACCGCGCCCCCGCGATGTTGTTCGCGATCCCGAGCGCACGAATGCTGGGTTCACTGGCGAGCGCGTTGAACAGGCCCTGCAGCGATTGCGCGACCCGCTTGCGCGCCGCCTTCGCATTCTTATCGCCGGGGTCCGCCGCATCGGCGTCGAGGACCACGGCGAGGTCATCGACGACGTCGGCCCACACGCTGAGCTGCGCCGGTGCGGCCTCGAGCCCGGTCTGCCGTGCGAGTGCGACGCGCGCATCGAACGACAGCCGCGCGGTGATGCGCAGCACGGCACCGGGCGCCTTCGCCGGCATCGCGTGCTCGCGCAATCGGGCCAGCTCGTCGGCGAGTGCGACCGGCAACCTGCCACCGAGCGGCGCTGGAAGGTCGGGCGCGAGCGCAGCGATCGTGGCGCGCGACACCACCTGAGCGGTCCACTCCTCGGGACCGAGGACGGTGAGGTTTGCCGCGATGCGCGTGCCGCCGGCGACCTCCGCCTTCGTCGCGAGCACGATGATCGTCGCGGCTTGCGCCGTGCCCACGCCATACGCGCCAAGCACCATCGAGTCGGCCTCGGCGAGCGGCGAGCCCTGCACCGCCATCGGCACCCCGGGCAGCTTCTGCTCGGCACCGAGCTCGGCGAGCAGCTGGGCGGCGACCGCGCCGACGACCGCGTTCGCACGCAGCCTCGCGAGATCGACCTCGACGATGATCTGCGCTCCGTCGGGCAGCACCGCGACCATCCAGTCGGCCGTGGTCGCGGCGATCGGCGTCTGCACCGTCGCCGTGGGCGTGCGCGCCGACCTGCCGCCGCAGCTCCCGAGCGAGACGCCCAGCGCAACGGCGAGCAGCAGTCTCATGCGAGGACTTCTTCGAGCGCCCCGAGGACGCGCGGCAGCTCGGGATGCGACGACACGCTGACCCGGATGCAGTTCGGCAGCCCCCACGCCGCCATCGGCCGGACGATCACGCCCATGCGGAGCAGCTTGTCGTAGATCGCCGTCGAGGGCTTGCCGCAATCGATCAGCACGAAGTTCGCGAGCGATGGATAGAGCGTCACGCCGGGTCCGTGCGCGACGCCCCGGATGCGTTCGATCGACGTGCGCGCATGCTTGGCGCTGAGCGCGACGTGCTCCTGATCCTCGAGCGCCGCGATCGCAGCGACCATGGCCGGCGTCGAGACATGGAACGTGCGACCGACGCGGCCGAGCGTGCTGATCACAGCGGCATCGGCGACCGCGTAACCGACGCGCAGGCCGGCGAGCCCGTAGATCTTCGAGAACGTGCGCAGCACGATGATGCGGCGGTCCTGCTTCGCGAACGTCATGCCATCGACGTGGTCGACCTCGGGCCATGCAGCGGCGTACTCGCTGTACGCCTCGTCGATCACGAGCAGCGCGCGCGCCGGCAGCGCCTTGAGGATCCGGTCGGCCTCGGCCTTCTTGATCACCGACCCGGTCGGATTGTTCGGCGTGCCGAGCACGACGAGCTTGGTGTTCGGCGTGATCGCCGCGATCAGTGCGTCGACATCGCAGCCGAGCTCGGGCGTGGTCGGCGCCGCGACAAACGGCCGCCCGGCGACCTGCGCGGACAGGCGGTACGACAGGAACGCGAACTTGTGCGACAGGACCTCGTCGGTCGGATCGCAGGTCGCGAGCACCAGCTGGTACAGCATGTCGTTGGAGCCGTTGCCCAGCGCGATCTGCTCCAGTGGCAGGGCGAGTCGGGTAGCGAGCGCACGCCGCAGGGCGAACCCACCCGCGTCCGGGTAGAGGTTGAGCTGCGACAGCGTGGCCGGCAGGGCCGCGAGCGCCTTGGGCGACGGACCTAGCGGATTCTCGTTGGATGCGACCTTGATCGCACCGGTGATCCCGAGCTCGCGCTCCAGCTCTTCGATCGGCTTCCCCGGCTGGTAGACGTCCAAGTTGCGGACGTGCTGTGGGGTGAATTCATCGAGCCAGGCGTTCGACACCGGCGGACCGTACGTCTGGAATGCCCGGCGTGGCAAGCCGGTCTATAGTGTGCCCGCTCATGCGCCGTACCCTGACCTGGACCGCCCTCGCCCTCGTCCTGCTGCTGCCGGCCGTGGCCGCGGCAGAGGATGGGTCGTTCGCGAGCTACCAGGACCGCGGCTGGGGGTGGATGTTCATGGCTTCGTTCGGGTTCGGCTTCTTGACGTCGCTGACGCCGTGCGTGTACCCGATGATTCCGATCACGCTGGCCATCTTCGGTGCGCGTGGCGACAAGGTCTCCAAGGGCCGCGCGATCGCACTCGCCACCGCCTACGTGTTCGGCATGGGGGCGACCTACGCGGTGCTCGGCGTGACGTTCGCGATGATCGGCAACGCTGGCGATTTCGGCACGCAGCTCGCGAACCCGTGGATCGTGTTCCCGCTCGTGATCTTGTTCCTCGCGCTCGCCGCCTCGATGTTCGGCGCGTTCGACCTGAATCTACCGTCCAGCATCCAGGCCAAGCTCAACCAGGTCGGCGGCAAGGGCTTCGGCGGCGCGTTCGCGATGGGCCTCGTCGGTGGCCTGATCGCCGCGCCGTGCACGGGCCCGTTCCTCGCCGGTCTGCTCGCCTTCGTGTCGACCACCGGCAGCGTCGCCGGCGGTGGCGCACTGCTGTTCACCTATGCGCTCGGCATGGGCGTGCTGTTCTGGGTGCTCGCCGCGTTCGCGCTGTCGCTGCCCAAGAGCGGCCGCTGGATGGAGGCGGTCAAGAGCGTCGGCGGCATTGGCCTGCTGTTCGCGTCGGTCTACTTCCTCAAGCCGTTCCTGCCGTGGCTCAAGCGGCTCGGCCACCCCGAGCTGTGGTTCCTGGGCCTGGGCATTGGGCTATTGATCGCGGGGATCGTGCTCGGCGCGGTTCACCTGTCGTTCAGCTTCACGGACTGGAAGGAGCGCAGCCGCAAGGCGGTTGGCGTGCTGCTCACGCTCGCCGGCGCGATCACGATCTGGATCTGGTTGATCACGCCGAAGCATCACCTGCCCTGGGTCTACGACGAGGCCGCCGCGTTTGCGCAGGCCCGCGCCGAGGGCAAAGGCGTGATGGTCGACTTCGGCGCCGAGTGGTGCACGCCGTGCGACGAGCTCGAGGTCACGTTCGGCGATCCCGATGTCTACGAGGCGATCATGAAGAACTTCGTGCCGCTCAAGTTCGACGTGACTGACACCGCCAGCGATATCAACTCCGAGCGTCGCGCGCGCTACAAGGCTGACACGCTGCCGTCGGTCGTGTTCATGAGCACCGACGGCAGAGTCCTCGGCCGCGTGATGAAGATGATGGATCCCGAGCCACTGCTGAAGTCGATCGTCCAGCCCGCCGCGAGCAAGCTCGCCGCTAAATGAACTTGAGGTTCGCGCGCAGCACGAGCATCACGTCGAGCTGAATGCTCTGGTACTGGTTCGACGTATCGTTCGCAGCACCGCTCTTGAAGAAGTAGCCCCACGAAATCGGGACCACGACGCCGACGTCGAAGATCTTGCTCAGGTGCAGGCCGCCGCCGATCTGGCCCTCGAGCATGAAGCCCTTGTCGGTGACCTCGCTCGCATCGAGCGGCGGATCGATCTGCGCACCGGTGCCGACGCCGAAGCCGACCCACGCACCGAGCTCGACGTAGCCGCCCTTGTTCGCCTTCTTGTCGGCCTCCGAGCCCAGGTTCACGTCGAGGGCGAGGCCGCCGTTGAACTGCGTCCACGTGCTGAGCGAGTCGTGGCGGTACTGCATGTGCTTGATGTTGACGTCGAGCGCGAGGAACCGGCCGCCAACGACAGCGCCGTAGCCCGGGCCCTTCGACTGCTTGAAGAACGCGGAGTCCTTCTGGTCCCCGGACAGCCCACTGCCGTACATGCCGCCGCCGCGGGCCTCGCCGTACAGCTTGAACACGCCCGCCGATGCGGTCGCCGGGACGAGCGCGGAGACGAGTACAACCAGTGCAAAGCCAGTGCGAGCCATCGTTCGATTCTCGCATGGCGTGCGGTACAGTGACCCCGTGAAGTTCGGTTTCGTGATCTTCGTCGCGCTGGTAGTACCCGCGTGCAAGGATCACGAGCTCGTGAAGCTCAAGGACGTGCGTGACGAGGTCTGCGCGTGCAAGGCGGTGCCGTGCGCCGAGGCCGCACTGAAGAAGGTCCCGCCCAAAGACGTCAAGTCGACGCCAAAGAGCCAGGCCGTCGCACGCGAGATGCTGAACTGCATCGCCGAGCTCTACGCGGCGGATCAGCCGAGCACCGATCCCGACGAGCCGACTGACCCGTAGCATGGGAGCAGAGCCCAGCGCCCCGCTGATGAAGCTCTTGTTCGGCAAGAAGCACGCGAGTGTCGTCGCGCGGTTCCAGCGTGCGACCTGGCGTGGCGCGTACCTCCGCGAGGTCGACTACTTCCGCCGCTCGGAGGACGAGGCGCTGGAGGAGGAGCTCTTGAACCTCTTCCTGGCCAGCCCAGCGAGCGCACGGATCAGTGAGTTGACCTTCGGAGACGGCGAGCCGACGAGACACATGAAGAGAGCAGTCCTTCGCCTGTCGGATCGTCCGATCGCCAAGGCACTTCGCAGCCTCGTGCTCGCAACACAGACCGAGTACACCGGTAGGGGCGACTTCGATCTGGAACACATCGCGCGCCTGCCTGTACTCCAGCATCTGTCGATCAGCCCACGCCTCAAGCGTCCAGCGTTCCAGCGACAGCTCGCCGAGCGACTCGTCACGCTCTCCGTCGCGCCGTTCGATGCTGCAGCCGTGCGTGAGTTATTTCCCCGGGGAGGCTATCGGAGCTTGCGCGACCTGACGCTCGACATCACGAGCGCGCAACAAGAACCCGTGCTGTCCGGCAGGGCGACGCCACATCTCGAGATTCTGCGGATCCGAGGTTCAGCTGATCACGAGGCCCTCGTCGACGCGCTCTCGACGAGCGCGCTGTTGCCGCGGTTGCACGAGCTCCATCTCGAACCCTCCCAGCACGAGTGGCAGCTCGGGGTCCGGTGTTCACCCGCCAAGCTCGGCCCGGCGTTCGCTCATCTCACATGCGTCGTGGTGCGAAAGGGATCGAGCTGGACAGAGGCCGACGAGCCTACTGACCCGTGAACTTCGGCGGGCGCTTCTGCAAGAACGCCTGCACGCCCTCGGTGAAGTCTGCGCTCGCGAGCAGCTTCATCTGACCGTCGGCCTCGCGATCGAGCGCGCGTGACAGGCTCGATTCGTCGAGGTTGTCGTAGACCGCGTTCTTGATCGCTTCGTAGGCGAGCGGTGGTCCGGCAGCGAACCGCTCGGCGAGCTCGGCCACCTTGGCGGCGAGCTCGCCGCTCGGATGCAGCCGGTTCGCGAGCCCGATGCGCAGCGCCTCCTGCGCGTCGATCACGTCGCCGGTGTACAGCAGCTCGAGCGCGCGGCCGAGGCCCACGATGCGCGGCAACAGGAACGAGCCCCCGCCGTCGGGCATGAGCCCGCGCTTGATGAACACCTCGCCGAACCGCGCGCGCTCGCTGACGATGCGCAGATCGCATGCGAGTGCGAGGTCGCAGCCAAAGCCGACCGCGGCGCCATCGACCGCGGCGATCGTCGGCACGCCACTGGCGCGCAGCGCGCGGATCAAGGCATGGAACGACTCGCCCATCGCCTTGCGCAGCTCGGGGCCGGGCTGGATGCCCTGCTGCATTGCATCCTTGAGATCGAGGCCCGAGCAGAACGCGCCATTGGCACCGGCGATCACGATCGCGTTGGCGCTCGTCGCGCCGGCGACCGCATGCGCGAGCTGGAGCGCGATGTCCTGGGTCAGGCCATTCATCGACGCGGGACGATCGAGCGTGATCGTGCGAACGCGGCCGGTGTCATCGACGTGAAAGTCGGTCACGGTGTGTCCTCGCTGGCAGGCTCCGGCGCGGATTGCTCGAGCCGTATGCCCGGCATGATCAGCGCCATGCCCGACGTGATCACCACGTCGTCGTCGGACTCGCGGCCGAAGAACTCGGTGTGCTCGTAGTAACGGATCGCGTAGCGCACGAGCACGGCAACGGTCGCAGCGATCGGCACCGCGAGCACCACACCGACAAAGCCAAGCAGCTTGCCGCCGGCGACCACCGCGAACAGCGCACCGGTCTCCGACAGGCCGACGCGATGGCCGACGATCTTCGGTGTGAGCACGCCCGCCTCGAGCAGGTGGAGCACGACGATCACGATACCAACGCTACCGAGCGTCTGCATGCTGGCGCCGTCGGCCAGGCACACGAGCGCCGCGATCGCAGCGCCGACGAACGTACCCACGAACGGGATCACGGTGAGCGCGCCGACGAGTAGGCCGATCGGCAGCGACAGCGGCATGCCAACGATCGTGAACCCGATCGCGTAGAGCACGGCGAGGATCGCGGTCACGATGCCCTGCCCGCGCACCCAGCCCGCGACGACGCGATCGATCTCGCGCATCAGGGTACGCACCTCGCGGCGCTTGCGCGGCGGGATCATGTGGTCGACCCGGCGCAGCAAATTAGGCCAGTCGACGAGAAAGTAGAACGCGAACACGGGGACCAGCAGGAACTCGGCGGCGATGGCGAGCAACGCGAACAGACTGCCGAGCGCCGCCGTCGCGAGGTCGCGAATGGGGCCCGAGGCTCCCATCGTCTTCTCGAGGTTCTCCTTGGACAGGTACGACTTCCAATCGCTCGGGATCTCGATACCGACGTGCTCGTTGAGCCACAGATCGACGTTGGCGAGCAGCCGCGGCGAGTCGTGGATGAAGTCGGTGACCTGATGGGCGACCGATCAGCAGCAGGCTGGCACCGATCGACCGGCTGAGCCCGCTACGCACGAGACGCTCGAGCACCGGGTTGAGCAGATACGCGATACCGAGCGCAGCGAGCACCGGCGCGAGGACCTTGGTGAGGTAGCTCAGCGTGATCCAGCCGAGGACCACGAACACGGCGATGAGCAGCCACCGCAGCAGCCCGATCACATGCAGCGTCTCCTTGGGCGTCGTCGACACGCCCTAGCGCTGTATCACACTTACTCGAGCCAGCGCCGCTGCAGCGGGTGCACTCGATAGCGGTCGCGGATCTCCTCGAGCGGCTCGTCCCACAGGTCTTCCCAGACCACGGAGAGCAGCGGCTCGGCGTCGCGGCCCGCGCGGTATGCCTCGAGCAGCGAGTGCCGCAGCGCGCCCCAGCGCCGCTCGAGCACGACGTGCTTCATCGTGCCGAGGGCCATGATCATCGCCGACACCGGCAGGCGCAGCTGGCCGTAGGAGAACCAGTGGATGATCACTTCCTCGTGACCGTTGATGCCAAGGCCCAGCAGCGCGTGCCACACGTCGTGGGTCTGGCGGAACCGGCGCATCAGATACGCCATGTCCGGATCGTCGACATGCCGAGTCGCCGCGGCCTGGTAGTCCGCGGTGATGCCGTTGTTGTCGAGGTGTCGTGCGTAGGCGCCGCCGAGCGTCGAGGCCGGCAGCGTGCGCAGGCGGTCGTAGTCGACCAGCTCGCTGCTGAGCTCGGGCCGCTCGACCATCAGGCGCTGGCCCTCAGCAGATTTCGCGAACGCAGCGATCAACGCTCGAAACCGGGGCCGCCCGGTGATCTCCTCGACGCGATGGATCTCGTGCGTCTTGGTGGAGTCGCCCAGGACCCGCACGATCGCCTTGCCCACCCGGTATCCGTCCTTGAGAAGCGCGCTCGCCTGCATGGGGGAAGCCTACCCGTCTCGGATTCTTGAGGCACTCCACGGATCCCTGATGTGTGCGGGGGCCGGATGCGTGCAATTGCGCCTATGTAGCCGCGGCACTGCCCTTGCTGTGTGTCACCCCAATGCGCCGCTTTACCCCGTTCGCCCTCCTCCTCGCCGCATGCGGCGTGGATGACTCCAGCACCGCCACGTTCTCTGCGCGGCTCCTCCCCATGGCGAGCTGCGGCGACGCCGCGGTCTACATGAAGGGCGTCGCGATCGAGCGGATGAACACGCGGATCGACGAGGCCATCGCGTCGTACGAGCGCGGCGAAGGCTGCTATCGCAGCTACGAGGACGGTGACGCGAGCGGCTCCGGCGGCGGCGGCACGCAGCAGCCACAGCCACCCGCGCCGACCACGGGCACCGGTACCAACAACCAGGTCTCCGGCGTCGACGAGGCCGACTTCATCAAGAACGACGGCCAGTACATCTACCTGGCGCAAAATGGCGCGCTTCGCATTGTCGATTCGTGGCCGGCCGATCAGACCCACGCGGTGTCGACCACCAAGCTCGACGGCGAGCCCCGCAAACTGTTCGTCGAGGGCAACAAGGCGCTCGTGTACGTGGCGCTGGGCGACGGCAACAGCTACGGCGGCGAGTGCACCTACGGTTACGACTGCGACTTCAGCGGCGATGGAACCTCCACCCGCCTGCTGGTGTTCGACATCACCGATCGCGCGGCCCCGGTGCTCGAGCGCCAGGTCGACCTCGCCGGTTCACTGATCACCGCGCGCCGCGTCGGGACCGCGGTCCACACCGTGGTGACCAAGGCCACCAACGCGTTCCAGCAGCTCGGGCTCGACTACTACATCGAAGATCCCGTGTTCGATTTGTGCTCGTACCCGGGCACCAAGCCGCCGCTTCAGTTCCGCTTGCGCGCTCGCACGCTCTACAACCAGCTACGCACCGAGAACGCGCGCAAGATCAACACGCAGGTCGAGAACACGCTGCTGCCGTGGATCACCGACAGCGCCGAGCCGGCCGAGCCGACCGGCCCGAGCTGTGACGACCTCTACGCGAGCTCGATCCCCGACGGCACCGCGTATACGAGCATCGTGTCCGTCGACATGCTGCACCCCGGTCCAGTGAAGGCCGCGACGATCATCTCGCGCCCCGGTGCAGTCTATGCGTCCGCCGATGCGCTCTACATCGCGGTTGCGCACTCGTGGCAGGACGCCACCAGCGACGACAAGTCGACCATCCACAAGTTCCGCATCTCCGAGATCGCGGGCCAGACGAAGTACCTCGCGAGTGGCGCCGTCGAGGGCCGCGCGCTCAACCAGTTCGCGATGGACGAGAAGGACGGCTACCTCCGGATCGCCACGACCGATGGCCACGCGCCGTCGCCCGACGCGGTGAGCTACATGACGGTGCTGAACGAGGTCGGCGACGATCTGGTTCAGGTCGGCCAGATCGACGGCATCGCGCCGAGCGAGGACATTCGTTCGGTCCGCTTCGACGGCACACGCGCCTTCGTGGTCACGTTCAAGAAGACCGATCCGTTGTTCGCGTTCGACCTGTCGGATCCGAGGAATGTGGTGAAGCTCGGCGAGCTCAAGATCCCCGGCTTCTCGACGTACATGCACATGCTCGACGACACGCACCTGCTGACCATCGGCTACGACGCCGACGACCACGGCAGCTTCGCGTACTTCGACGGCGTGATGCTCCAGATCTTCGACGTGTCCGACATGACCGCGCCGGCGCTCACGCACAAGCACATCATCGGCACGCGCGGCTCGAGCTCCGAGGCGCTGACGAACCACCTCGCGTTCACGTGGTACCCGGAGTACGGCCTGCTGTCGATTCCGATGACGGTGTGCGAGGGCGGTAACGACGGCACCTACGGCCAGACGATGACGTTCAACGGCCTCATGGTGTTCAACGCGTCGGTCGCCGGTGGCTTTGCCGAGCACGGTCGCGTGCAGCACGCGGTCGCGCCGGACGTCTCGTGCGGCAACTGGTGGACCGATGCATCGTCGTCGGTGAAGCGCTCGATGTTCCTCGACCAGTTCGTCTACTCGGTGTCCGACGCCGAGCTGAAGGTCCGCGATGTCGGCGCGCTCGGCACCGAGATCGTGACCGTACCGCTCACGCCCTAGGTGATCCGCGCGCCCGACAGCCCATCACGCGCAGGCCCGAGAGGATCACGACGAACATCACGGCGGTCCGCAGCGCGACGGACCCCAGAAAGCTCCAGTCCTCCGAGCCAAGTAGCAGTTCGCGAAGCATCGAGCTCTACGGTAGGACGGGCGCGAGGGTGATGAGCAGCTTCTTGCGCTCTGCCCTCGCGAGATCGAGATCGATATAGCGCGAGAAGTAGTCGTCGTGCCGCAACTCGAGGCGGTGCTTGCCGGGCTCGACGGCGATGCCGCCCTTGAGCACGGTGACCGGTCCGAGGAAGCGGCCGTCGACGAACACGCTCGCGTCGCTGACGTTGCTGCGGATGTAGAAGATCGCGTCCTCGGGGGACACCCCGGTCGTCTTCTGGCGACCACCACACGCGGCGAGCGCGAGGACCGCGATGCCAACGACGAGCTTCACGGCGACCCCGACAGCGTGACCTCGACGATACCGCCGACGATCTTCACGCTCGCGCTGGTGTCGCTTGCGGGTGCCTTCTTCGCGATGCGGGCGACCTGCTCGACGGGCTCGTTGGTGGCGACGCCGATCACCCAGCCGCTCGGCGACAGGCGGCGCAGCGTCGCGCCGCGCACGCCCTTGGCACCGGCGAGGTACTTCTGCTCGAGCACCACCAGCGACAGCGGCGTCCTTGGAGGCAGCCGCACGAGCACGATGCCCGCCTCGGTGATCGGGTTGTCATCGCCGTTGTATGCGGTGGCGGCGCCGAGCTTGGTCGGCAGTGGCGGGAACGCGTCGGAAACGGCGAACTGCAGCGAGCGCGAGGTCGCGTACTTATCGTCCATGCCGGCCGCTGTGCCGGTGCCTTCGCCGAGGACCTTCCGATCCTTGCGATCGACGAGACGCACACGTGAGGTCACGAGCGCCGAGGTCCCCGCGCGACCGCGCACCGGCACCGGCGTGCCCACCGTGACCGCCGCGATCACCATCTGATCGGCCTTGGCCTCCGCGGCAAGCGCATCGCCTTCGTCGTCGGTCAGCGGCAGGTCGCCGTCGCGGCGCACGGTGCCATTGGTCGGCGCCTTGCGGACCGCGTAGCCGCGCGTGCGCAGCACGTTGGTGAGCACGCTCGCCTCGGCGATCGAGTCGCCACTGGCGCTATAGGTCGCCTCGACGCCGCTCGGCCTCATCACGCGGAGCAGCACGGTCACCGTCTTGGCCAAAGGTGCGGCAGGCTCGCCGGGATTGACGGGCGTGGTGGCGACTTCCTTGGTCGCGATGTTGAGCTCGGCGAGGCGCGCGCGCAGCTTGTCGCGATCGATGCGGACACTGACGGCAACCTCACGGCGATCTTCGATCGTCTCGTCCTTGGTCACGCTGAACTTCACGACCCACAGGCGCGCGCGGCCCACGATCTCGCGATCGAGCTCGCCCTTGCGCCCGGTGCGAATCGCCGGCTCGACGAGCTCGGCCAGCGCGGTGGTCACGGCATTCGCGAACGCCTCGTCGACGGCCATCGTGCGCGCGTCGGCGCTGGTCGCCGGCGCGTCACCTTCGGTCTGATAGGCGACGATGTCCTCCGCAAACGCGGCTGTGCTGAACGCGGCGACCATGGCGGCGACGAGGACACGACGAGTCACGCCCGTAGCCTAGCATCGCGACCGCGCCGACTCCCACAAGCGGCGCGCATCACACGCGGGTCATTTCGGCGTGAGGATCACGAACAACGTCGCCGACGTGGCATCGATTCCCGGCGCCTCGATCACGCCGGCTTTCGCGGCCTTCGCGGTCACCCGCGGCGCGTCCTTGGCCCACGCCGGCAGTGCGGCCGCGGCCATCCACAGCGTCGGTGCGGCGATCCCACCAACGGTCCAGCCAACCGCTGGGGTCGCCTTCGTGACGCCCTCGACGACCACGACAGCCGGGCCGCTGTCCTGTGCCGCGGCGGTGAGAACGCGCGGGCCCTCCATCGCCTGGCGCACGGCTTCGACGGGGACGCCAAGCGTGACGCGCCAGGCACCGTCGGTCTCGGGATCCGCGGCGACCACCACGGCGTTGGCGACGGCGTGGTCGATGCGGGCAGCAATCGCCTTGTCGCCTTTCGCCTTGTCCGCGACGGTGCCACCGCTCGCGAGTTGCAGCGTGGCGACCTTGGCGGCGAGCAGCTTGCGCGCAGCGACCTCTGCGTCGCGGCGCGAGGTACCACGAGCCACCGCTGGATTCGGCGCGTGCCGGTCGGCGAGGCCGATGCCCTCCGCGATGACCAGGCCGCGTGCCCAGTCGACCGCCGGCGGCGCCGCGTGGGCACCGCCGCCGAGCAGCACGAGAAGCAGCAGCGATCGCATAGACCGAGTCTATGCTGGGTCCGACTTCTCTGCAGGCGGTGCCGGCACGTGGTGGACGCGCTTCTTGCCGCGCAGGCGGTTGATCACCACGTCACGCCAGCGCGTGATGATGTCGTAGAACGTCGGGATCACGAGCAGCGTGAGTACCGTCGACGTGATCACGCCGCCGATCACTGCGCGGCCGAGCGGAGCGCGGAAGTCGCCGCCCTCCCCCGCTCCGATCGCGACCGGGACCATGCCAGCGATGATGGCGACCGACGTCATCACGATCGGCCGCAGTCGGACACCGCCTGCCTCGACGATAGCCTCCTCGCGCGTCATCCCGCTCTCTTCGGCTTGCTTCGCGAAGTCGATCAACAAGATCGCGTTCTTCGCGACGATGCCCATCAGCATGATCACGCCGATCATCGACATGAGATTGAGCGTCGAGCCGGTGACCAGCATCGCGAGCATCACGCCGATGAGGGACATCGGTAGCGAAGCCATGATTGGAACTGGCTCGAGGAACGAGCCGAACTGGATCACGAGGATGAAGTACATCAGCATCACGGCGGTGCCGAGCGCGATCAGGATGCGGCCGAACACCTCGGCCTGGTCCTGCGTCTCGCCGCCCTGCTTGCGCGAGTATCCCGGTGGCAGCTTGATCGTGGCGATGCGCTTCTCGATCTCGCCGACCACCTCGGAGAGCGCCATACCCTCGGCATTCGCACCGACGGTGACGACGCGGGCGCCGTCGAGATGCTCGATCTGCGCGGGACCAAAGCCGCGCTTGACCTCGGCGACCTGGCCGAGCTGAACCTGGCGCGGCGGCTCGGGTCCGAGCTGCGGCAACTGGATCGGAAGTGCCTCCAGATCCTCGGGGCGCTCGCGCCAGTCCGCACCGAGGCGAACCACCACGTCGCGCGTCTCGCCATCAGGATCGATCCAGCGGCCGGCCTCGAGGCCTGCGAACGCCGGGCGCACCGCCTGCGCGAGCATGCCAGCGCTGATGCCGAGCTGGCCCGCGAGGTCGCGGTCCGGGTTGACCTCGACCTCGGGACGCTGGCCTTTCGACGACAGCCCGACGTCGACCGCACCCGGGACCTTGCGGACCTCGGCGGCGACGCGCTCGGCAATGCCGTTGAGCACGTCGGTGTCGGGGCCAATCAGCTGGACCTGGATCTGGCGGAAGCCGCCTGCGAACGGGTTCGAGACGTACGCCGTCACGCCGCTGAGCTGGCGAATCTCGGCGCGCAGCTTCATCGCGACCTCGTCCTGGTGGATCGAGCGAGATGCCTTCGGGGTCAGCCGCACATAGATCGTGCCAATGTCGGAGCCGGTCGGGCCGCCGACGGTCGAGTACGCGTACATGATCTGGGGATGCTTCTTCGTGAGCTCCACGGCCGCGATGACCTTCGTCTTCGTGTACGCGAGGTTCGAGCCCGGCGCGGTCTCGAGCGTGAGCTGGAACTCGGAGCGATCTTCGATCGGGAAGAAGCCGCTACCGACGAGGCCGGTGGCCGGAATCGCGAGGGCGCCAACGAACGACGCGAGCGCGAGCACGACCATGAGGAAGCGGTGGCGCAGTGCCCACCCGATGATCTTGCGATAGCGGCGGGTCAGGCGCTGGAAGGCGCGGTCGAAGAATTCGAGCTTGCGCGACAGCCACGTGCGCTTCTCGCCGGTCGCCTCGGGGTCATGCCAGACCGCCGACAGCATCGGATCGAGTGAGAACGAGACGAACAGCGACACGAGCACCGAGCACGCGATCGTGAGCGCGAATGGCGCGAACCACTGCTGGGCGATGCCACCCATGAACGCGATGGGGACGAATACGACGACGATCGAGAACGTCGTCGCGGCAACGGCGAGCCCGATCTCGGAGGTGCCCTCCCGGGCGGCGGTCACGTGGTCCTTGCCCATCTCCATGTGCCGCACGATGTTCTCGCGCACGACGATCGCGTCGTCGACGAGGATACCGATCGCGAGCGACAGGCCGAGCAGCGACATCACGTTGAGCGTGAAACCAAATGCGAGGACGGCGACGAACGACGCGATCACGCTCACCGGCAGTGCCAGGCCGGTGATGACCGTCGAGCGCCACGACTTGAGAAAGATGAATACGACGAGGATCGTGAGCAGCGCACCCTCGAGCAGCGACGCCTTCACGCCAGCGACCGAGTCCTTGACGCGCGCGCCGGAGTCCTTGACCACCTGCATGCGCGTGCCCTTGGGCAGCGCCGGTTCGAGCTCCTTGATCTTGGCGAGCACGCGCGCGCTGACGTCGGTTGTCGAGTAGCCGAGCGCCTTCTTGATGTCGATACCGACCGCGGGGATCGTGTTGTAGAACGCGGCGGTCTTCGCCTCCTCTTGGCTGTCCTTGACCGCTGCGACGTCGCCGAGGCGCACGACGCGAGTGCCGTTGCGACCGACCACAAGCTGTTCGAACTCGCTCGGGCTGGACAGGCGACCGCGCAGGCGAATCGTGCGGTCATCGAGCTTGCCGCTGAGCTTGCCGACCGGGACCGCGAGGTTCTCGGCCTGCAGCGTCTGCACGATCTGGCCGATCGCGATGCCGGACGCGCGCAGCGCATCGGGCTTGAGCTCGACGGTGAGCTCGCGCTCGAGGCCACCGATGATGCTGACGCTCGCGACACCAGGCAGCGAGGTCAGCTCGCGCCGGATGCGGCTGTCGGCGAGCTGCGTCAGCTGGACGGTCGGCAGCTCCTCGGACGTCAGCGTCAGCGAGATGATCGGGAAGTCCGTCGACGCGAAGCGCGTCAGGATCGGCTCCTCCATCTCGACGGGCAAGTCGGCGCGCGACTCGCTGATCTTGTCGCGAATGTCCTGCGTCGCCTGCTGGATGTCCTTCTCGAAGACGAACTGGACGAGGATGTTCGCGTAGCCGTCGACGGCGGTCGACATGATCGTGTCGACGCCCGAGATCGCTCGGAACGACTCCTCGAGTGGATTGATCAGCTCGCGTTCGACGACGCCGGGTGAAGCGCCCGGATAGAGGATCGCGATGTTGACGACCGGTGCGGTGACCTCGGGAAACTCATCGGTCTTCAGGCGCAGCAGTGCGATCAGGCCGAACACGACCAGCCCGACCATCACCACGGTCGTGATGATTGGCTTCTTGATCGAGTAATTGCTGATCCACATCTACTTGGTCCCTGCCGCCGAGCCGGAGCCGGTCTCGACGGGTTTGGTCGCAGGCTGCGCGGCCGAGCCTTGCGGCGGCGCTGCCGAACCCTGCGGCAGCTGCGGTGCGCCGGCGAGCGTGACCCTCGAGCCCGGGGTGAGGTTCTTCTGCGCGCGGCCGAGGATCAGGATGTCACCGGGCGCGACGCCGTTCGTCAGCTCGACGACCTCCGCACGCTCGTCGCGAACGCCGAGTGCCACGACGACCCGCTCGATGACACCGTTGGTGACGCGCAGCACCGTCGGCTGGTCGCCACTCGAGTCGATCGCAGCCATCGGGGCGACGATGCCGTCGCGCGTCTCGACCGACACGCGGCCCTCGGCGTACAGGCCAGCGACCAGCTTGCCACCCGGGTTCGGAATATCGACGAGCACCTGGATCTGGCGGGTCACAGGATCGGCTGCGGGCGCGACGCGCGCGATCGAGCCGGTGAACCTCTGGCCGGGATAGCCGCGCACCTCGAAGTCGACCGACTTGCCGGGCGCGATCGCCGCGAGGTCATCCGACGCGACCGATGCGTCGAGGCGCATCGTTGCTGGATCGATGATCTCGTAGAGCTCGGCGCCGGGCGCTACGACGTCACCTGCGTTGACGGTGCGGCGCGCGACGACGCCTGCGATCGGCGAGCGCACGGTCGCGTCGCCGAGCTGCGACTGCGACGACGCCACACCCGAGCTCGCAGCCGCGACCTGGGCGCGTGCCTGGACCACGCCCGCCTCGGCCTGCTGGAGCTGGCTGCGTGCACGATCGAGCTCGCGCTGCGCGATCGCCCCGCCCTTCACGAGCGCCTCGGTGCGCTCGACCTCGCGCTTGGCCAGATCGCGCGCTGCCACGGCAGCCTCGCGTGCAGCCTCGGCCCCGACAACGCCCGAGCGCGCCGACGTGACCGCGGTCCCGAGGGCCTTGGATTCGACGCGCGCGAGCAGGTCGCCCTTCTTCACGGATTGCCCGAGCTCGGGACCGATCGAGACCACCGAGCCGCCCGACTCGGCGCGAACCACGGAGCGCAGGCTCGCGGCGAGCGTG
>JBBQFU010000020.1:0-48758 GCA_038322185.1 Haliangiales bacterium
ACGCGTGAGTTCCCGTACATCTGGGACGAGCTGACGCTGCCGATCAGCTACACCGCTCCGCGTGACAAGGTCGAAGCCTTGCTCATCGAGGTCGTGCAACGGCACACCCGTGAGATCGGGGAGATGAGCAGCGAGGAGCGCGCGGAGCTCGCGCACCGCTACCAGGTCCGCAAGACCGATGTTACGCCACACGTTTTTTACCGCCTGACCGACAACTGGCTCGAGCTGACGGTTCGCTTCGTCGCGGACACGCATGGTGTCCGCGAGCTCAAGGACGCGATCAGCCGTGACCTGCTGGTCGGGCTCGAGCAGCTCGGTGTCACCATCGCGTCGGCGACGTTCGAGATTGTCGGGCTGCCGCCGCTTCGCGTGCAGGCAGGCGGCACCGCAGGCGAGGCAAAGTCTGGCGATGGGGGACACGACAAGCGCCGTACGCCGCACCACGCCTGAGTAGTCGCGTACGCTATAGAACTGAACGATGAAGACCCGCAAGAAGGTCGTCCTGCTGTCGGGCGGCAATCCGCAGATCGCGAAGGGCGAGGGCGCCGCACCCGTGAAGGCCTACATCGCCGCGCTCTCGGGCTGGCAGCGCGCCGTGTGCAAGCGCATCGACGCCGTGATCACGCGGACGGTGCCGGGCGTGCGCAGGGCCGTGAAATGGAACTCGCCGATGTACGGCGTCGAGGGGCAGGGCTTCTTCCTCGGCGTGCACGTGTTCAAGAACTACGTGAAGGTCGCGTTCTTCCGCGGCGCGAAGCTCAAGCCCCTGCCGCCCGATCCGAGCAAGGACAAGAACACGCGCTACGTGAACATCCACGAGGGCGAGCTCGACGAGGCGCAGCTCGCGCGCTGGGTGAAGCAGGCCGCTGCGATTCCGGGCTGGGCGCCGGGCAAGAAGGCGGCTGAGCCCGCTGCGTCAGGTGCGGCCGCGTACGGCCACAACTTCCCAGTCTAAGCTCTCGCATTCGCCCCGAAGTTTCAAGCTGTGAAGTTCGCGGTGATTCAGCGATCACGGTCGCATGACATCCCATGCAGTCGTGATTGCCGGAGCAGGTTCCACGGGGTTGATGCTGGCGGGGGAGCTGGCTCTGGCTGGCGTCGATGTCGCCATCGTCGAGCGGCGACTGGACCAGGAGCTTGCAGGCTTGCGCGCCGGCGGCCTGCACGCTCGGACGATCGAGGTCCTTGACCAGCGTGGCATCGCCGACCGGTTTCTCGCCGAGGGACAGAAGGCCCAGGTGGCGGGCTACGCCAGCACGCCGCGCGCCCGGTATTGCTCGATCTCGGCGCGACCCGCGGGCTCGACATCAAGCCATGGGACGACCGGGTTCGCGTGACTCGCGCGACGTACACGGGCCCGTGGGAGCTACCCGTGATCGGTGTGGTCCCGGCACCGTCGGCCGTGCTGATCCGCCCCGACGGCTACGTGGCGTGGGTCGGAACGCTCGGCGATCCTGCGCTCCTCGACGCACTGACGACGTGGTTCGGACCCGCATAGAGGTGCTACGGTCGGCGCGTCTCGCGACGGTGCGAGGCCCGGACGAACAGCGACGTACCCGGTGAGGACAAGACGCCGCGAGAAAGGACGCTGTTCATGGCGTGGCTCCTCGTACTCATCTCGGGTCTCCTCGAAGTTGGCTGGGCAATCGGCCTCAAGGCTTCGCATGGCTTCACGCGACCGCTGCCGTCGCTGCTCACGATCGCTGGCATGCTCGCGAGCTTCGCGCTGCTGAGTGTCGCGGTGCGAACGCTGCCAATCGGGACCGCGTATGCGGTGTGGGTCGGCATCGGTGCGGTCGGCACGGCCATCCTCGGCATCGTGATGTTTCACGAGTCGCTGTCGGTGCCGCGCGTGCTGTGCCTCGTGCTGGTGGTCGCGGGTATCGTTGGCCTCAAGCTGACGAGCACGCCCTCGGCCTGACATCCATGGCACGGTGTCGCGGCTCACTTCGGCGGCACGTCCTCCGGATGTGCGTACTTGAGGTCGAACGGTCCGACGCCGGTGACCTGCACGGTGAGCCCCTCCGGCGATGCCAGCGCGTAGTGTGGCGCGTCCTTGGGCAGCACGCCGATCGCTCCCATCGAGAGCTTCCTCTCGGCCTTGCTCCGCACGGTACCGAGCCCGAACGTCCCGCTTCCGCCGACGATCATGAAGCGCTCGGTGGTGGAGTGCATGTGCGGGCGAACGTCGTAGCCCTTGGGGAAGTGCAGACGCAGGGTGAACAGCTTGGGCTCGTTCGGATCACCCTCGAGCACGGCCATCTTCGCGCCCGCATGCATCATGCCCGCGGGTGGCTCGACGAAGCTCACGTCCGCGGCCTGTACAATCTTCGCCTCCGCAGCCGATTCCCAGCGCGAGGTCGGCATCGTGTCGGGCTTGCGAACGGGCGTCGGTCGCGGATCGTCCTTCGGATCGAGATAGATGATCTCCCAGGGCCCGATCCCGTTGAGCGTGATCACGGTCTCCTGATCTGTCGTGAACGCGAAGTGCTCGTGCCCCGCGGGAATCAGGACAAGCCCACCGGCCTTCACCTTGGTGGCGGATGCGCGATCGAGCTTCGCCCCGTGGCCGAAGGACAGCGCGCCTTTGAGCACCGTCACACGCTCGGTCACCAGATGCGTATGCGGCGGGATGATGTAGTTCTTCGGAAGCTTCGCGACGATCGTGAAGGTCTTGTCAGCAGGGAACGGCGGCGCTCCCTCGAGCACGGCGATCTGGGCACCCTTGGGGAGCGCGGGCGGCGCGGCCATCCACTTGATCTGATCGAGGTTGAGCACCGTCGGGGCCGCGACATCGACCTCGGGCCGCATTGTCGTATCGACGGTGCCTGACCGCGTCGGTGCAGGCGACACGCGCGCGCCTGCGGGATCCGGATCGGCAACCGGCGCCTCGGTAGGCATGGATGGTGGTGCGCCGCGCGGATGGTCCTCGCGACAGGACATCGTGGTGACGGACAGCGCGAACAGGATCGGTGTGACTCGCATCGAAGCCTCCTTGTGGAGGGAGGCCTAGCACCGCGATCCAATCAACGCGTCTTGCGTTAAGTACGTAGTCAGCGCTTTGGCTTCGCGGGCTTCTTGCGCGAGACGTTGAACGCGATGGCCTCGCGGATGAGCGCCTTGAGCGCGGTTGCGTTGACCTTGTCGCCCGCCCGGAAGTCGATCGCGCGGCGCATGTTTCCCTCGAGGCTCGCGTTGAACAGCTTCTTCGGGTCCTTCAGGGACGCACCCTGCGCGAACGTCATCTTCACCGCCGCCTTGTAGGTCTCGCCGGTGCAGATGATTCCGTCGTGGGACCACACGGGGGTCCCTCTCCACTTGAGCTCTTCGAGGACGTCGGGGTCGGCGTCCTTGATGATCGCGCGAAGCTTGCCGAGCATCTCACCACGCCAGTCCTCGAGAGCTTCGATCTTGAAGGTGATCAGGTCCGAGGCGCCGTCCTGGCTCTTGGATGCGGGCAGCTTCTTCGCGGGCTTCGCGACAGGTTTCTTCGGCGCCATCAAGAGCCTCGCTACCACGTCAGCTGGGTGAGCTGGATCAAGTTGCCGCACGAATCGTGCAGCATCGCGATCTTGGATTGGGTCACGTCCATCGGCAGGCTGCATGAGCTCGGCACTGCGGTGCTCCTCGAAGTTGGCGGCAGGCTCGCTCATCTGGTCAGTCGGCTTCCATCTTGGCGTCGACCTTGTGCATGACCATGAACCGCATGGACGGCATCCTGGAACAGCTGGCGCGGTAGTGTCAGACTCGCGCGATGCAACGCGTGGTGTTCCTCGTCGTCATCGCGTGCGAGGCGGGACAGCGCGAGCCGGTCCCCGCGCCGCAGCCTGCACCGGCGGTTCCGACCGATGCCGTCGTGGCGTTGGCAGCCGATGCGGTCGATGCGCCCGCGGTCGACCCGATGATCAATCACGAGCTCGTCGCGTTGCAGAGGAAGCTCGGCAGCGCCGCCGTTACGTGCGAAGGCACCGCCACGCTCCTCGCGAGCCAAGGCGAGGCGAGCCCCGAGAAGCGCCGATCACGCGTGGAACGGATACGCGAGCTCTGCGTCACAGACCGCTGGCCGGAGGCTGTACGGCGATGCGTCGGCGAGGCCAGTCACGATCCGCTGTCGTGTACGTCGCACCTGACGACCGCGAAGCAGCAGGCGCGCTGGGACGTGATCTTCACTTCGTGGTGAGTCAGGCGCCGATGCCGGCGCGATGCTGACGCGAGCGACGCGTGTCGAACTCGCGCGTCGCTCCAGCGATCGTCACCGACCAGCGCATCTCCGTCGTGCCGCCCAGCGACGGGTCGCAATGCAGCTCGAGGCCGATCGTGTCGCCTGCGGCCAATGGGGTCGGGCGGTCGAGCGGGAGCAGCGTCCTCCCCCAGTGCGTGTCGGCCGCGCCAACCGCATTGGTCAGCGGCACGCCGTCGGCCAGCTCGGCCGTGAACCACGCAGCGAACGCCGTGACGGTCTGCGCGCGTGCGGCCTTGAACGTGAGCTTCGCCGTGTAGGACTGGTCGGCCTCTTCGAGCGAGCAGATGTACGGATCGTGGCTCCACATCGTCTGCGGCTCCGCAACGAGCGAGTCGGTCGTCAGGTGGACCTGGGTGTGGAAGGTCTCGTGCGCGGTGAAGTCCGCGATCACGCTGGTGTCAACACCGTGCGGCTTCGAGCGCCAGTAGGCGAGCTCCTCCTCGAAGTCCGGCACCGAGACCGGCGCGATGACCGCGGTCACGCGCGCGGGGATCATCTTGCCGCCCGGCTTGAGCCAGCGCTGGCGCGCGATCACCTGCGGCGCGAGCATGTTCTCGTCGACGCCGAACCCGCCCATCCACTCCGAGACGATCACGTCGACCTTCTCGGGCAGCACCACGTCCTCGACGTCCTGCTCGAGGACCTCGATGCGATCGGCGTAGCCGTTGCGCGCGATCATCGTGCGCGCGATCGAGGCAACCTCGGTCCGCTCGACGGCGAACACGCGCCGCGCACCTGCCGCCGCAGCGAAGATGCTGAGGATGCCGGTGCCCGCGCCGATGTCGAGCACGACGTCGCCCGGCTTCACGACCTGCTGGATTGCTCGCTGGAACGCCTCGTTGCGAATGCGATCGCGAAGCATCCAGCGATGAACGCCGAGCTGGCCGTATGTACTCATACCCAGGGCCTATAGCACGGCGGCCGATTCCAGTGCTCGCTCAGCGGATCTGGACCGCGAGGCCGCGCAGCGGGGCGCCGCCGATGCCGCTTCCGATCTGGGTCGCGGCACCCGTGGTCAGGTCGATGCGGTACAGGCGCGAGACGGTCTCGAGCGGAAGCTGGAACGCGGCGAGCACGATGCCGTTGTTGCCGCCAGCGATGTCGAACCCCGAGGCAGTCGGAGCCGCCGGGTCCCACACCGTGATGCCAAGCGGACCCACCGCGGTCAGCGTGCCGTCGTTGGGTGGGTTCTGGATCATCAGCTGCCCTGTGAGCGCGTCGATGACATACAGCGTGGTCGAGGGCGTCACGCCGCTCGGGGCCACGAAGCTGTTGGTGTACGCAGCGGCCGTCACGTCGACCGGCGTCGCGAAGTTCAGCGCCGTGTCGGTGAACACGAATGGCGGCAGCACTGACACATTCGGCAGGCGCAGATTCTGCTCGGTGTTGCTGACCACGCGCATCGCGGCGGGGGTGCTGGTCGGGTTGAAGTCCACGCCGAACGAGGTGCCGCTCAGTGCGGTGAAGGCGGCCGAGGTGTCCATCGGATCCGCGGTGAGCGCGCCCTGGCGGTTCGCCGAGGCCGTCGACGAGTTGAGCGTGTAGATCGAGCCCAGGTTGCCGACGGCGTACATCACGTTCGAGCCCGGGCGGAAGTCGATGCCGACGAGGTGCTCGCCGGTCATCAGGCCGGTGATCACGTCGACGTTCGGCATCAGCATCGGGTCGAAGATGGTGGTCACCATCGACGGATCGGCGAGCGAGATGCGCACCAGCTTGTTATTGGTGGTGATGCCGTAGACGTTCGTCTGTGGCGTCGTACGGGCGACCCCGACGAGCGGCGCACCGGCGATCGTGCCAAGCGATGCGGACAGCGCGCCGGTCGAGAGGTTGATGGAGAACAGCTGCGAGCTGCCACCGACCGTCGCGACGACGAACGAGGCATTGTCGCGGCCATCAATATCGAAGCCCGCGACGTCGGTGATGTCGAAGTTGAGGGGGCCGACGTTGGTCAGCGTGCCGTCGTTGGGCGGGCTCTGGATTCGCAGTTGATCCGTCGTCGGGTCGATCGAGTAGAGCGTCGTGGTCCCCGCACCGAGCACCGAGTCGGTGTAAGCGATGCCGCTCGCGCCCGTGCCGGCACCGTTGAGATTGGTGTCGGCCACGGATGTGCCGGTGGTGAGGTCGGTGACGCGAATGTTCTGACCGGTGTCGCTCACGATCCGGAGCGGCACGGTGCCCGTCGGGTTGTAGTCCATGCCGAACGACGTGCCGTTGAGGGGGACCGAGATCGGAATGGCGGGCGACAGATTGCCGCTCACGGGGTCCACGCGGTGCAGCCTGCCGGTAGTGCCGCTCTTCGTGAGCACGTAGAGGATGCCCGTCGACGGACGCATGTCGAGGGCGACCACGTTCTCGCCAACGAGCAGGCCATTGATCGTCTTGGCGCCGCAGATCTTGTCCGGCGCTGCGCGATTGAACGACAGGAGCTCGGTCGCGGTCACACCGTAGAGCTCACCCGGCTGCTGGGTGACGGCGTCACCGGCCGGCACCGTCGAGACGGCGAACGAGGTCACGGTCTCGTCGGCGGCGAGCGGGCCGACCGTCGTGCGGAGCGCACTGGCAGCACCGGAGGCGAGGTCGATCGCATACATGCCGCTCACGCCGTCGACGGTGAGCACCGCGAGGCCCGAGCTGACACCCGCCGCATCGGTCACGACGTCGAAGCCGCCGCTGGCCGTCGCGTCGAGGCCGAGACCGCCGACGCCAATGGACAAGCCGCCATTGGGCGGGGTCTGGCTGAGGAAGCGATTGGTGGCGACGTCGATCGCGTACAGCGTGGTACGGCACGCGGGCGCGACGTTGTTGTTGTAGGCGATGGTGGCGTAGCCAGCCGACAGACCGTTGATCAGGGTGTCGGTGATGACCGCGCCGGAGTCGACGTTGATGCGCAGGTTCATGCCGGCCGCGTTGGTGACGCGCAGGCGGTCACCCACCGGATTGAAGTCGATGCCGATGTCGGTGCCGGAGAGACCCGTGTACGGAAGCGTCGCGTCGGCGGCGTCCGCGACCAGCGTGCTCTTGTGCGTCGCGATGCCCGTCATCGGATCGATGGTGTAGAGCTTGGCGGCATCGGTGAGCGCGTAGAGCTTGCCGTCCGCCGGGCGGACGTCGAGGCCCAGGATGGTCTCGCTACCGAGACCAGTGAGATCGACTGCCCAGGTGAGCCGGCCCGGCTCGGCCTTGTCGAAGTGCACGAGGCGGCCGGTGGTGGTCACTGCGAAGCTATCGCCGGGATGGTCGTCATCCATGATCATCGCGCTGAGCGATGCAGTGCCGAGCTTGGCGTCGTTCGACGGCTGGCCGAGCTCGACGATGAGCGACTCCGGGGACTCGATCACCACGTCGTCGACGAGCTGGATGACGATCGTCTTGTCGGCGGTATCGCCGTCTTCCCACTCGACGGTACCCGAGGCTGCGACGTAGTCGCTGGTCTCGACCGCGGTCTCGTCGACCGTGTTGTACGGAACGGTGATGGCGCCGGTGCTGCCGCCGGTGCGTTGCACGGTCACGGTGATCTCGCCGCCCTCGGCCATGGCGAGTGCTGCGCCGCTGATGCCGACGGTCGAAGATCCAGCTGAGACGCTGTCATCGCCGCATGCCGCGGCCAACGCGGCGAGGCAGCAAACTAGGAGAGATCCGGAAGTGCGCATAGGACGCAGGCTACGGCACGCAGTTGGGTTCGACCGTTGGGCCTGCGTGAGAGTTCGTCGAGTCGATCTTCGAGGGTGAGCGTATTCGCTCAAGCGTGCGATTGGGCCCAGAGAACTGTCGGTCTCGTCACGCGGATGCGGCGTCGAGCTCTGTGAGCAGCCGGCGCGTGACCCGATCGTCGGGGAACTGGCCCAGCAATTCGGTGTACGCGCGGCTCGCGCCGGCGAGATCGCCTGCCGCGCGTAGCTCGACTGCCTTGGTGCTCAGCGCGACGAGCGCCTCGTCACCCGGGCGTGGCATCAGCTCAGGATCCTCGGTGCCGCGGATCGCGAGCAGCTCGTAGACCATGAACTCCTGGCGGCGACCCTTCACCTGAACCAGCCGCAATGGTCTCGCGATGCCACGACCGCGCAGCGCGCTCAGCACGGCATCGCTGACACACACCGACGAGCCGAACGTCTTGTTCATGCTCTCCAGCCGTGACGCCACGTTCACGCCATCGCCGATCGCGGTATAGCTGAGGCGTTCGGGCGATCCGATGTTGCCGATCAGCACCGACGACGAGTGCAATCCGATGCGGACGTTCATCGCGGCGTGGCCCTCGGCGCGCCATGCCGCCTGCAGCTTCTCCATCCGCCGGCTCGCCCGGATCGCGGCGGTGCACGCGCGCAGCGCATGATCCTCGGTTGCCGTCGGCGCGCCCCAGAATGCCATCACGGCATCGCCGATGAACTTGTCGATGGTGCCGCGCTCCTCGGCGATCGCGCCGGTCATCGTCGCGAAGTACTGCGTGAGCTGCGCGAGCAGCCGGTCGGGTGTCAGGTTCTCGGCATGGCCGGAGAAGCCCTCGAGGTCGCAGAAGAAGATCGTGGCCTCGCGTTGCTGGACACCCGGTGTGACGGGCTGGCCCGACTCGATGAACTGGCTCACAACATCGGAGGGCACGAACTTCGCGAACGAGCTCAGCGCATTCTGCAACAGTGCGAATCCGCCCTCGAGGTCCGACAGCTCGCCGATGACCGACCTGGGCGCGCTGTCCCCGGGAAACGACATCCGGCGCGCCGATACGAACTGCTGCGAGATCCGCCCGAGGTGGCGCGCGATGTAGCGCGAGAGCAGGACGATAAACACCAGCGCAAGGCCGACCGCGACGGCGATCAACGCGAATACGTCGCGATTGGTCGCCTCGAGCACGCCGACGAAATCGGCGGTCGGCGCGACGATGATCACCTGCCAGTTCTTTCCGAACGCTGCAGGGAACGGCTCGCTCGCGACCGCCAGTTGCTCGCCGGACGACGTCGTGAAGCGAAAGTGCCCACCGCGCGGGCGCGCCGGATGTGCGAGCGCCTCGGCGATGCGGCGGTCCGCGAGATCGGTGACGCGGGGAAGCTCGGTCGTTCCACCCGAGACGCGCCCCGTCGCTGCGGGGTCGGGATGCGCGATCGCGCGGCCCGCATCGTCGACGATCACGGTCACGCTGCGCGGGCTGAACCGGTGGTCGCGCAGGTAGCTCGACAGCGAGCTCAGCGTCATGTTCGCGCCGATGAACCCGATGAAGGCGCCGCCGTGATGCACCGGCCACCCGAGCGCCATGATCGGAAATCCGGTGTCGGGGTTGATCGCTGGATCGGCGATCGCGAGCCGGTTGGATGTCTTGGCGCCGATGTAGTGGGGCAGGGTGCGTAGATCGAGTGTGGTCGGGACCGCATAGCTACCGTCGAGGAGCTGTGGCCACACCGCAGAGAACCGGCGATGGCGCGAGCGAGCCTCCCCGACCGAGAAGTCATCGATGTAGCTCGCGTGCCACGTCGCTCCGTTGGGGATCCGCGGATCCGACTTGCGGCGTTCGTCGTCGATGCGCGAGACCACGCGGTGGTGGCCGTCCTCGAAGCTGACGTACAGCGCGTCGATCTGCGGAACGGTCGCGACGGCGCGCCAGATCACCGAGTCGCCTTGGTCGCCGCGAAACGTCGACGGGTTCGCCTCGACCGCGCTACCGACGAGCGCGATCGCGGTGGCGACGCCATCGACGAGCTCGGCGACCTGATGGATGTTGCGTGCTGCGTCGCGCTCGAGCTGATCGTCGAGGCTCGCCGTGATGGCGGCTTGATTGCGGCGATAGCCGTACGCGAGGATCAGCACGAGCGGCACCACGCTGAGCGCCACGAAGGCCAGCACCAGCACCCAGCCGAGGCGGAGCTTGCGCCGCCGATCCGGTGGTTTGGGGGTCGTCACCTGGGTGGCCACGATACGTCACTCTGCGCCACCGCGTCCCCCTATGCGTGGCGCCATCGCACGCTGAGCGCGTGCGCGCGGCTGCGCCCCCATACCAATGCGTGGCGAAAGGTTTCCGCTTGTCGTGCGCGCCGACGGTGTCTAGCTTCGGAGTGTGGCCGAGGCACGAGGATCACGCGCTCGTCGGTCCGGGCAGGTAGCCCGGCGGCCGATCGTCACCCCGAGCGCGGGCCTGGCGCCGAACACCGGGCCGCTCGCGACCGCGTCGTGGCTGCTGACGCGTGGGCTTGTGCCCGATGCGAGCAAGTGGAACGCCCACCTCATGCTCGTGACACCCAGCGGCGACGCCTCGTTTCACCTGGAGCTGTTCAGCGACGAGTGGGGCTACAAGTTTGAACACGCCGACAAGGTCTCCTGGATTCGCGTGACCGATGTGCCGTTCATCCATGGCCGTGACGATCACCAGCTGATCAGGATCACGCCAGCGCTCAAGAACATCGGTCGCCTGGTTCAGGATCTCGAGCAGCGCTTCACGATCAAATTCGGACGCGACACGGCGGCGATCAAGACGACCCTGCGCGACGCCGAGCCCGCGATCCGCGACTGGATCCGGTCACTGTGACTGACATCGCTGTCGCGTAACTGAGGCCGGCCTCGGAAAGCTGACGCCGAGCCACGCATCATCGCGGAGTTGCGCTGGCATATCCCTTGAAGTACGCGGGGCATGCGGTGGCTACCCTTTTTGCGTTGTGTGCGTGTGCGGAGCCGAGCCCACCTGTCGACGAGGAGTGGGGCGAGGGCAGCGGTAGCGGTAGTGGTGAGTCGATCGAGTCGATCGAGCTCACGCTGAGCGATCTGCAGCCCGGATGGCGCGTGACCACGACGAGGTCGACCCAGCACGCGAGTCCCGTCGAGTCGACGCGGGTCTCCGACGGCGCGCCCATCACGCTGTCGGCGAGCCCGACCGACGTGGTGGTCGCGACCGTGACCGACGCAAACGGCGTGCTGATCGTGACCCACGCGATGAAGGCACCGTGCACGATGGCCGCGTCGCGCCAGCTGCGCGTTCCCTCCGAGTACGCGACGATCCAGGCCGCCGTCGATGCCGCGCTTCCGGGCGAGACGGTCAAGGTTGCGGGCGGGACGTACACCGAATCGATCCGCATGCGCCCGGGCGTGTGTCTGCTCGGCAGCGGGGCGAAGCATACGGTGCTCGATGCGCAAGGCGAGGGACGGACACTCGTCGACCTGACGTCGGCACCCGGTAGCGTGGTCAGCGGCTTCACACTGCGTGGTACGTCGCAACCCGAGGGCTGCGCGCAGCCCGCGGATCCGTTTCTGTGCAGCGGCAACTGGTATCGCGCCGGTATCTATCTTGGCGGCGAGGCGTGGGAAGACCCCACCAACGACGCGCCGCCGATCATCGCGAACAACATGTTCGACGGTAACGACACGGGCCTGATGTTCTACTGGCGCAGCTCCGGCATCGTCCGCAACAATGTGTTCGTTGGCAATCGTGTCGGCTTCGTCGCGAACCATTTCCAGGACCGCGCGCTGATCGCAAACAACGTGTTCGTCGACAACACCGAGCTGGCGATCGGCAATCAGGCCGCGTACCTCGACATCATCGACAACATCATCATCGGCTCGCGCGAGGCGATTCGTTTCGAGTACATCCAGACCGGCCATATCCGCTGCAATATCTTCTGGAACAACGACGTCAACCAGGCCGACACGCACATCGTGCCGCCGCGGTTCACGATCGGCAGCGACGGCAACGTCGAGGTCGAGCCCAAGCTCGTTGGAAACGGCGACTATCATCTGACGCCGGGCTCGCCCGGCCGCGACAAGGGCTGCCACGGCAACGCAGCGCTCGAACCCGATGGTTCGCTGCCCGACATCGGCGCGTACGGCGGTCCACTCGCCGCGTGGGCTGACCTCTGATCCGGCAGCTTCTAGCCGCCTGCCGGCATGTGTACTGCGATCGCGACGTAGATCGCCTTGGCGCGCTCGCGGTGTTGTGTCGCACTTTGGCGACCACAGCCCCCCGGGCCTGTGCCACCGTCGGGATATGCGCAGCGTCCTGTTTACCATCGCCATGTCTGCCGCAGCTTGCGGTACCGATTCGCCGGGCGACGGAAGCCCCACGTCGAAGTCAGCGTTCAAGATCAGCAGCAGCGAGTTCTCGCTCGTGCCCGGGCAGGAAGTGACGAAGTGCTTCTACTTCCACACGCCGAACACCGAGGCGCTGCAGGTCAACAAGTGGGTGTCCGACATGACGCCGGGCAGTCACCACATGATCGTGTTCACCTCGCTGGGTGAGCAGCCCGCCGACGGCACGATCGATGACTGCGATGGCGCCGACATCCCGGTGCCGCTCTACGGCAGTCAGATCACATGAGGAGCTGCAGTTCCCGACCGACGATGGCTTCGGCAAGCCGCTCGCGCAGATCGTGGAGCCGAACACGGCGGGCTTCTTCCAGATGCACTACTACAACAGCTCCGACGACACGATCACGACGCACGTCGACCTCGAGGCATTCGCCTTGCCTGCGGGCACCGAGATCACGCGCACCGAGACGTTCGCGACTTACAACAACGACATCGAGATCCCGCCGAACGCCACCAACTTCAAGGTCAGCGCGACCTGCGAGATCTTCGACAAGAAGTTCTGGCAAATGTCGTCGCACTCGCACAAGCAGTCGGTCCAGACGACGATCAAGGACGGCGACCACGTCGTGTTCTCGAGCGACGACTGGGAGCACCCGGGCACCGAGAACTGGGAGAATCCGACGTTCTATCAGTTCCAGAACACGACGCTGACCTGGGAGTGCACGTACAACAACCTCTTCGAGAACAAGGACCGCACGGTCACCGCTGGCAACAGCGCGCGCACCGACGAGATGTGCATGGCGACCGGCTACTTCTTCCCCGCGGCCGGCGCGCGCGGCTGCATCATGAACAACGGCGAGTGCCAGTGCCTGCTGTGATGTGATGCCGCGCGACGAGTTGCCGCATCGCCGACTTGGGCGCGCGTGGTAACTCTGCGGTCGATCGTGGTGCGGGTTGTTAAACGAATCCTGATGGGTCTCGGCGTTCTCGTCGGTCTGTTCGCGGTGATGCAGGTGGTCCCGTACGGCCGCGAACACCACAACCCGCCCGTCGTCGTCGAGCCGGCATGGGATAGCCCGCGCACGCGAGAGCTCGCCGTGCGCGCGTGCTTCGACTGTCACAGCAACCAGACCAAGTGGCCATGGTACACGCACGTCGCGCCGCTCTCGTGGGTCACGCAGCGGCACGTCAACGTGGGGCGCGAGGTGCTGAACTTCTCCGAGTGGAACCGCACCTGGGAGCTCGCGGAACAGTCGGCCTCGCAAGTCCTGCGCACCGAGATGCCGCCGCGCACCTATCGGATGCTGCATCCCGAAGCGCACTTGACCAAAGAGGAGAAGGTCGCGCTCGCACGCGGGCTGCACAAGACACTCGGCCTCGAGTGGCGCGAGTGATCACGGCACGTAGGTAACGGTCATCATCGGCCTGGCAGATGCGGTCGGGTCTTCAGTCGACGCGATCCGGATCGACTCGGTGAACGAGTTGAAGAAGATGAGCCCGAAGTTCTGCGCCGGCGTGGTGACCCACGTCTGCACGGACGCCGGATCGATCGTCATCGTCAGGTCGGCAAGCGCAGTGGGAGTCGCGGTGCCAATGACCGCGCCCGACGACAACGGCGAGCCAGCGCCCGCGGTGCCCCATGCCGTTCCAGTCATGCGCTGGGTGAAGTTTGCAGCGCCGGCACTGCCGTCTCCGGTTCCTTCGGTCCACGACTCCAGGAGTGGTCGCGCGGTGAGAGTGCCGGCCGCATCGAACTGAATGATCCGGACCGTGATGCTCGCCGCGGAGACGACAGCGGACGTCGGAATGGACGCGAGATCGAACCGGATCAGGATCCGCTCGCTGACATCGGCTTCAGATCGCAGCTCCTCGCTGCCTCCGTAGTTGAGCGTCGGCTCGCCGGTCTCGTCGCTGATGAACGTATCAACGGTCGCCGCGACGACGTCGACGCCGGAGCGGACGCCGAAGGTCTGCGTCACGCTGGCGCCGGAGGCGTCGGGGAGGGCGTCGACGATCCCGTCGGTCATGGCGTCGGCGAGTCCATCGCCCGTGGCCCCGCCATCGTCACCGATGGGTTCGAAGCCCCCTCGTCCACAGGCGACGAGAAGTATGCAGCAGGCCAGCGCATGGCCCACCGTAACAAACCTTGTGGCGTTCTAAGAGCTTATGGAAGTTCCTGCCTACACCGGAACCGCGTTGACGCCAACGAACCACTACGTCACGCTAGGTCAGGAAATGCGGGCCATCGCGCTCCTCGTGCTGTTCGCCGTGCTTCCCACGGCCGAGCTGTCAGAGCAGCTGGCTCATGTGGTCGCGCACGTGCTCGAGCATGAGCCGGCCGCCCATAGCGCGCATCACGACGACGAGCATCAGGGCGACGAGCACGGCTGCACCGGGCTCGTCCATCTGTGTGCGTGCCATCATACGCAGGTCACGCTCGGTGCCGAGGTGATCATCAATCGCAGCATCGTGGCTGGGAGCTCGCACAGCATCGAAGCGCCCAGCTCGCTCGTTGACCTGACCACGCAAGAGCCCGCGCAACGCCCTCCGATCGGCTGATCGGGCTGGCGATCACGCGTACTGTCTTCGCCGCCAGGCGAGGGCGAATCTTGCTTGGAGGTTCCGATGCTCCCGCGATTTCGCGCGGTGACCGGGCTGGCCGTGGCGTTTGCCACGCTCTGTCCCGCAATCACGCGCGCTGATGAGGGCGCCGCCGTAATGGCGACGCTCGACGAAGCTACGTTCATCGAACGCGTCACCGAACGCTCGCCACGGCGCGTCGCGTTTGACTCGCGTAGGCGCGCCGCGTCCGCCCAGATCGGCGTCGCGGGCCTGCTCCCCAACCCGACGCTTTCGTTCGAGCGCGAATCGGTACCCGGCCTCGATCAGACCAACAACTACGTGCGGCTCGGCTGGAGTCTCGATTTCTCCGGCCGTCGCGGACTCGCGCGGTCGGCGGCACGATCGGCCGCCGACGCGGAGCGATTCGAGGTCGACCGCGACGCGTGGTCGCTCGAGCTGGATGCACGGCTCGCGTACCTCGAAGCGGTTTACGCGCGTCACCAGCTCTCGAGGATCGAGACGGCGCGAGCCGCGCTCGTGCAGCTGCTCGATGTGCTGAGGTCGCGGGCGAACCACGGCGATACCTCGAGCTACGACGCGGACCGTGCTGCGCTCGAGCTCGACCTGCTCGACGACGAGCGCGCAACCGCGCGCCGTGTCCTCGAGACGGCTCGTCTCGTGCTGGGCGCGTTCCTCGGAGAGCCGACGACGCCCTATGACGCCAGCGGACCGCTGTCACTGCCGGCCCCCCGGGCGGCAGGTGGCGAGCCACGCCGCCCGGATCTCGATGCGGCGCGCGCGCGTGTGAAGCAGGCGCAGCACGAGCTCCGACTCGCACGACGCCGGTGGGTACCCGAGCTGGAGCTACTCGCCGGCGTGATGGTGTCGACCAGCGGCAGCACTGCCGGTGTGGGCTACAACGTCGGCATCGGTGGTGCGCTGCCGGTGTTCGACCGTGGCGGCGCCGCGGCGTCGCGTGCGCGCGCGGACGCCAAGCGCTGGCAGACCGAGATCGCGGTGATCGCGACCGATGCGCGCGGAGAAGCGGCGCAGGCGGCGCGCGATCTCGCACTTCGGATCGAGCAAGCCGACGCGTATGCGCGTGGGCCGGCGACGAGAGCCACGGATCTCCTGCGCCGCGCGACGTCCGCATTTCGTGAAGGCGACCGGCCGATCCTCGAGCTGCTCGATGTGCAGCGAACGGCGCGTCAGGTCGCCTCGCGCACGCTGGATCTGATCTACGAGGCGCGTCGTGCGGAGCTCGCGCTTCGCCGCGCGCTCGGGAGGACACCATGAGACTGCATCTCGCGCTGGTGCTTGCGGTCGCCTGCGGCGGTCGTACCCAGGAGGTCGCGACCGAGGTCGAGGCTCGGACGGAGTCGGTCACCCGGTGGACCGCGATGCACGAGCTGTTCGTCGAGTACCCGCCATTTGTCGTCGGTCGACCGTCACAACTCGCAGCACACGCAACGCGTCTCGATGGGCACGCCGCGGTCACCGCCGGGACGCTCACGGCGATCGTGAAGTCGTCGACGGGCCCGTCGGTCCAGGCCATCGCGTCTGCGCCCATCCGGCCGGGCCTCTTCCGGCCCGAGCTCACCGCCCTCACGCCGGGGCCGTGCACGTTGACGCTGCGGCTCGTCGACGGCGCCACGACCTCGGAGGTGTCGACCGAGTGTGTGGTGCACGCGACAGCCGCGACGGTGCCAGCGGCCGACGAGGATCCGCCGGGATGCATCGCGTTTCTCAAGGAGACCGCGTGGTCGACGGAGTTCGGGACGGCCCTCGCGGATGAGCGCGAGCTGATCCCGACGCTGCGCACGACCGGCGAGATCCGCGCGATGGCGGGACGCGAAGCGCGGCTGACCGCGACCGCGCACGGGCGAGTCGTCGTCGAGACGCCGGTGCCCGTGCTCGGGGCACAGATCACAGCAGGGCAGGTGCTCGCGCGGATCGTGCCGCAGGTGGAGAACACGGGGGACCGCGTCACCCTCGACGCGAACGTCAAGCAGGCGGAGACCGAGCTGGCGGCAGCGCAGAGCCAGCTCGCGCGATCCGAGCGGCTGTGGGCGGACCGCACGATCGCCGAGCGCCAGCTCGAGGAGGCGCGCACGACGGTCGCGCTCGCGCGGACGCGGCTGGCGGCCGCACGTGGGCGCCTCGGTCAGTTCGATGCCGGTGCCTCGGGGCGCACCGGTGGCCGCGCGACGTTTCAGGTCCGGTCGCCGCTGGCGGGCACGCTCGTCGCGATCCACGTGTCGTCGGGTGAGAGTGTCGAGGACGGCGAGCTGCTGTTCACCGTGGTCGACCTCAGCCGGGTCTGGCTTCACGCCGATGCGTTCGAGCCCGACATCGCCCGTGTCGAAGGCGCGACCCGCGCGACCTTCCGCGTCGACGGCACGGACAAGCCGATCACGATTGCACCACCCGACGGCCGGCTCGTGACGATCGGCCAGCTCGTCGACGAGAAGACGCGCACGGTGCCCGTGATCTTCGAGCTGACCAACCCGGACCAGCGCCTGCGCATCGGCAGCTTCGCCACGGTGTGGATCGAGACCGGCGCGCCTGCTCGGGTGCTCGCGATCCCGGAGACCGCGATCGTCGACGACGCAGGCCGCAAGGTCGCGTACGTCCAGGTCGACGGCGAGTCGTTCGAACGCCGTCTGGTCTCGCTCGGCGTCCGCTCGGGCGGCTGGGCCGAGATAACCGCCGGGATCACGAAGGGCGAGCACGTCGTCACGCGCGGCGCCTACGAGATCAAGCTCGCTGCGTCGGGCGGCGCGGTACCGGAGCATGGCCATGCGCATTAGGAGCCGGCCATGAAGATCCTCGATGGCGTGATCCGCTGGTCGATCGCACAGCGTGCGTTCGTCCTCATCGTCGCGCTCGCGGTGTCGGCGTATGGCGCCTATGCGTTCGTGCAGATGCCGATCGATGTGTTTCCCGACCTCACCGCGCCGACCGTCACGGTCGTGACCGAGGCGCATGGTCTCGCGCCCGAAGAAGTCGAGTCGCTGATCACGACGCCGATCGAGTCCGCGATGAACGGACAGACCGAGGTTCGCCGGGTGCGTTCGGCCTCTGGCGTCGGCATCTCGATCGTGTGGGTCGAGTTCGGCTGGAGCACCGATATGACCCGCGCGCGCCAGCTCGTGAACGAGAAGCTGCCGGTCGCGCAGACCCAGCTGCCCCCCGACGTGCCAGCTCCTCAGCTGGCCCCGATGTCGTCGGTGATGGGCGAGATCATGTTCGTCGGCCTGCGCAGCGAGACGCACCCTGCGTTCGAGGTCAGAGACGCCTCGGAGTGGATCGTCCGGCGCCGGCTACTCGCGATCCAGGGCGTGGCGCAGGTTGTGCCGATCGGCGGAGGCATGCGCCAGTACCAGGTCGCGGTCGATCCGGACAAGCTGCGGCGTCACGCGGTGACGCTCGACCAGGTGGCGCACGCGATCGAGACCTCGAACCAGAACACCACAGGTGGCTTCGCGGTACGTGGGCCGCAGCAGAACCTCGTCCGTGGTCTCGGCCGTCTGCGCTCGGCCGACGACCTGCGCCAGGTCGTGATCGCCACGCGCGAGGACACGACGATCAATGTGGGACAGGTCGCCACCGTCGAGATCGGCCCGGCGGTGCACTTCGGCGAGGGTTCCGTCGACGCGAAGCCCGCGGTCGTCATGGCGATCAGCAAGCAGCCGGGGACCAACACGATCGCGCTGACCGCGGCGATCGACGGCGAGCTCGATGCGATCACGAAGGACTTGCCCAAGGGCATGACCATCGAGCGCCAGCTGTTCCGCCAGGCCGAGTTCATCAGGACCGCCGTCGACAATGTCGGTGTCGCCTTGCGCGACGGCGCGATCCTCGTGGTCGTCATCATCTTTCTATTTCTGGTCAACGTACGCGCCACGCTGATCTCGGCGATCGCGCTTCCCATCTCGCTGCTCGTGGCAGTGATCGCACTCGAGTGGCTGAATGCCGGCATCAACACGATGACGCTCGGCGGGCTCACCATCGCCATCGGTGCGCTCGTCGATGACGCGATCATCGATGTCGAGAACGTCGTGCGCCGGCTGCGCGAAAACGGTGCCTTGCCGGCCGCAGAGCAGCGGGCTGCGTCGGATGTGATCTTCGAGGCTTCACGCGAGGTGCGCAGCTCGATCGTGTTTGCGACGATCATCGTGATGATGGTGTTTGCGCCGGTGTTCTTTCTCACCGGCGTCGAGGGTCGCCTGCTGTTTCCCCTCGGCTTTGCGTACCTGGTCGCCATCGGCGCGTCGCTCGTGGTCGCCCTCACCGTGACGCCCGCGTTGTGCGCGCTGCTGCTGCCACGGCTCGCGACCCGGCCTCGCGGGGATGGCCTGGTCGTGCGCCGGCTCAAGCACGGCTACGCGCGGGCACTGCGGTGGACGCTTCGCCACATCCGGATCACGGTTCTCACCGCGCTGGGGCTGGCGGGCGTGGCCGGAGCGCTGCTGCCATTTCTGGGTCGCTCGTTCTTGCCCGAGTTCAACGAAGGCGCGCTCACGATCAACGCGGTGACCTTGCCTGGCACGTCGCTCGCCGAGTCCGACGCGCGCGGCCGCCGGATCGAGAAGATCCTGCTCGAGTTCCCCGAGGTGGTGTCGACGGCGCGGCGCACCGGCCGTGCCGAGCTCGACGAGCACGCGCAGGACGTCAACGCGACCGAGATCGAGGTCCGCTTGCGTCGGGCTGGCCGATCGCGCGAAGACTTCGTGGCCGTGCTGCGCCGTGCACTCGCGGCGGTGCCTGGGATGAGCTACACGATCGGTCAGCCGATCTCACACCGCATCGATCACATGCTGTCGGGCACGCGGTCCGGAATTGCGGTGAAGCTGTTCGGCGACGACCTGTTCACGCTGCGCCTCTACGCCGAGCAGATTCGGCGCGTCATGCAGCGCGTACCCGGCGCGGTCGACGTGTCGATCGAGCAGCAGGTCGACATCCCGCAGATCGTCGTCGACTTCGATCTCGATCGCGTGGCGCGAGCGGGCACGCATCGCGGCGAGCTCGCCGAGACCATGGAGGTCGCGCTATCGGGGAAGAAGGTCACCCAGGTGCTCGAAGGCCAGCGGACCTACGACGTCGTGGTGAGGTATCCGCAACAGGAGCGCGACGAGCAGGCGCTTCGCGAGCTGCTCATCGATGTCCCGGATCACAGCCTGCTGCCGCTCGGCATGCTCGCGACCGTGCGGCGCGACGTCGGCCCGAACACGATCGTGCGCGAGAATACGCAGCGCAAGATGGTGATCATGGCGAACGTGAGCGGACGTGACCTCGGCTCCGTGGTTGGAGAGATCCGCGAGCGCGTGGCACGCGATGTCGCGTTGCCCGAGGGTTATCACGTGGTCTACGGCGGTCAATTCGAGAGCCAGGAGCGCGCGAGCCGTACGCTGTTGTTGCTCGGCATCGCGGTGATCGTCGGCATCTTCCTGGTGCTGCAGCTCGCGTTCAGCTCGTCGGCACGCGCGCTGGTGATCATGGCGAACCTGCCGCTCGCACTGATCGGCGGTGTGGTTGCGGTGTTCGTGACGGATCGCGTGCTGTCGATCGGATCGCTCGTCGGGTTCATCACGCTGTTCGGCATCGCGACCCGCAACGGCATCATGCTGCTCTCGCACTACGAGCACGTGCGCCGTGTCGAAGGAGCGTCGCTCGAGGAGGCGGTGAACCGTGGCTCGCTGGAGCGACTCAGTCCCGTGCTGATGACTGCCCTGTGCTCGGGCCTCGCGCTCGTGCCGCTGGTGATCGCCGCCGGAGAGCCGGGCAACGAGATCCAGGCGCCGATGGGGGTGGTGATCCTGGGTGGGCTGCTGACCTCGACCCTGCTGAATCTGTTCGTCGTGCCGGCGCTCTACCTGTGGTCGTCTCGCCGCCGGCAGGAGGGTGCGTCAATTCGCTCCAGCTGACGCGCACGGATCGCTGCATCGAAGAGGCATGCAGACGACGCTACGGTTCATCAAGGGCCTCCTGCTCGGAACTGCGATCTTGGTGGGCTGCCTTGGGTTCATGCAGCTGGTTCCGTACGGTCACGATCGCTCCAACCCGCCGGTCGTGGCGGAGCCGCAGTGGGACTCGCCGCGCACGCGCGAGCTGGCGAAGCGTGCGTGCTTTGACTGCCACAGCAATGAAACCGAGTGGCCGTGGTACGCGAAGGTCGCGCCGATGTCATGGGTGATGGAGCGCCACGTCACGGTGGGCCGTAGCGTGCTCAACTTCTCCGACTGGACGCGACCCTACGAGCTCGCGCCCGAAGCAGGCTCCAAGGTGATCCGACGCGAGATGCCGCCGAGCAGCTACCTCGTGCTGCACGACCACGCGAAGCTGACGCACGCGGAGAAGGTCGATCTCGCGCGCGGGCTGCGGCTCACCATGGGGCTGCCCTGGCGCGAGTGATCGACGTCCGCTGTCCCCAGTCATAGCGGCTGTTCCACTTGCCGGACACGCGGGGAGCCGCAGGATTCTCGGTCCTTAGCTGGGCACGGATGTTGGACTGACCACTCCCATGACCCCGCGTCTGGCGATCTGCAGTGTCCTCGCGATCTCGGCCTGTGGCCCGAGCGCAACCGGTGGCGGTGGCGGCGACGACACGATCGAGGAGCCGCCACCCGCGGTGTGTACCGCCGGGACCAAGTTCACGCCGGGAACGTCGTACTTTCGCGAGGTGACCGCCGAGCGCGGCCTCACCGGTGTCAGCGGCCAGCGGATGAACGTGGTCGACTTCGATGGCGACGGCTATGCGGATCTCCTCGTTCGTCGCGGCGGTGCTGGGGTCGACGACTTCACGACGCCCGCCGGTCGCCGCGTGCGACTGTTGCACAACAAGGGCGACGGCAAGTTCGAGGACGTCACGCTCAGCTCGGGCCTGTTCGCGATGCGCGGTGGCGGCACGGGTGGACGCCCGGTGTCGGTCGTCGCGTTTGGCGATGTCGACAACGACGGCGACCTCGATGCGTACACCGGCACCCTGACCGCCGACATGACGGCGAGCGCGGGTGAGCACAGCGAGATCATGCTCAACGACGGCACCGGGCACTTCGTGTTTGGTCCCGACAGCTCGCCGATCCGTGCGGTCGGCCGCATCGATTCCGTTGCGGGTGCATCGTTCGTCGACTACGACCGCGACGGTAACCTCGACCTGTGGCTGCCGCAGCACAACTACGACACGCCAGGCTCGATCGTGCCGCAACAGGCTCATCTGTTTCGCGGCGACGGGGCAGGCGGGTTCGCCGATGTCACGATCGCAGCGGGCCTCGAGACCAAGCCGTGGAGCTCGGCCGCCGATCTCAACGCCGGGCTCTCGCACTCGCGTTCGTGGGGCGCGCTCGCGTGCGATCTCAACGGCGATGGCTCGCCCGAGCTGCTGTCACCCTCGTATGGACGCTCGCCGAACCACCTGTGGCAGGCAACGCGTACCGGCAATCAGGTGCAGTACGTGAATCGAAGCGTTGCGTCGGGCTACGCGTACGACACGAACCAGGCATGGCAGGACAACCAGTTCGCGCGCTGCTACTGCCAGGCGAATCCGTCGGCGGCGGGATGCAGCGGCGTGCCCGCACCGCTCATCACGTGCTCGAACAACTGGAACCACACCAGCGATCGCGAGCCGTACCGCCTCGGCGGTAACAGCGCGACGACCGCGTGCGGCGATCTCGACAACGATGGCGACATGGACCTGCTGACCAGCGAGATCAAGCACTGGTGGGCCGGCGCCGGTTCCGACGGAAGTGAGGTGCTGGTCAACAGCGGCGCGGCGTCGGTCGTGTTCACGCGTCCTGGCGATGCGGCACTCGGTCTCGCGGTCGAGCACACCGCGACGTCGTGGGACGAGGGCCACATGACGAACGCCCTGTTCGACTTCGATAACGACGGCTGGCTCGACATCTATCAGGGCGGCTCGGACTACGCGGGCAATCGCGGCCGCCTCTATCACCAGACCGGCGCGCTCCAGTTCGAAGAGGTCGCGACCGCGGATTTCTTCTCGCACTTTCGCAGCCACGGCGTCGCGGTCGCCGATTTCGATCGCGATGGCGACCTCGACATGGTGGTCGGTCACTCGCTTGCACGCTGCGACGCCGAGTGCCGCGCGTCCGACGAGATTCGCATGTTCGAGAACACCGCGGCCAGCGCCGGCAACTGGGTCCAGATCAAGCTGGAGGCACCCGCAGGCAGCGGCGCGAACGGCGCGGGCATCGGTGCGCGCGTGAAGATCACCGCCGGTGGCATCACGCAGACCCGCGAGGTCGGCGGCGGCTACGGCCACTATGGCGCCCAGGACGACATGACCGTGCATGCGGGTCTCGGCACCGCATGCGAAGCGACCGTCGAGGTCCGGTGGCCGGACGCTTCGCTGACAACGACACGTCATACGCTGACGGCCGGTCACCGCTACGTGGTCGAGCCGAGCGGCGCCTTGAAGCTTGCGGATTAGCCCTGCTGCGCGATCGCGATCGGACCGGCGTGCAGGCCGATGATACGGACGCACATGCACTCGGCGGTGGGCCATTCCTCGACGGTACCGATCTCGTGGCCGGTCGACTTGTCTCGCAGCATCACGCTCGTGCGTACGCCGATCGTGCCGGGACCCTCGACGACCGCGATCACGTCCCACGGGATCCGATCGTTGACCTCGAGCTTGAGCTCGTACCAGGCGTGCTCCAGCGCAGCCTGCACGTGCGGCGCGTAGCTTCCCGCGAGCAGGACGCCGTTGACGCGCGCCGCAAAGGCGAAGTCGCGACTGCCATAGTCCCAGCCGCAGCGGTTATGGACGCGATCGATCCGCAGCAGCATCTTGGGCTGGATGTAGCCGGGGTCGACGGGATAGGTCTCGAAGGTCTCGCGCAGGCGGGGCCACTTGAGCTCCGCCTCGGCACTGAGCGAGTTGTAGAGCTCCTGGCGCGCCTTCATGGTCTGCGCGATCTCGGACTTCCAGCGCTCGTCGAGCTTGCGTGCACGCGACACGATCGGCTCGCGCAACGGCGTGCCCTCGAGGGCTGCGCTCGCACCGAGCGCGAGCTGAGATGGCCGCACGAGCGCGAATTGATTCATCGGCGTTTGCATCTTCTCGCCCGCGGCGAGCACGCGGCCGTATGCTGTCGCGAGCTTCGCCGTGGCCTCGCTGAGCACGCGCTCGGCCGCTTGCATCGAAGCGTCACCGGTATGTGAAGCGAGCAACCAGCGCGTGCGCTGGATCGCCATGCGCGTCTTTGGCAGCTCGGGCTCATGGAGCTGCGCCGGGTCGGCCGGATCGGCCTCGGCCTGCCAGCCTGCGATCGCCTGCTCGACTTGATCCCAGCTGTTGGCGACCGAGGTCTCGTGCTGCGCGATGCCCCATGCAGTGACGGCTGTCTCGATCGACTGGTCGGTCGCGATCACGCGCGCGACGATGCGATGGATGTCGGCGTCGTTGTCGGGTGCATTCTTGAGTGCGCCCATCACGCGGCTACGCAGGATCGACAGCAAGCGCGAGCGATCGCTTGCCTGCTGCGCGTCGAGGCCCGCGTAGGGATTGCCGCCTGCGAGCTGTTCGAGCTCGTGCAGGAGCGGCGATGCCCGTTCGATCGCGTCGCCCTTCAGCGTCGCTGCGAGCTTGGCGCGCAGATCCTCGACGCGCGCCTCGAACGACGAGATGTCATCCGCGGACAGGCCCCGCCGAACCTCGGGATCCCTCAGCCGCTGCGTGACGTGTGCGAGCGACGCTTCGACCGACTCGGTACGAAGCATCGGGATATCGGCATCGGCGCGCGACAGGTGTCGGTTGAGCTCGCTGGTCGCCTTGCGCGAGCCCTCGGCGCTGATCACCTCGGCCATCTTCTCCCGGATCTCCGCAGCCTGGCTGCGCATCGACGCGGTGGCGGCGGCGGGGAGCTCGTCGAGGATCGCCATCGCCTGATCGAGCGCAGGCTCGACACCATCGACGCGTCGAGACTCGACGAGCGAGCGCGCCGAGTTGATGTGGCCGCGCGCCTTCGACAGGTTCGAGAGCTCCGCGTCGGTCAGGGCAGGGACCGCGCCGCTCGACGACGGAGCGGCACCTGCACCCGGCGTCGGTGGCGTATAAGCCGCGGGCGGCGCCGAATACTCAGGCGCAGGTGGATAGCTGGGTGGCGGTGTGTACGCGGGCGGCGCGCCCGGATACTGCGGCGGTTGGGCGTAGCCGGCCTGGTTTGGCACCAGCGGATATCCTGGTGCCGGATGACCTGAATGTTGATCCGGATGCTGTGGGTATCCTGGCGCCGGCGGGTAACCGGGCGCCGGCGGATAGCCCGGAGCACCACCATACCCGGGCGTCGGCGGAGAACCCGGCGCGGGCGGATAGCCCGGTGCGCCACCATACCCGGGCGCGGGCGGATAACCCGGCGCGGGCGGATAACCCGGTGCGGGCGGATAGCCCGGGGCGCCGCCGTACCCGGGCGCCGGCGGATATCCCGGCGGAGGCGGATACTGACCAGGCGGATACCCCTGCGGAGGCGGATACTGACCAGGCGGATACCCCTGCGGGGGCGGATAGCCTTGCGGTGGCGGCGGATACTGCGGTTGCTGGCCACCGAAGCCAAATGCAGCGGCGGGCGCACTGCGACGCTGCGCCTGCTGCGCGGCGTAGTACTCGCCCTTAGCAGCGTGCAGCTCTGCGGGGACCGGGCCGCGACGCGGTTCCGCGACCTGGTTGAGATGGCCTTCGGCGGCCGCGATGATGTCGTCGGCGCCGTAGAGGTTCTGCTCCTCGAGGTTGGTGCGCAGCTGGCGGATCTTGCCGCGCGCGGCGGTCAGCTGGCGTTTCTCCGTCTCGGTCGGCCGGTTCGCGAGCTCCTGCCGAAGCGCCGCGAACTCGGTGCGAATCTCCGCGGTCTCCTCGTCGGGTATTCCGACGAGATACTTCTCGCCTGCGACGATCGTTGTCTCGACGAGATCGAGACGATCCTTGTCGAGATACTCCCTGGCTTGCGAAACGCGACTGCGTGCTGCCGAAACGGACATGCCGGGAGCATCACATAGCCAGCCAAGGTCGTGCGCGGGAGCGCGGTGGTACTCTACCGATGGTGACGCTCGACGAGCTTCTGGAGGGCGGGGTCGAGCTCGACTCGGGGAACGTGCTACGCGTTCACGAGCTGGGGCACCTGGCGCTCCCCACCGGTGAGCTGATCGCCCGCGATCCACTGGCAGGCAGCGACGCGCCCTCGTTCCTGCTAGCGATCCCGCCGGGCACCTACGCGGTGAGCCTGCGCGTGATCCAGACGCCGAATGCACCGGCGACGCGCGAGTATTTCGATGTCGCTGCGCTCGTGCTGCGGCTCGGCGCAGGCCCGTGCGCGAGCTGGGATATCGCGCTCACCGACGAGGATCCCAAGAAGCACGAATTGCGCGCCGGCGAGTATCCCGGCTTCATGGTCGATTCCGCGAATGCCGCGTTCCTCGACGCGTCACTCCAGCCCGAGCTCGACCACGAGGAGGTGCGCGAGCGTATCCGTGCCGCACACAGGCCGCCTGGTGGCGGGATGGTGACGCTCGGCAGCAGTGTCGCCGACATCGCGTTCTGTTCGTCGGGCGCAGGTGACGGCGTCTATCCCGCGTTCGTCGGCTTCGACGCGAGCGGCGTTGCGCTCGCCGTGGTGATCGATTTCGCGATGATCCCGATCGCGCGTCCCGAGCTACTGACGGCCGCGCAACTCGACGCGCGCGTCGAGGAGGCCGCTCGCGACCTCGGCGACCCGAGCCCGACCACGGTGCGCGCGGCGATGCGCGAGGCGGTGGCACTCGGCGCGCGTGCACGGCCGCTCGTTCCGCACCTCGAACGCTTCGTGACCGCCGTGCCGGGCGCTGGCGATACGTGGACGACCGGGCTCCGCGATCAGGCCGCTCGCGCGCTCGGCGAGCTCGACGAGGCACTCGGACTTCGTGCGACCTATCACGAGATCGTGCGCAGCGGCGCCCCGGCCGATCGCCTCGAGCTCGCACTCACCGTGGTTGCTCGCCTCGACTGGCCCGCGAGCGCGATGCTCGTGCTCGGCGCGTCCGCGGCCGGCGTGAGCTCGATGGCCACCGCGTCGACTTCGACGATCCTCGCGGCCGTGCGCTGCATCGACCTGTTCGGCATCGCGGACGTCCAGACCTGGACCCGGCTCGCGACGTATCGTGACAGCGCCGTGCGCGTCGCGCTTCTCGATGCGTGCGCGCGCAACTACCGCGCCGAGCGCGCGGCTGCGTACAACGAGGACGAGCGCGAGTACCGCAAGCAGCGGGTCACGATGGAGACGCTCGACGCCGTGGTCTTGATCGGGATGAGTGACGCGAACCCTGAAGTCCGGGCCGCCGCTGCCAACGCGCTCGGCGTCTCGGTGTCAGAGAATCCTGCTCTGCGCACGGCGCTGGTGCCCGCGATCGAAGACACCGATCCGCGCGTCGTGCTCGCAGCCACGCAGCACCTCACGTTTCGTAAGGACCTCGAGCCGGACCTGGTCGCGCGCATCCAGGTCGCGCTCCAGAAGATCGTCGATGCGGGCGAGCGCGCCTACGCGCAGAAGGCAAGCAGCGCACTGCGCCGGCTGTCCGTTCCGCGTCAGTAAGGAATCGCGGCTTCGCGCTTGATCTGCTCGAGGAAGGCGTCGAGCTTCATGAGGCCGAGGTCGGCTTCCTTGCCCGTGCCGTGCTTCCGGGGCGAGACGCCGCCAGCCTCGACTTCCTTGTCGCCGATGACCAGCGCGTAAGGAATCTTCGCGAGCTGCGCATCGCGGATCATCGCGCCGAGCTTGCCGTGCGAGCGGTCGATGTCGACGCGTAGGTCGAGCGCGCGCATCTTGTCGGCGATCTCGTCAGCCCACGCGTGATGCCGCTCGGAGACCGGCAGGATGCGCGCCTGCTCCGGCGCGAGCCACACCGGGAAGTTGCCGGCATAGTGCTCGATGAGGATGCCGATGAAACGCTCGAAGCTGCCGTAGATCGCGCGGTGGATCACGACCGGCCGGTGCTCGGAGTTATCCGATCCGATGTAGCCGAGCTCGAAGCGCTCAGGGGCCACGTAGTCGAGCTGGATCGTGCCGAGCTGCCACTTGCGACCGATGCTGTCGGCGACGTCGAAGTCGATCTTCGGGCCGTAGAACGCACCGTCGCCCGGCTTGAGCTCGTAGGCCAGCCCGGTCTTCTCGAGCGCCGCCTGCAGCGATGCCTCGGCCTTGTCCCACAGCGAGTCGTCGCCGATCTTCTTCTCGGGACGCGTCGCGAACTTCGCGGTGAACTCGAGGCCAAACGCCGAGTACACCTTCGCGATCATGTTCGTGAGCTTCGCGACCTCGTCGGCGATCTGCGACTCCATCAGGTAGATGTGCGCATCGTCCTGCTGGAACTGGCGCACGCGGGTGAGCCCGCTCAGCACGCCGGTGGCCTCGTTACGGTGCAGCACGTCCTGCGTGTGGTACCGCAGCGGCAGCTCGCGATAGCTGCGCCGCTTCATCTGGAAGAACAGGTGATGCGACGGGCAGTTCATCGGCTTGAGCGAGAACGACGCGCGCTCTTCCTCGGACAGCGTCGGGTCCGCCTCGGGATCGAGGATGAGGAACATGTTCTCGCGGTACTTGCCCCAGTGACCGCTACGCTCCCACAACATCTTGTTGTAGAGCAGCGGCGTCTTGATCTCCTCGTAGCCGTTGGACAGGCACAGCTTGCGCATCGCCGTCTGCAGCGCGGTGAAGATCAGCGTGCCCTTGTGGGTCCAGAACACGGCGCCCGGCGCGGCCGGATGGAACGCGAACAGGTCGAGCTCCTTGCCGAGCTTGCGGTGATCACGCTTGCGCGCTTCCTCCTGCTGGTGCATCCACGCGTCGAGATCCTTCTGAGAGAAGAACGCGGTGCCGTAGATGCGCTGCAGCTGTGCATTGCGGTGATCGCCGCGCCAGTACGCGCCGGCGACCGACAGCAGCTTGATCACGCCAACGCGTCCCGTTGACGGGCCGTGCGGGCCGAGACAGAAATCGACCCAGCCCCCGTGCTCGTAGAGTGACAGGGTCTTGGCGCCCTTGTTGAAGATGTCCTCGATGATCTCGAGCTTGAACTTCTCGCCCAGACCGCCGAACAGCGCGACCGCCTCGTCCTTGGAGACCTCCTTGCGAGTGAACGGCAGGTCCTTCTTGATCTCCTCGTTCGCCGCCTTCTCGATCGCCTCGAGATCCTCGGGTGTGAACGGCTTGTCCCGCGCGAAGTCGTAATAGAAGCCGTCGTCGGTCGATGGGCCGATGGTGACCTGCGTGCCAGGGAACAGCTTCTGCACGGCCGACGCGACGATGTGCGCCGCGTCGTGGCGCAGCAGCTCGATGCTCTCCGGGTTCTTCGGCGTGAAGATCGCGAGCGTGCCATCCTGGTCGAGCACTCTGCTCAGATCGACTTCGGCGTTGTTGTACTTGGCGTACAGCGCAACCTTCGCCAGGCCGGGACCGATCTGCGTGCGCACGAAGTCACCCACCGTCGTGCCGGAGGGCACTTGCTTCTGGGCGCCATCGGGCAGGGTGATCGTGATCTGTGCGGCTTCACTCATAACGCCGCGTAGGTATACCCCTATGGACGCGTGAGCGGCAACGTCACGGTGAATGTCGCACCGTTACCGGGCGTGCTCGCGACGCCGATCGTGCCGTGATGAGCGTCGACGAGCTGGCTTGCGATCCACAGCCCCAGGCCGAGGCCGCCAAACTTGCGCGGCGACACCGCGCGCTCGAAGCGCTTGAAGATGCGCGACTGATCGCCGGCCGCGATACCGATGCCGCGGTCGAAGACCTCGAGCTTCGCCGACTCACCGTCCCGGCTGACGCGCACATCGATCGGCGCGCCGCGCCCGTACTTGAGCGCGTTCGTCAGGAGGTTCGTGATCACCTGATCGATGCGCGCCTTGTCCCATGTGCCCACGACCGACTCGACCTGAGTCGTGATCGGTGAGCTCGCGCGCTCGATGTCGTCGTGCATGCGCTCGACGATATGGTTGGTCAGCGCGCCGAGGTCTACCTCCTCGGGCTCGAGGGTGAGGCGCCCGGCCGAGAGCCGCGAGACGTCGAGCAGGTCCTCGACGAGCCGCGCGAGCCGCTCGGTTTGCGCGTGCAACTTCACCCCGCGTTCGCGAACTTTCTCGAGCGGCGTACCTTCCTTTGTCGCCTTCAGCGATTCGTGGTGGAGCAACAGAGCGGCGGTCGGCGTGCGCAGCTCGTGGCCGGCGACGAGCATGAATTCGTCACGTGCGCTGATCGCGTCACGCGCGGAGCGATAGAGCTGCGCATTCGTGATGGCCGCGCCAGCGCGTTCGCCGATCTGCTCGGCGATCAGCAGATCCTCGGCCGTGTACGTCTTGGTCGAGGGCATGCATCTCGACCGATCGCCCATGCGGAGCGGCAGCCCTGCGACCGCCTGATTCGCGCGATCCAGGGTGGCGATGGCTGGAAATTGTGCGCGGACGTCGTGGGCCGTCTCCGCGAAGCACGACTCGCCGGTGCGCAGGACGTACCCGAGCGGGCCCGTCAACGGGAGGATCGAAGCCGGGCGCTGCTCGGGCGGCAATCGAATCCCGGCGAGCAGCTCCATCTTGTCGCCGTCGACGAGGCGAGCGAACGCCGCAACGTCCGCACCGAGGATCGCTCCGCCTTGTTCCACCAGAGCCTGCGCCACCTCGGTGGGCGTCTTCGTGTTGGACATCGCCCTGGCGAACGCGAGGTAGCCGTCGCGGAGCCAGCGCTCCTCGCGCCCGCGGCGATTCGCGATCTGCGCGACCGCACAAAATGCGAGCCCGCAGATGGCGAACACCACGGCGCCGGTGAGGGCGCGAGTCATGCCGTATTGCGATTGTGGAACCAGCCACGCGAATACAGCGACCATCGAGATCACAAGCGTGGCCGCGCCCGCGCGCCAGCCGGCGAACCACGCGGCGAGAAACACCGGCGGCCAGAACGTGAGCCACGGCTGCGAGCCGTGCAGGATCGGCTCGACCAACGCGCGAAGCCCGAGGCCGCCGACGAGCGCGATCCCGGCAGCGAGGATCTGTCGACCGACCGTCAGCTCCGACCGTAGCCTGGGTGTCTAGCGCCTTTTACGAGATTCGCTTGCTTCTGTAATCACGCAACGGCACTTTAGATTTCTCGTGAACCGAGGCTGGAAGCTCCTCGCAACGCTGGTCATGGCCACGCTCGGCGTGAGCGCGAGGACCGCCGGCGCAGACCTCCGCTCGTTCAGCCATACCTACGAGTACTCGACCGTTCCCGAGGGCCGCACCACCGTCGAGCTGTGGCACACCCAGTCGCGGGCAACCCCCGATGCGTCGTCGGCACAGCTCTACGAGGGAATTCTCGAGGTCGAGCACGGCATCACCGAGCATCTTGATGTCGGCTTGTACACCGTCCTCGAACAGATCGAGGCAGGACCGCTCACCAGCGAAGCGCTCCGCCTCTCGAAGGCCAAGCTCGAGTCCCGCTATCGCATCGGCGAGCGCGGCGACTTGCCGATCGATACGCTGCTGTTTCTCGAGCTCGCGAAGGCGTTCGGCGACAGCGTCTACGAGATCCGCGGCAAGGTGATCGGCGCGCGCGACTTCGGCGACCTGACCCTCGCGGCCAACGCGATCGGCGGTGTGGTCATCGGCAAGGACGTGGACGAGACCACACTCGAGCTGGGTTGGGCTGCCGGCGCCACGTACCAGCTGCATCCCAAGCTGCGACTTGGCGTCGAGACCTGGGGCGTGCTCGAAGACCGCAAGGCGTACGTCGACGTGGGGCCTGCGCTGAGCTACGCGCCCTCGTCGACCTTCTGGACCGCGATCACGCTGGGCTTCTCGCTCACGGAGCGCGAGACCGTCGAGAGCGCGTCGCACGGTGCGTTCTCCGCCCGCGTGATCGTCGGGCTCGAGCTCTGATCGCTACAGGCTTGGATTTTTACGCACTGCGCAAGGAGTGCGGGACGAGTGTGCGGTTCCAGCCGTACGGTTGTCAGTCCCCCGGTCCACCATGTGCGTCATGGCGATCGACGTGTCGATTCCGAGCCTGTCCGTCCCGGCGCTTCACGAGCTCCGCCGTATCCACTGCAAGCACCTGCTCGAGGTGTTCGCGTCCGCCGAGACGGTCGAGCTCTACGAGCGCGGCTGCATCGAGGGCACGTTCACCAGCACGACGCCGGACTCGCGGAGCTTCGTCGTGCAGGCAGTCACACCGCTCGGGATCGCCACGCTCGAAGCCCGCGAGCGTTAGGCTCTCTCCCCCCGAGGCGAATAAGGCGTGCGGTGGTGGCGCACCGAGATCCGCTTGTAACGCTCCGCACGCGGCTTTGCGCATTTGGACGTAACCGCGGTCGCCCCTGACCGTCGCAACGTATGCAATCCGACAGTTCCAGCAGCGGGCATCGAGGGTGCTCGCTGTTCACGGCGGTGGTTGATCTCGCTCTGCTGCTCGCTCGCGATCACGATCAGCTCGATCGGGCGATCGCCTTTCTCATGGAGCCGACCGCGACGGCCGATGACCGCCAGTCCGCGCTCGACGCCGCGCGGGTGTCGTTTGCAGCACATGCCGATGCCGAGGCTGCAGTTCTGTATGGCGCGCTGTCCCACGTGGCAACGAAGCACGAGGTCGCCGGTCTGGTCGCGCAAGTACTCGCCGGACATCGCACGCAGGAGTCCATTCTCCGGCGAATGGACGTCGGCGCCCGCACCGAGGACTGGATGTGCGCCACGATCCGGCTGCGCCGCTCGCTGCTCACGCACGCCGAGGAGGAGCAGTCGGTGATGATGCGGGCGCTTCGTGACTGCATGCCGAGACTCGAGTACCAGCGGCTGGCTGCCATCTACGCGACCGAGAACGTGCGCGCGCTCGGTGTGATGTCGGCGCTGGTTCCGATCAGCCGACGAGCCGCCAGACAAGCGCAACGGCGAGCAGCGCGCTGACCGCGAGCGCGCACACGAACCAGACGATGCCGGCAGGCGTGAGTGGCGGTGGCTCGGGCAGCGACACGATCGCGGCGGCCTCGTTGAACACGAGCGCCGGTGTCGACGGCCGCAACGTCGCGTGTAGCTGAGAGGCGTCGGTCGCGGCGACGCCCGGCTTCTGCGTGTACGCCCACTTCACCCAGCCGATGATGTGCTCGGTGTCGACGAGGTTTCCCGGCTGCTGGATCACAGCGCGTAGCGCATCGCGCATCGCTGCAGCCGTTTGCCAGCGGCACGTCGGGTCGCGATCGAGTGCCTGCATCACGATCTCGTCGAGCTCGCGAGTCACATGCGGATTACCGATCGAAGGCCGCGGGATGGGCAGGTTGCGGATGCGCGTCATCGTCTCGAACGCGTCGGCGCCGTCGAACAGACGCCGGCTCGTGAGCAGCTCGTACATGATGATTCCGACGGCCCACAGGTCCGCGCGGTGATCGAGCTTGCCGCCGAGGTACTCCGGCGCGACGTAGCCGAACTTGCCCTTGATCACGCCTTGCGCGGTCTCCTCACTCGAGACGCTTGCCTTCGCGAGGCCGAAGTCGATCAGCTTCACCAGGCCCTGGTCCGAGAGGATGATGTTCGACGGCGTGATGTCGCGGTGGATGATGCCGAGCGGCTTGCCGTGCTCGTCGCACTGGTTGTGCGCGTGATCGAGAGCGTCACACAGCTGGGCCGCGATGTTCAGCGCGATCGGCTGCGGCACCGCTCCGACGGTCTGCCCGCAGTGGGCGACGAGCTCCTTCAACGTGGGACCGCGGACGTACTCCATGGCGATGAAGTAAGTTCCGAAGATCTTCCCCGAGTCATAGGTCTCGGCGATGTTGGGGTGACGCAGGTAGCGCAGGAGCCGCGCCTCGTCGAGGAACAGGCTGACGACTTCCTTCTGCAGCGTCGGGATCAGGCGCTTCAGAGCGACCTGGCGCACCCCGGTCTTCTGCTGGATCTCGGCCCGGTGAACGGTGGCCATGCCTCCCTTCCCGAGCGGCTCGTGCACGGCGTACGAGCCGAAGCGTTCGGGGGCAGTGTCCACTACCGGCCATTGTAGCGAAAGCCCACGGGATATTCCCCTCATGCGTGAGGTTGTGCTGGAAAACCTCAGAGGGTGGAACACAAGCTCGCCACCTCCGTGTTTTGACCGCAAACTACCGACCTCCGTGGTTTCTGCCGAACATCCAGCGCCCTCCCGGGAGGGCAAGTTCGAAGCCCTTGTGTCGAGCGTTCGCGACTACGCGATCTTTCTGCTCGACAAGAACGGGTGCGTCGAGACCTGGAACCTCGGTGCGCGCACGATCAAGGGCTACACGCTCGAAGAGATTGTCGGTAAGTCGATCGAGGTGTTCTACACCCAGCCCGATCGCGACGCTGGACATCCCAAGATGCTGCTCGCACAAGCGCGCCAGGACGGGCGCGTCGAGGACATCGGCTGGCGTCTTCGCAAGGACGGCACCCGGTTCTATGCCGATGTCGTGATCACGGCGCTGTTCGACTCGCGTGGTCAGCACACTGGCTACGCGAAGGTCACGCGCGATCTCACCGAGAAGCGGCGTGAAGAGGATCGACGCATCGAGCAAGAATCGCGCTTCCGCCAGATCATCGAGGCGGTTCACGACTACGCGATCTTCATGCTCGACGCGCAGGGCAACGTCGCGACCTGGAACACCGGCGCCTCGCGCATCAAGGGCTACACGCCCGAGGAGATCATCGGGACGCACTTCTCGGTGTTCTATCCGCCAGCCGAGCGGATGAGCGGCCATCCCGAGAACGAGCTGCGCACCGCGCTCGCCGAGGGCCGCTTCGAGGAGGAGGGATGGCGTCCGCAAGGACGGTTCGCGATTCTGGGCCAACGTCGTGCTGTCCCCGGTGTACGGCAGCGATGGCGGTCACATCGGCTTCGTGAAGATCACGCGCGACCTCACCGAGCGTCGCGACGCGGACCTCGAGCGCGAGCGGCTCGTGCAGGCCACCGAGGCCGTGCGGTTGCGCGACGAGTTCCTGTCGATCGCCTCGCACGAGCTGCGCACGCCGCTGATGGCACTGCAGCTCCAGCTCCAGAGCTTGCACGAGTTGTATGGCGCGCACGACACGAAGCTCGTCGCCAAGCTCGACCGTGCCGATCGCAGCGCACGCCGCATGTCCGAGCTGGTCGATGCGCTGTTCGACGTCACGCGGATCGCCAGCGGCAAGCTCACGATCCACCCGCAGCCATCAGACCTTGGCGAGATCGTCGCCGACGTCGCGGAGCGCATGCAGGAAGCCGCGGCGGGTGCGAAGTGCACGCTCGTGGCGGCTGTCGAGCGCGACGTCGTGGGCGACTGGGATCCGCTCCGCATGGGGCAGGTGGTCTCGAATCTGCTGTCGAATGCATCCAAGTACGCCGCCGCCACCGCTATCGAGCTCACGCTTCGGACCGCGGGAGACCGCGCGATCATGACCGTCGCTGATCGGGGCCCCGGAATCGCGACCGAGCATCACGAACGAGTGTTTGGCCGGTTCGAGCGCGCCTCGGATCCCCGCCACCACGGCGGACTTGGCCTGGGTCTGTACGTGACGCAGCAGATCGTCAACGCGCATGGCGGTGACATCCGGGTCTCGAACCGCGACGGGGGAGGGGCACTGCTCACGGTCAACCTTCCTCGCAAAGGAGTGAGGACGTGATGTCCCACCACATTCTGGTAGTCGACGACGACGCTGACATCCGCGAGACCCTCGTCGAGATCCTCGAGGAGAGTGGCCATCGCGCCGTCTCGGCGTCCAACGGCAACGAAGCGCTCGAGGTCCTGCGGGCTGCGCCGGACCGCCCATGCCCGATCCTGCTCGATCTCATGATGCCCGGCATGGACGGTCGGACGTTTCGCGCCGAGCAGCTCAAAGATCCGTCGCTCGCGCCGATTCCGGTCGTGCTGCTGTCGGCGTTTCGCGACACCGCGGAGACGGCGCGCGAGCTCGATGTCGCGGGTCATCTGCCCAAGCCGGTCTCGCTCGATGCGCTGATCAAGCTCGTCGGGGTGTTCTGCTGAACCGCTGCGCCGTCACACCCGAGCGCTACGCTCGATCATGGGCTGCTGTTCGCGCGCCGAGCTTTGCGATCGCTGTCTCGCCGATGCGCTCGCGCAGCTGCGCGGCGTTGCAGCGTGTCGCGGCGAGCACTGGGCGCGTACGGTCGCCGATCGCATGCCGCGTCGCGGGCACTGGCCGCCCTACGACGGTCGCTGTGCTCGCATCGCGCGCGAGAAGGTAGACGACCTCGGGCGCGATCTGCGCCTGCGCGAGGAGCTGGCGCGTCTGTGCGCGCAGTGGGCCGCGCGCTGGTGGCAGACAAGCTAGGACCTACGCGAGCGCGAGCTGGCGCTCGCCGATGATCGATTCGTACCAGCGGCGCGCCGTGTTCTCGAGCGAGACCCACGCGAGCGGGCGCTGCACCGAGAGCCAGACCATGCGGTTGGCGGTGGTGCTGAGTACTTCGTCGCGCACGTCGTACTGGGTGTGGCCCGCCGCTGCGTTGTGCTCGATCGAGGCGGCCTGGGTAAGCACGCCGAGGTCGATCTGCGCGTCGTCGAGCGAGGCGAGGCCGGACTCGTGCGAGATCACGCGACCGCCGTACACGAAGTTGTAGAGGCAACCGAGCGTGCGGCCCGCGGTCGACACGCGGAGCAGCTGGATCTCGCCATGCGCGAGGCGATCGAGGATCAGGCGGCGATGAAATGCCTCGACCCAGGCCGAGGCGAATGCAGCGCGCTCGTGCTTCGACGCTGCGTTGCGGGCGTGCAGGCGGAGTAGCTCGCCATAGATGTCCATCGCCTGGACCGGTGTGGTCGCGACCTCGATGTCGATCGGGCCGAGCGCCGCGCGAGCATGGTCGAGGCGCGGGCGGGTCGTTGCCGGCATCAAGACGTCGTAGCCGCGGGCGCGGACCGCCGCGAGATCGACGAACGGTGCGAGCGTCTCGCGCTCGAGCGTGACCTTGTAGCGGCTCGAGAGCGGCGAGGCCGCGCCGAGATCGTCGAACGCGTCGCGGTCGATCGCAGGAAGGTGAAGCTCGTCCCACTCGGCGGGCAAGCCGTCCAGTACGTGCGCCAGCGAGCGGCGAGCGCCGGGAGCCGCGAGCATGCCGTTGTGGGCAATTCCGAGATCGTCGTGGCGCGGCGTGCCGGTCGCGTTGAAGAACAGCGCGTTGTTCTGCAGAACGAGGTTGCGGCGCACGCGGCGCTGCGCGAGGAAGAACGCCGCGGAGACGTCACGGCCGTCGTGCATCACAGCGAGGGCGAGCCGCTCGGAAGCGGGCAGCGCGGCGAGCCAGTTGGACACCCAGCCCCACGACAGAAAGTACGAAGGGTGGGCAACCGCCTCGAGGGCACGCCAGATGCGCTCGCTGGCCGGATCCGTGGGCGAGATCAGCTCGAGGGCACGGCGATCCATTTGGGCGGAATTACAGCAAGGCGCGTGCCGCGGAGAATCCGGCGCTTACGCGTCGCGAGGCGAGCGCCGATGTCACATGATGCTCGGCATGGCACGGCTGTCGTCCGCCGAGGTCTTCACGCCGACCTCGTACCCGACGCATACCTATGTGGTCCGTGACGATCTTCATCACGAGCGGTTACTGCTCGAATGGATCCGCCAGTCGACGCAGATCGCTTCGTTGTCGGGGCCCTCGAAGGCGGGCAAGACCGTGCTCGTGCAGCGCGTGGTGGGCGAGGGAAATCTGATCACGGTGAGTGGGGCGAGCGTTCGCGCGGCCGATCAGCTGTGGGAGCGCGTGCTCGACTGGTGGGGCGAGCCGCACTCGCTCGTCGCCAGCACTGGCGCGACGACGACCGACGGTCAGCTCCTGGAGAAGGGCGGGACGATCGGGATCCCGGGCGTCGGCGCGAGCGGCAAGTCGAGCTCGACGAGCTCCGCGGCCGCGACCGAGACCGTGCAGGCCACGTCGCACCGGCGCGGGCTACCACAAGTCGTGCAGGAGCTCGCGGGCAAGCCATTCACCGTGCTGCTCGACGACTTCCACTACATCCCGCCGGCGATCCAGAGCGAGGTCGCGCAGCAGATCAAAGATGCCGCCAGTCGTGGCGTGCGGATCTGCGTGGCGAGTGTTCCGCACCGTGCCGACAACATCGTTCGCGCGCTCCCCGAGCTGCGCGGTCGCGTGCTCGCGGTCGACCTCGAGTACTGGAGCCGCCGTGACCTGCTCGCGATTCCGCGGCTCGGCTGCCCGCTGCTCGGGCTCGAGGTCGACACCGCGTCGCTGCAGATGTTCGCGACCGAGGCAGCCGGCTCGCCGCAGCTGATGCAGTCGATCTGCTTGTGGATGTGCAATCACCTCGGCGTGCGCGAGTCGCTCGACACGCCGAAGGCCGTGCAGCTCGACGAGCTCGCGCGCAAGGAGATCCTGTTTCTCACCTCGTGCACCGTCGACTTTCGCTCGCTGGTTCGTGCGCTGATCGCGGGCCCCAAGGTGAAGTCGAGCGAGCGCCGCACGTACATGCACTTCGACGGACGTGCCGGCGACGTCTACCTCACCGTGATGCGCGCGATCGCGATGGACCCGCCACTGCTCGCGATCGATGCCAACGAACTCACGCGCCGTCTCGAGACTCTGTGCAAGGGAGCGCAACCCGATCGCGGGAACACCGTTCGCGCGTGCGGTGCGCTCGGCCAGATTGCGGCGGGCTTTGCGGCGGCGAGCGGGCCGTCGCTCGAGTGGGATGAGGGCGCGCAGACGATCGTCGTCCCCGATCCGTATCTGTTATTCCACCTGCGCTGGTCGGTCGTCCTCGAGCGCGAAGCCGACGCGCTCGTGACGTAGCTGAGCGCTTCTGCGGACTTGAACCGCCAAGCCGCCGCAGACGCCAAGATCGGAGGAGGATTTTTCACAGAATTCTCTTCTGACCTTGGCGGCGTGCGGCGCCTTGGCGGTGAACTCTTCTCCGCGGTGCGGTGCGGTGCGGTGCGGTGCGGTGCGGTGCGGTGCGGTGCGGTCGCTCGCGGTTGCGCTTCGTCGTCGCGCGACGCGCTCAGACCAGGATCGCGAGCATCGACTGCTTGCTCTTCGCGGCCTCGGTGTAGAGCGCCACGATCTTCGCGTACAGCGTATCGATCTCGGCGAGCGCCTTGGCGTTGGCCGGCTTGCCCGGGGTCTTTGCTTCGGCGAGCACTTTGAACCGCTCGGTCACGCTGGCGGCCGGGAACTCGGCGAGCTTGGCGGCGACCTCGGCCACGCGTTGCGGGGACAGGACCTTGGCCTGCTCGAACGCATCGCCGGCATCGAACCGCTTGCCCGTGCGGGCGAGCAGGGCGTCACCGAGGATCTCGTCGCGGCCGCGGCCCGACAGGAGCAGATCGAGCGTCTCCCAGTGCGTCTTGAGATCGAGCAGACCGGGGATGGGCTCGTCGTGACGAGCTTCGACCACATCCTCGAGGGTCTCGGGCTCGGACTGGAGCAGGGTGAGACGCTTCTCGGACAGGGAGATCAGAATGGCATGTGCCGTGGACATCAGAACTCCGGCTTCTTCTTGAGGTACTTCTCTACCAGCTTCTGGAGCTGAGCGGCTAGCTCGAGCACCTCTTCGTCATCCTCGGCGTCGGCGCGAGAAATATTGATGGTGAACAGGTCGTGCTCCTCGTCATCGCCGCCGGGCTCGCGCAGGCGCAGCTGGACCCAGCCCTCATCCTCATCCTGACGGCCCTTCTTGCGGCCCGGGATCTCGATCGCATCGATCACGGCCCACAGCTTGTTGGTGTCCTTGCTCGACAGGTTGGCCGTGCCGAGCTCCTTCACCTTTTTACCGTCGCCGTACGCGGCCCACAGCGAGCTGTCGCGGACGCGGATCTGCCAGTCGTCGCCTTCCGGCATGTTCGAGACGAAGTCGAGCTGGCGGCCATTGGTCTCGCCGCGGTCGACGTCGCCACCCTGGCGGGTGCCGCTGCCGTAGGACCCGCCGGTCGAGCAGGCCGCGAACATAACGAGGCACGTTGCGAGGACTCGCACGGGAACGATGATAGCACTCGCCCCGGACCCCGATGCCTCCGCTGCGGTTCTACGACGAGGTGCTCGACGCACCGACCCAGCTTCGTGACGGCACGCACCGCGCGGCGACGCTGGAGGCGACCTGGCGCCGGTTTGCCCCCACTGCCAGGCGAGCCGGCATCACGCGGATCGCGGACATCACCGGTCTCGACACGATCGGCATCCCGGTGTTCGCGGCGATCCGGCCGATGGGAAAGTCGCTATCGACCCAGCAGGGCAAGGGCATCACGGCCGAGGCGGCACGGATCTCGGCGCTGATGGAGAGCCTCGAGACGTACAGCGCAGAGAATCTGACCGCGAAGGTCGTGCGCGGCTCGTACCGCGCGCTGCGCAAGAAGCACAACGTGGTCGACGTCCGCCAGCTGCCGCGCCCGCGGCGCCGGCTCGATCTCGACGCGAGCTGGCCGTGGCTCGAAGGCTTCGACCTGATCGCCGGCGAGCCCATCCTGGTGCCGCAGCAGTCGGTCACGCTCGACACGACGTTCACCGTGCCGCCGGTGTTCGACATCTCGTCGAACGGGCTCGCGTCGGGCAACGTGCGCGTCGAGGCGATCGTGCACGGCCTCTGCGAGGTGCTCGAGCGCGATGCCGAGGCTGCATGGCGCCGCACGGGTGGCGACCGGCGGATCGTGCTCGACTCGATCGCCGATCGAGCCTGTCGCGCGCTGATCGATCGCATCACGGCCACAGGCGCGCGCGTGTTCGTGTGGGACCTCGACGGCGCGACGATTCCGGTGATCGGCGCCGCGATCATGGAGGATCCATCCGAGCCGGCGTGGCGTGCGCTCGGCTTCTATCAAGGCTTCGGCGCGCACCTGGTGCCCGAGGTCGCGATCGCGCGCGCCGTGACCGAGGCGGCCCAGACGCGGCTGACCTACATCGCGGGCGGGCGCGACGACTTCTTCCCGTTCGATTACGAGCGGGCGACCGACCCGGAGCTGCTCGCGGATCTCTGGGAGCGGCTCGCAACGCCGTGTGACGAGCCGGTCTTGTTCGAAGACCTGGCTCGCTTCGAGACGACCGGGCTCGGCGTGGATCTCGAGACGCTGTGCGAGGGTCTGGAACAGGTCATCGTCGTCGACGTCACGCATCCGCAGCTGCGCGTGCCGGCGGTGAAGGTCCTCGTGCCCGGCCGTGCGACCGATGTCGAGGCGCTCGGATGAAGACGCTGATCTACGTGGGGCCGACGCTGCCGGCCGACGAGGTGCGCGAGCGCCTGCCCAAGGCCGAGGTGCTGCCGCCCGCGGCGGTCGGCGACGTGCTGCGCGCGACGCGCCGGCGCGGCATCGCGCGGATCGCGATCATCGACGGTTACTTCGAGCGCATGGCTGCGATCTGGCACAAGGAGATCCTGGTCGCGCTCGGCAAGGGCATCGCGGTGTGGGGCGCGGCGAGCATGGGCGCGCTGCGCGCGGCCGAGCTGGCGCCGTTCGGCATGCGCGGCGTGGGCACGATCTATCGCGACTACGCGCGCGGTGTTCTGGTGGCGGATGACGAGGTGGCCGTCGCGCACGCGCCCGCCGAGTATGGCTATCGCGCGATGTCCGACGCGCTCGTGAACATCCGTGATGGGCTCGCGCGCGCGGTGAAGGCGCGGGTCATCAGCGAGCGCGCACGCGTACAGCTCGTCGATCTCGCGCGCGTGCGGTTCTACCGGGACCGCTCGTGGTCTCAGTTGCTGACGGACGCTCGCGCGGCCGGCATCTCCGTCGACAAGCTGGCCGCATGGCCCAAGCCAGACCGCAAGGCCGAGGACGCGCGATTGTTACTGCGGTCGCTGCGCGCAGACCGCCGGCGTGGCGTGCGAGAGATTCGGGTACCGAGGACGTGGGCGCTGCGCCAGCTGGACCAGCTCCTGCGGTAGGATGACCTCGGATGGAAGTCGCGACGCCTGCACCTGTGTTCGGTGCGGGGCGCTTCGAGGTGCGCGGCACTCTCGGCGCCGGCGGCGCGGGCGTGGTCTATCGTGCGTTCGATCATCAGCTCAATCGCGAGGTCGCGCTGAAGTGGCTGCGCACGGCATCGGGGCGAGACCTCTACCGGTTCAAGCGCGAGTTCCGCGCGCTCGCCGACATCGTGCATCCCAACCTCGTCACGCTGCACGAGTTGCACGCGTCGGAGGGCGACTGGTACTTCACGATGGAGATCGTCGAGGGCATCTCGTTCATCGACTGGGTGCGGCCGTCGGCGTCGGCGGTTCACCCCTCGGGGCCGCAGCGCACGCGGCAGGACATCCTCGCCTCGAAGATGCACGAGATGCGGCTGCGCGGCGCGCTGGTCCAGCTGATCGACGCGCTGATCGCACTGCACAAGGCCGGCAAGCTGCACCGCGATCTCAAGCCGTCCAACGTCCTCGTCACGCCGCAGGGTCGGCTCGCGCTGCTCGACTTCGGCCTCGTGTGGAACATCGCCGAGGACAACCCCGAGCGCCTCGCGGTCGGCACGCCGGTCTACATGTCACCCGAGCAGGCGAGCGACCAGACGCTCACCGATGCGAGCGACTGGTACGGCGTTGGCGCGATGCTCTACGAGGCGCTCACCGGACGGCGTCCGTTCGAGGGCGAGTCCGAGCAGGTGATGACGCGCAAGCAGACCGAGCTGCCCGTCGATCCGAAGGAGCTGGTGCCGCGATCGCCGGCCGACCTCGCACGGCTCTGCATGCTGCTGCTTGCTCCGCAGGCGCACTCGCGGCCCAGTGGCATCTCCGTGCTCGACCAGCTCGGCGCAACGCCATCGCCTCGCACGCGCGACATGGCGCGCACCGCGATGCCGGCCTCGTTCGTCGGCCGCACCCGCGAGCTCGAGGAGCTCAAGCGCGCGCTCACCGACTCGCGGCGCGGCGGCGTGGCCCTGATGGTCAAGGGCAAGAGCGGCATCGGCAAGACGACGTTGATCCGCAAGTTCCTGCGCGGGCTCGGCGAGACGGTGTTCGTGCTCGAGGGTCGCTGCTTCGAGCGCGAACAGATCTCGTTCAAGATGCTCGACGGCGTCGTCGATATGTTGACGGGCGTGGTCGTCGCCCTGCCGCCGCAGGAGGCCGAGGCGCTCGCACCGAAGGAGCTGGGCTCACTCGTGCGTCTGTTCCCGGTGATGCGGCGCGTGAAGCGCTTCGGCGAGCTGTCCACGGCGTCGCCGCCGCCCGCCGATCCGAGCGAGCTGCGCCGTCGCGGGTTCGCCGCGCTCCGCCAGCTCTTTGCGCGGCTGGCGCGCATCCGGCCACTCGTGATCGTCGTCGATGATGCGCACTGGGGCGATGCGGATAGCGCGGCGTTTCTCGGCGAGCTGATCCACCGCGCCGACCCCGCGACGCTGGTGATCCTCATCCATCGTCCCGAGGACTATCTCGGCCTGCTCGCCAAGATGAAGTCTCCGCAAGGCGGCGCGCGGCGTGGTGACGTTCGCGACCTCGAGGTCAACGCGCTCGACGATGGCGACGCGGTCGCGCTGGTGGCACAGCTGTCTCGCGACTCCGGTCGCGTCGAGCAGGTGGTGCGCAGTGGCGGCGGTAACCCGCTGATCCTGAGCGAGCTCGCGCGTGCGCCGCACCTGGCGCCGAATGCCAAGGTCGATGACCTCGTGCGCGAGCGCGCCATGCGGCTGTCGGCCGAGGCGCAGGCGATGCTCGCGGTGTCGGCCGTTGCGGGTAAGCCGATTGCCGTCGGGATTGCCGCGCATGCGGCGGGTGTCGTTGGTGGCCACGACGAGGCTGCCGCGTTGACCGCCGAGCGGCTCGCGACCACACGCCGTGTGAACGGCCAGATGATCCTGCAGCCCGCACACGATCACGTGCGCGTCGCCGTACTCGCGTCACTCGATGTCGAGTCGCGCGCCAGCTGGCACGAGGCGCTCGCGAAGGCGTACGAGCACGTGCAGGGCCCCGAGCAGCTCGATTCCCAGGCGGTGGTCGAGCACTGGCTTGCGGCCGGGCATCCTGCGAAGGCAGCGCAGCATGCGGTCGGCGCCGCCGTGCGTGCCGAGGAGGCGCTCGCGTTTCGGCGCGCGGCCGAGCTCTACGACATCGCGATGACGCACGGGCCGTGGGACACGCTGGGCCAGCGCGACCTGCTGGCGAAGAAAGCGAACGCGCTGGTGTGCGCCGGCCAGCTCGACGAGGCCGCGGCGATCTACGAGCACGCGGCACAGCTACTCAACGATGACGAGGCGATCGATCTGGAGCGGCTGCGCATCGAGGCGCTGCTGCGGCGCGGGCGGCTCGACGACGCGCTGCCCGCCGCCGAGAAGCTGCTCGGTCAGATCGGCGTGCGCACCGGCTTTCTGACCTCGCGCACGAAGCTCGCGACGCAGTGGATGCAGCAGAAGCTGCGCGGCCTCGAGTATGTGGAGCGCTCGGCGGATCAAATCAAGCTAGGCGAGCTGCAGCGGATCGACGTGCTGTACTCGATCGTCAGCGGCCTGGCGTTCGCCGATCCGTCGCTCGGGCGCGTGCTGCAGGCCGAGCTGCTGCGCGCCGCGCTCGAGTGTGGTGAGCCCGTGCGCGTGTGCCGTGCGCTCGCACAGGAGGTTTGTTACGCGGCCGCCGGCGGTAGCCGCAACGCCAATGCCGTCGCCGCGGTCGGTGCGCGGTTGCGTGCGATCGCGGAGCGCGTCGGGCATCCGCACGTGATCGGTCTCGCCGATACCGCGATCGGAATCGCCGCGTACATGGGCGGTCAGTGGAAGGTCGCGCGCACCAGCCTCGAGGCCGGGCTCGATGTCCTGCGGGAGCACGGTGCGGGCGTGCGCTGGGAGATCGATATCGGCGAGACCTACTGGCTCGCGAGCCTGTGTCAGCTCGGCGAGTGGCGCGAGCTGTCGCGGCAGGCGCAGATGGTGCTGCGCGATGCACTCGAGCGCGGCGATGTCGTCTCGCAGCTGGGCGCGCGGACCGGGCACAGCAGCCTCGCGTGGCTCGCGCTCAATCGCGTCGATGATGCCCGGGCCCAGCTCGCGGCCGCCGAGGCGACGCTCGCGCCGGGGTTTCACCTCCCGCACGTGTTCGCCACGATCGCGGCGTGCAACATCGAGCTCTACGCCGGCAACATCGCTGCGGCGGCAGCGCGGCTCACGGCGGCGTGGCCGCATATCGAGCGCATGGGCGTGCTGCGGATCCAGCACCTGCGCATCGAGCTCGAGCTGATTCGCGCCCGCGTCGCGCTGGCGGAGCGCGAGCGACCCCGCGAGGAGCGTGCACGTGCGGCGCGGCTGATCGCGGACGAGCTGATCAAGGAGGGGGCCGCGTGGTCGATCGGTATCGGCCAGATGATCCGCGCTGCGGCGCAGGTCACACGGGGCGATCACGACGGCGCCCTCGGAACGCTGCGCGCAGCGGAGGAGGCGCTGCAGGGCGCGGGCATGGCGGGGTGGTGTGAGGTCGCGAAACTCCGGCGTAATCGGCTCGAAGGCGGGACCGGCGCGCAGGCCCGGGCCGAGGCTGCGCGTGACGCTCTCAAGGACCTTGGTGCCTCGAATCCCGATGCAATTTCACACCTTCTGATGCCATGGCCTACGTGACGTCCGGTGCACCTTGAGGTAGGTTTCGCGCGGGTGGTTCGATCCGGATGGGTCGGTCGCTCGTAAGCCGTAGCAACCGAGAAGAGGATCGCCTTGTCAGACATTGCTCAACACATCGAGGTCTCCGGCCGCGTCGATATCGAGGACCTGGACTGGGATCTCGCGCGCAAGCACGGGCTGTCGGCACGTGAGGTCGAGAGCCTGAAGTTCTTCGCCGACATCGAGAGCCAGACCGTCTATTACTTTCTCGAAGTCGCGGGGATGCAGCTGGTTCGCAATCCCGAGCTGCTGACGTTCCTCACGATGTGGAACTACGAGGAGTACTTCCACTCGCACGCCATCACGCGACTCCTGCAAGAGTGCGGCGTCAAGCTGATGACCGCGCAGGAGCGTGGCGCGGCGGTGCGCAAGAACGCGCGCTTCAAGGCCAAGTTCGAGGACCTCCTGCAGAAGGCGATCGCGAAGGTCGCGCCGGAGAAGTTCATCGCGCTGTGGATGTTCTGGGGTGCGCTTCAGGAGTGCCTGACGATGCAGGCCTACGAGGAAGTGATCCGCCAGACCGAGAACCCGGTGCTCGCCGAGATGTTCCGGCGCATCGCCAAGCAGGAGCGCCGTCACTTCGCTTACTACTTCAACCAGGCGCGCGAGCGGCTCGAAGGCAACCCGGGCGCGCAGAAGTTCTGCCGCTTCATCGCGAAGCACTTCTACGGTCCGGTCGGCAGCGGCCTCAAGACCGATGCCGAGAGCGCCGAGCTCGTGGCGCGGCTGTTCCCGAACGACAAGGTCATCGAGGTGATGAGCTACATCGAGCGCCGCATGGCGCAGCTCCCCGGCATGGCCGGTCTCGATGCGTGCACGCGCTGGGCAGCGAAGATCCAGCCGATGCTGCCGGTCGAGCTGCGGGCGACGTCGTCGGCACTGCCGCGCGCTGCCGCCTGATTGCAAACCCCGGCTTGCCGGGGTGCGCAGCGACGCCGAAGGGCGCTGCGAAGGTAATTGCAAACCGGCCGGGGTGACTAGAACGCGTAGCCGACGCGGAAGTAGCCGTTGCCGTCGGTGTTGGCGTCCTCGCTCATGCGCTTGGCGACGCCGACCGCGAACGCGACGTTGAGACCCGAGTCAAACGTCCACTGCCAGCCGAACAGCAGCTGCGGGCCGATCCACGCCTGCGTGTCCATCGAGCTGTAGCTCGCCTCGTAGCCATAGTCGTCGTAGTAGTAGCCCTCGCTCGTGTCGGTCCGCAGCAGCAGGCCGCCTTCGAGGTACGGGCCGCTGAACGTCTTCTTGAAGAACAGCGGGACCGTCGCGGAGATCTGGTAGCCCTGCGTGTAGCCGCTATCCATGTCCCAGCCGCTGATCGCGACCGTGGCGGCGACGTTCTGGCCGAGCGCGCGGCTGACCGCGATGTCGTAGTAGCCAAAGAACGGACCGAACGGGTTACCGCTGATGTTCGTCTTCTTGAGCTTGTAGAGGTAGTCGCCGCGCTCGCCGACCTTCACCGGTACGCCGTTGATGTGCGAGACGTCGGTCCACGCTTCGTTCTGCGGCGCGTTGTTCATCTGCGGCGTCGCGATGGCTGCAGACGGCGGCATCTCGGCAGCGCCGGGTGCCTGGCTCGCGGCGCCCTGGGTCACGACGATCGGGGCGTTCGGGGTGATGACCACCAGCGTCTCCGCCTCGGTGGTCACGGTGTCGGCGAGCGCCGACGTGGCAAACAGGGGGAGGGCGAGGAGAGCGACGGTGACGGCCGGCTTCATCATGACAATCCCTTAGAGCATCCGGGATGCCAGCTCCGAGATGACGGCGTAAGTGCCTGTCGTCCTTCGAGGATCACCCGCCAGAGCCCGCGAAGTGACTCACGACTCAGTCGAGGCCCAATCCACGTTTCCGGACATCGTTGTCCTGGTTGCCGGCGCGCGCCGGGTCAGAGCGCGATGCCGACTCGCAGGTAGCTCTCCCGCACCGCGGTCGAAGTACCTGATCCATCGCTGGCGGTGTGGCGTGACACGCCGACCGCGGCGGCAATATTCAGCCCCGAGTCGAACAACCACTGCCAGCCGACGAAAATCTGAGGCTCGATCGATCGCTGGCTGAGCGGCACTGGCGTGAACGTCGCCATGCCGCCCAGGCCGCCGAGTCCGTCACCGCTGGTGCCGCCGAGCGAGCCGATGCCGCCGTACGCGTAGCCCGTGAGTCGCTCGGCGAACGCGAGCCCGGGCTCGACATACGGACCGTGCAGCGGACGATCGAGGTAGATCGGGACGCTGATCCCGGCGCGCCAGCTGCTGTCGGCGTAGGCCCACGGCTCTTCGATGATCTGCATGTCGGCGCGCACGGCGAAGTGGCGCGTCGCGACATACGTCGCGGATAGCGCGTAGTGACCGGAGAGGAGTCCGATCGGATCGGTGGCGACCGCGAGGCGGCGTTGCGGCCGCGAGTCAGGGACCGCGAGATCGTCGGCGGCCGCGACCGCGGTCAGCGAGCACACGACGAGCAGGGAGATGGAGAGGCGAGGGAGACGAGTGTGATGGCGCATGCGGCGCGCATAGAGCAGCGCGAGTGCCAGCACGCGGCGCTCGCGAAATCGTCATTCCAGGCGGATCGAACACGCGTTCACGCCAGGCCGTCGCAGGTCGCGTGATCGCCTTGCGTCACCGCGGCAATGTTAAGACGCGCGCAACAATCCGAGGGTCAGCGCAACACGGTCAGCGTACGCATCGTGCCGCGCGTGACGCCGAACTGCTCGTGCACGGCAGCGGCGCGGACCGCGGTGGCCGGATCGATTGCGCCGGCGATCAGCTGGCTATACGCCCCGTAGAGGCGCTGCGTCTCCTCGGCGGTCTCGCGCACGAGCTCGAGCCGGAACCGGCGGACGCCGCGCGTGAGCAGCTCGGGCACGAGGCTCGCTGCACTCTGCGCCTGCGCATTGAACACCGTGTTGCGGCAGCCGACGTCGACGATCACCGGGTGCACGAGGCCCACGCGATCGCGGAGCGCGACCTGGTGTTGCTCGCACGGCCGGCCGCAGGTGCGGAAGTCCTTACCCGTCGAGAGCAGGTGCGCGTAGACGCAGTGCTCGGTGTGGAAGGTCGGGATGTGATGATGGACGGCGATCGCCACGCGACCGGCCGGCGCGACGTCGAGCAGCGCGAGGAGCTGTTCGCGATCGAGGTCGTGCGCGGCGGTCAGGGTCGTGAGCCCGTGGCCGAGGACCCAGCCCGCGGTGATCGAGTTGGTGACGTTGAGCGAGAAGTCACCGTGGAGTGTCGGCCGCTCGGCGGCAGGCAGCGCCTTGAAGTAGGCGAGAGAACCCCAGCTCCGCACGAGCACCGCGTCGGGTGCGAGCCGCGCGAGGTGCGCATCGATCTTGTCCTCGCCAGGCTTCTGCACGCGAACGGTGGCGACCGTGACGCGCGCGCCCGCGGCCTTCGCGCGATCGACGGCCTTCGCGAGACCGACGAGCT
>JBBQFU010000021.1:0-48576 GCA_038322185.1 Haliangiales bacterium
GCGCGCGAGCAGCCAGGCGTGGACCCAATCCGTCCTCGTCGCCCCGCCGCCCCCCGCGGAGGACTGGGTGGTCACCAATGTCGCGGCCGCGGTGCGCTCGCTCGAGGAGGATGCGTCGTCGGAGTCAGCCGCGGCGCCCGACGACGGTACGCCCATCGAGGGCGTGATGCGCGCGCCGACCCCGCTCCCCCAGGTGTCGTCGGATAGCGCGTTCGTCGCCGGCGAGATCGACGTGCCCACGCCCGCCCCCGAGAAGGCCGAGTTCACCGCCGCGAGCAAGCTCCTCGGTGGCAGCGGTGGCGAACCAAGCGATCCCGACACCGGCAGCCGGACGCCTCCGCTCCAGCGCCGCTCGCAGTAACTGCGTCGTGTTAGGTTCCGGGCTATTCCGGTCGTCGGTCTGGTCAATCTGTTGTTCGGTATCGGCTTCGCGCTGATCGCGCGCGACCGTGTCCGTTCCGATGGCCCGTTCTCGTCGCCGGCATTTCACCTCGTCGTGCTGCACGCAGCGGCCGTCGTGGCGCCGGTCGCGCTCTACTTCTATGCGGTGCACCCGGCGTGGGCGTGGATGTACTGGGTCGACCCCAGCAAGCTCGCCGCCGTGTTCGTGCTGCCCCTGATGGTCGGCCACGCGGGGCTCGTCGTCGGGGGCTGGTACGTATCGGTGTTGCTGATCCGCAAGGGCCTGCAGGGCGCGCTCATGTATGTCGCCGGCGCGATCGCGCTGATCCTGCTCGTGCTCGTCGTCGTCAGCATCAACCGGCTGTCGACCGCGGCGGACTATCTTGGCTACGACGCCAAGAAGGGCGTGTCGCTGTTCCAGGTCCAGCTCGGCTGGGCATTCATCGTGTCGCTGCTAGCCCTGTTCGGATCTGCCATCTACGTGGCGATCGAGCTGGGCCGTGACGGGCGACGCGTGCGGGCCCGGTGATATGATGCGGTCGATGCGCCATTGGGTGATTGCGCTCGCGCTGGCCGCCGGCTGCGGTCCGATCGCGTACATCAATCAGGTCACGCGCGAGGCGTCGACGAAGGTCGACCACGCCAGGTCCCTCGACGCCGAGAAGCTGAGCCCGTACTGGTACACGCGGGCGGTCACCTATCTGAAGATGGCGCGCGAGGTCGCAGCGCACGCCGACTTCCAGGGCGCGAACCGCTTTGGCCGGCTGTCCGCAGAGGCGGCGCAGAAGGCCGCCGAGGAGTCCGACGCTGCGGCCAAGGACCCGAGCAAGATCCCGGTCAACCCGGGTCACAAGCTCGCCCCCGCCAAGGACAAGGACGCCGTCGCCCCGGCGAAGGAATGATGCGCGCGATCGTCCTCGTCTTGTTCGTCGTCGCCTGCGCGGGCCGCCAGGTTCGCACCCAGACCGCCGCCACCGACGGCCTGCTCGTCACCGCGCGCGAGAACGGCGCGATGCGCTGCGCACCGGTCGAGCTCGCCCTCGGCGAGGCGAACAACCACTTCGCGCAGCATGCGCTCGACGAGGGCAACTACCACGATGCGCGCCGCACGGCAGCGATCGCGGAGACCAACGCCAAGCTCGCGATCGAGCGCTCGCCCAAGGACCAGTGCACCGACCAGGCGCCGAAGCTGCCGCCCAAGCCCGGCGACCGCGATGGCGATGGCCTGACCGACGATCTCGACAGGTGCCCCGACGAGGCCGAGGACTTCGACAAGTTCGAGGACGAGGACGGCTGCCCCGAGCCCGACAATGACGCCGACGGCATCCTCGATCGCAGCGACAAGTGCCCGATGGAGCCCGAGGACAAGGACAGCTTCGAGGACACCGACGGCTGCCCCGAGCTCGACAACGATGCCGATGGCCTCGCCGACAAGGTCGACTCCTGCCCGAACGAGCCCGAGGACAAGGACGGCTTCGAGGACGACGACGGCTGCCCCGACCTCGACAACGACAAGGACTCGTTCGCCGACAAGGACGACAAGTGCCCGCTCGAGTTCGGCATCGCCCCTGACGGCTGCCCGAAGAAGTACACGAACGTCGTCGTGACGGCGACGAAGATCGAGATCAAGCAGACCATCTTCTTCGAGTTCAACAAGGCCACGATCAAGCCGGTCTCGTTCCCGCTCCTCAACGAGGTCGCACACGCGCTCAAGGACAACCCGACGATCAAGGTCGAGATCGGTGGCCACACCGACTCGGTGGGCAACGACAAGCACAACCTCAAGCTCAGCAACAGCCGCGCGGCCAGCGTGAAGGCCTACCTGGCCAAGCAGGGAATCGACACCGGCCGCATGACGTCGAAGGGCTTCGGCGAGAACGTGCCGATCGCCGACAACCGGACGGCGGACGGCCGGTCTCAGAACCGCCGCGTCGAGTTCGTCATTACAGAACGCTGATTTAGCCTCCGGGGCCCGTATTTCCGTCTAAGGGGTCGGTTTCTTTGTTATGAAACCGGGCATGAGGGTACGCAGTCTCGTCGCGCTCGTCGCGATCGTTGTCGGCTTCGGCGTGGCACACGCAGGCCCGAAGCAAGACATCACGGCCAAGGTCAAGGAGGCCTACGAGAACTACGACCTCATGGACTACGAGGCCGCTCGCAAGTCGCTCAACCAGGCGCTCGCGATCGCGAAGAAGGCCAAGCTCGACAAGGATCCCGCGGTCGCGCGCGCGCATCTCGCGATGGGTATCGTCGCGCTCGTCGGAAAAGATCAGGACGCCGCGAAGCTCGCGTTCCTGTCGGCCGTGCAGGTCGATCCCAAGATCCAGATCGACGCCGGCTACAAGTCTCCCGAAGCAACCAAGCTGCTGGACGCCGCGCGCGCCGAGGCGAGCGGTGAGACGGGCGAACCAGAGGTACCCACGGTCGACGCGACCGGTCCCGACTGCACGGCCGTCCAAGGTCTCGAGCACAAGATCATCGACAGCGGCAAGACCGGCACCTCGCTGCCGATCGAAGCGCTCGTCGCGCCCGATGTCACCGCGACGAAGATCGCTGCGATGTATCGCCCCGAAGGCGCGACCGAGTTCATCGAGGTCAAGCTCAAGAAGAACGGCGAGTGCAAGTACACCGGCTCCATCCCGGGCTCGGCGATGAAGGGCGCGCTGATTCACTACTACGTCGCGGCGTTCAACGAGTTCGGCAAGCCGATTGCCTCCAAGGGCAGCTCGGGCTCGCCAAACATCATCGAGCTCACCGCGGGCACCGGCGGTGGCGGTCCCAACGACAACGAGGATCCGATCGTGGGCGGCGGCGGTGGTTCTGGCAGCGTCGGCGACGGCATTGTGGTCGAGCGCAAGCCGGCCAAGCTCCTTGTCGCGGTCACGGGCGGCACGGGCTTTGGCTACGTCAGTGGTGAGACCGAGGGCATGAACACGGTGAAGAACTGCTGCCTCGGTTCGAGCCTCGTCGTGATCCAGCCCGAGATTGGCTACTACATCAACCCGCAGCTCTCGGTCGGCATCGCCGGTCGCATCGGCATCCCGGTCGGCGCGAACGTCGAGGGGCACGCGACCGCAGCGCCCGGCGGTGTCGTCCGCGTTCGCTACGCGCTCGCTGCGAGCGGCGACGGTCTTCGCTTCATGGGCCAGGCCGGCGTCGGCGTGCTTCGCAACACGATCAAGCTCGATAACAGCGAGCCCGGCATGGACACCGATATCGTCGCGCAGGGCCCGCTGCTGATCGGTGGCGGCATCGGCTTCGTGAAGCGCCTCAACGGCAGCCTGTCGTTCATCGCGGATCTGTCGGCGCTCGCCGGCATCCAGATGGGCAGCGCGCTGTCGGGCCTGTCGCCAAAGTTCAACAACGGCTTCGGCGCCGACCTCTCGATCGGCCTGCAGTTCGGAATCTGATTCTCAGGTCAGCAGCGCGCGCAGCGGGTGGATCACGATATGGATCTCGCCCGCAGTGACCTCGGCAGCGTTGGGCGCGGCCGAGAGCACCACGGCGGCCTCGATCACGCGATCGCCGCCCTCGTTGAGATAGAGCACCCGCTTGATCGGCCGGCGCGCCTGGGCGACCAGCAAGAGATCCTCGAACAGCGTCGGATAGACCTCGGGGAGCGCGGAGTCGCGGAGCTGGAGGCCACCGGCGCCACCGGCGACACCGATGAACTCGAGGAACGCGGCGTTCGCGGCGCGCACCTTGCCGGTCGGGTCGCACGACGCCATCGGCAGCGCGACCGCGCCGAACACTTCGGCCGCAGCCTTCATGGTGTGGTTGTGGTCGTGCCGCGAGCGGGCGGCATCGGGGGCCACCGCGCGGCGCTTGCCGTTATCCATGCCGAGCATGCCCATGAGCGTGCGGAGCTCGTACATGAACGCGGCGACGTCGGGGTGGCGCTCGGCGGGATCCTTGGCGGTCGCGCGCGCCACGATCTGGTCGGCGCGGTCGTCGAGCGGCTCGCCATCGCAGTGCTTGCTGGGAGCCGGGCAGGGCTGCTTGCGCTGCTTCTCGAACACGTCCTTCATCTCACCGGTGAACGGCAGCTTGCCGGTCAATAGCTCGAAGAACACGATGCCGAGCGCGTAGACGTCGCTCGCTTGCGACGCGGGGGCACCGTCGATGCGCTCGGGCGCGAGGTACTCGGGCGTGCCGTCGAGGCCGTTATCGCGACCGAGGTCCGCGCGCGACAGGCCGAAATCGAGCAGCTTGATCAGGCGACGCTGTGCGGGCGTGCGCACGATGAAGATGTTCTCGGTCTTGATGTCGCCGTGGATGATCTGACGGCTGTGGATGAAGCGCGTGGCGTCGCTGACCTGCCACATCACGTCGCACGCCACCTTCGCGGGGAACCGGCCGCTGTGCCGCACGCGTGCGTTCACGGTCTGACCCTCGAGCAGCTCCATCACCATGAACAGGCCGAACATCTCGTCCTGACCGAAGTCGACGATCGAGCAGATGTTGTCGTGCGTGAGCGCAGAGGCGAGCCGCGCCTCGCGATAGAACAGCTCGCGGATGCGCGGGTTGGTCGCGATCGCGGTCTTGATGAGCTTGAGTGCGAACGGCTTGCCGAGCGCGGAGTGCACCACGCGCAGCACGCGGCCCATGCCGCCGCGGCCGAGCTGACCTTCGACGACGTAGCGATTGCCGATCACGTCGCCAGAGCGCGCGCCACGCGGGCGATTGGCCTCGGCGGCGACCGCTGCCTCGATCGAGCCGGGGGCGACCGAGCCCGATGGGCGCGGCGGCGGCTCGGGGAGCGGCGTGATCGCGTCGAGCTCGCTCGCGACGAAGCTCTTGCGCGACACGACCGAGCGCGTCACGGACGGCAGGAGCGTCTCGTGACCTTCGCGCTCGACCATTTCGCCTAGATCGAGCTCGGAATCCGATGGAGGCGGAGTCGACGCCACGTGTCATCGTACCGCGAAAAACCGTCTGCAACCGGGTATAAGGGCCGCATGGACGACACCCACTTCGACAAGGTTGCGCGCGACGAGCTGCGTGCCATCGAGGATGCGTTCGCCGATATCGACCCCGATGAGGTTGATATCTCGACGAGCGACGGGGTGCTCCGGCTAGATTTGCGCGACGGGACCAAGATCGTCATCAACGCCCACCGGGCCGCCGGGCAGATCTGGATGGCGGCGATCGCGTCGGCCTGGCACTTCGATCCGGTCGCCGACGGCAAGTGGGTGGCCTCCAAGTCCAACGAGGAGCTGCGGCCCACCCTCGTGAGCTTGATCCGCACGCGCATCGGTCTCGACGTCCGCCTGTAGTATCGTCGCCGGATGGCGGAGTCGCAGATTCTCGATGTGATCAAGGTGTGGGCGGCCATTGCATGGGCCGATGGGGTACTGGCGGAGGCGGAGGCCGAGGGCATGCGCCGCCTCATCCGGACCGCGGATCTCAGCAGCGAGGAACGCACCGCTGCGATGGGCTACCTCGACACGCGTGCCGAGATGCCGGAGCTGTTCCTCAAGAACCTCAACGCGGAGTCGCGCAAGGGCATCTATCGCGCGGCCTGCCGGATGGCGGTCGTCGATCACGTGTTCGCGCACGCCGAGCGCAAGATGCTGGACAAGCTCAAGGTCGCGCTCGCGATTCCTCCGGATATTGCGGACGAGATCGAAGCCGACGTGCCAGGCATGGAAGTCTAGGTACACTTGTCCATGCAGCGCCGGCATACGTTCCGCCACCTGGCGTGGCGATCCGGCGTCGCCGCGGTGTCGAACGCGATGATGCTGAGCGGTGCGTACCCGCTGCTGCCGATCGCGCTGCGGCGGATCCAGAAGCGGGAGATCGGTTCGCTGCGCACCATGCTCACCGAGTGGGGCATGTCGATGGCGCTCTCGGCTGCGCGGCCGGTGGGCTTCTTCCCGCTCCCTGGATTTCGCCAGCGCGGGGCGCGGCCGCTGATCATGATCCACGGGTTCGCGATGAACCGCGCGAACTTCCTGCCGCTCGCGTTTCGCCTGTCGCGCGCCGGCATCGGGCCGATCCTCGGCTTCGAGTACTGGTCGCTGGGCCGCGTCGCTGCGGCAGCGCGCCAGCTGGGCTGGTTTGTCGAGCAGGTGCAGGCGGCCACCGGATCGCCGCAGGTCGACATCATCGGCCACTCGATGGGCGGCGTGGTCGGGCGCTACTTCGTGCAGCTGATGGGCGGAGACGGCGCGATCGCGAACCTCATCACGCTCGGCTCGCCGCACCTGGGCACCGACGTCTCGGAGTACGGGGTCGGTCACCCGACGCGCGAGCTACTCGTCGGCAGCAAGCTCGTGCAGCGGCTCAGCGCGGCACCACCGCCGCGTGACACGCGCGTGTGCACGATCTTCTCGCACTGCGATCACCTCGTCCCTGCGAACACGCAGAGCGCGCTCGAGATCCCGCGCGCAGAGCGCATCGAGTATCAGGACCTCGGTCACGTGGCGCTGCTCGGCTCGCGGCGCGTTGCGCGCGACATCATCAAGCGCCTGAAATAGCGCTCGCTACTTGCGGACGTGGACGAGCGTCATCTTGCCGGTCTCGAACTCGACGTCGAAGCGCGTCGCGGCGACGGCGGTCACCTCACCGCGGCCAAACTTCGGGTGCTCGATCACCTCGCCGACGGCGAACGACTGGCTCGCGCCGTAGGTCCGGACCGGCTTCACGGCGGCGAGCCAGATGAACCGAGCAGTCTCGGTCAACGTGTCGATCACGGTGGTCGCGACGGCGGTCGGGATTTTCGGAAGCTGCGGATCGCAGGCGCGGCGGACCGCCACCTCGCGTGGCGTCATGCGGTGCGTGATCGGGGCGTCGATGCGCGCGGCGGCATCGGTGCTCGCCTTCGCGATCAGCGCCTTCGCACTGTCGATGGCAGTGCGGACCATGCCGCCGATCACCTTGTTGCGCGTGTCGGCGAGCAGCACCTCGACGGCGTGGAGCGCGTCGATCGGGACCTTCGGGACCTTTTCGAGCTTCATGCCGCGGGCGTCGAGGTGCGTGACGAGCTTGTCGTACGCGCTGTGGTATCGCTCTTCGCAAACCTCGCGACCCTGCGCGATGATGGTCTCGCGGATCTTCGGCACCGCGAGATCCGTATCGATCGCGTTCGCGATCGCGGTGACCACCGTGGCGCGCAGCGCGCCGTCGAGCGAGATCATACGGTCGGCCTCGTCGGCGACGGTGAGCTGGAGTGCGGCGATCACACCGTCTGCGAGCTGGCGCGGCTTGGCGGCGCGCGGGCCACCGCCGTCGAGGTTGATCGCCTTCAGCTGCGCGACGAGCGCGGGCGAAATGACAGGATGATCCGCGAGCGCGGCGCGATCCTCGATGTCGAGCGGCGGGAATGTCTGGGCCAGCGCGTGGAGCAGGCCGTCGAGGCCCAGGCGCATGCACAGGTCATGAAAGCCGAACAGCAGCTCGCGGGCGAGGATGCCGAGGTCGGTTCCGGGCTTGCGGCTATCGACCAGGCGCGCCGCGAGCTCGTGGAGGAGGACGACGTGCTGGCTAGGGAAGTCGTGCAAGCCGGCACAATGCGTCAGCGTCCTGACCCGGTCAACCGGGGCCCTTGGCATTGGGCGGGACGGTGGAGGGGGTGGACCGAGGTTCCCGTGCCACGGGCCCGAGCGAACCCGGGCCGACCTCGACGGCGGCGGCGGCGAGCCCGGGGCTCTCGCGCTCGAGTTGCTCGATGCCCTGGATGATCCGTGCGAGATCCTGCTTGAGACGATCGCGAATGCGCGACAGCGGCGCGAGGGCAATGCCATCGGCGGCGACCGCCTCGCGCTCGGCGTTCATCGTGCGATCGAGCCAGCTGACCTGGCGCGCGATCGCCGAGTACAGCTGCTGATAGAGCGACTGTTCGACGAGCTCGCGCAGCTTGGGCTCGACCCCGAGGAGCTCGGCGGTGGCGAGCTCGCGCAGGCTCGCGATGCGCAGCTCGGCCTTCGTGAGCACGTCGGTGCGCCGTGACTCGAACGACTTGAACAGGCCGGTGAGGAAGCCGGAGAGCTTCTTCGCCGCCGCGGGATTGGTGAACGACGGCAGCACCTCGATCACGGGAAGCTGAGGCGGCGTGCGCGGTGGCGGCTCCTCGAGGCCGTGCGGACGCAGCGACGCGAGCAGCTCGGGCAACACCTCGGCCACGTGCCGGGCCGCGAGGTCGAGCGCGACATTGCGGACCTCCTCGGCGATGCGCTTCGCCTCGATCGGCGCCGACTGCTCGATGCGCGCGACCGCCGACTTGAGCTGGTCTGTATCCTGCGAGATCGAGAGTGCGTGGGCCCACGACGCGTTGACCCGGTCGAGCTCCGCAGCGAGATGCTCCGCGGTGCTCTCGATCACCGTGCGCGTGCCCTGGACCACGAGCGGCTTCACCTTCGCGAGCTCGGTGCGCGCGAACTCGGCGGCATCGAGGATCTGCATTGCCTCGAGGCGCTCGATGCGCAGGCGAAAGCCTTCCTCGGTATCCAGGATGTCGTCGTCGAGCGCGGCGACCGCGGGCTCGAGCTCCTCGCGTGCGCGGCGGGCGAGCACGAGGGCGCGCGACTTGCCGAGCAGGCCGAGCAGGGCAGGGACGGTCTCGGCGATCGTGCCGACCACCGGCGCATTGCCACCCTCCGTGTGAGGCGCGTAGAACGTGTCACGCTCGACGAGCAGGATCGCGTCGACCTGCTCGGTCATGTTCGGCCGCATCATCTCGATGATGTCGACGCCCGGTGGCAACGGGCCCTCGCCCAGCACGAGCTCGATCTCGCGCACGACGCCGCCGAGCGAGAGGCCCGACGACAGTGCGCGGAGCGACTCGAAGAACCGGGTGCGCTCGACGCGGATCCGCGTGGCCGTTGCCTCGAGCTCGCTCTCGGTCTGCTTGAGCACCTCGCAGGCCTGGTCGTAGGCGTGCTCGTTCATGCTGCGATCCGAGAGTGCTCGGCGGTGCCGGCGGGTGAGCAGCCACCACAATGGCCACAGCCAGATCATGAAGCCGCGCGGTCGTGCTCGAGCGCCGCGGGGCAGCGACTTCTCGACGCGCTGGAGCGCGACTTTGCGCTCGTCGACGGCGACCTTCGCGCCCTGTGCGCGCAAGCGGAGCGCGTCGTCGTCGGCCTGCTCGGCTGGGAGCACGTGCTCCTCGGTCGTGCCGTCGGCGCGCAGCGCCTTGAAGCGAGTGCTCTTGCCACGCCGAACGCGCAGTGCCGCGCCCCCGGAAGCTCGGGATTCGGGGTCGAGGACCTTGCGGGCACACAGGTAGTTGATCAGCTCGGTGCGTGCGGACACCGGACCGCCGATGGCGACCGACAGGGGCGCACGCACCCACGCCTTCTCGATCGCGCCGGCGCTGTTCTTCGCGCGGCTGTCGTCGCCAAAACCATCGACCTTGGCGAGCACGCCAAGCGCCTCGGATGCCAGCTCGACGAGTGGATGTTGCGGCGCGCTCACTGCACGGTGATCTGGACGTCGACGACTTGCCCAGAATGAGTCTAGACGCGACCGAAGAGCGTCGCCATCGTTGCGCGCTCGATCGTGCAATCCACGAATCCGCCTCGCTCACCCACGCCAGACGGCAGGATCACGGTCTTGAAGCCATCGGTCCGACCCATCAGCTGGGTCGGGTCGCGTTTGGATGGCCCGTGCACCAGCACGCGCTCGGCGCGGCCCACGTGGGCGGTGAATACCTCGGCCGAGATCTTCTCCTGCAGCGCGACGATCTCGGCGAGCCGGCGCTTCTTCTCGGCCTCGGGAATGTCGTCGACGAGCTTCTTCGCGGCGAACGTCAGGTCGCGCTCCGAGTACGCGAACATGAACGCGCTATCGAACCGCACGTCGCGCATGAGCGCGAGCGTCTGCTGGTGGTCGTCCTCGGTCTCGCCCGAGAATCCGGTCAGGATGTCCGTCGAGATCGCGATGTGCGGCATCGCGGCCCGCAGGTTCGCGACGATCGTGCGGTAGTCCGCCGCCGTGTAGCCGCGCCGCATGCGCTCGAGCACCACATCGGAGCCCGACTGCACCGGCAGATGGACGTACTTGCAGACCTTGGGCTCCTCGGCGATCGCTGCGATCACATCCGCGGTGAAATCGACGGGGTAGGGCGACGTGAAGCGAATGCGCTCGAGCCCGTCGATCCGCGCCACCGCGCGCAGCAGCTCGGCAAACGTGACCTCGCCACCCCCGGCATTGGGCGGGTTGGGGTTGGAGTTGGACCGGGGTTCCCGTGCCACGGGCCCGAGCGAAGCGAGGGACCCGGGGCCATCACCATCCGAGCTCGGCCAGCGATACGAGTTGACCGTCTGCCCCAGGAGCGTGACCTCGCGATACCCGGCATCCACCAGCTCGCGCACCTGGCGCAGGATCTCGCGCGGTGCGGCCCCACGCTCGCGGCCGCGGGTGAACGGCACCACGCAGAACGTGCAAAACTTGTCGCAGCCGCGCTGGATCGTGACGAAGCCCGACACGCCGTCGCCGCCGATCGCGCCCGACAGCCCATCGTAGACTTCCGCCTTGTCGAGCTTGATGTCGACGAGCGGGTGGCTGTGCTCCTCGCGTGCCGCGCGCAGCAGCTCCGGCATCCGGCGATAGCTATCGGGCCCGGCGATCACATCGACCGCAGGCGCCCGCTCCGCGAGCCCCTCTTTCAGATGCTCGGCCATGCAGCCGACGATCGCGAGGATCGTACCCGGCCGCTTGCGTTTGAGTGCGCCGAGCTCGGCCGCGCGCGCGACCACGCGCTCCTCGGCCTTCTCGCGCACCGCGCAGGTGTTCACGAGGATCACGTCTGCCTCGTCCGCGCGCTTCGTGGTGGCGTAGCCCGCCTCGGCGAGCACGCTGCCGATGAGGTCGCTATCCGCCACGTTCATCTGGCAGCCGTAGGTCTCGACGTAGACCTTGGGCGCGTCTGGACCCGGCACGGGCACAGCACGCACGGGGGCCGTGCGCTTGCCGAGCGAGACCAGCTGTTCACCCATGGTTCGGGCTGTCTACCATGCTCTCAATAGGGCGTAAACGGCTGCTTCGTCGTCGGCCGGCCGGGTATCCTCACGAGAACGATGCGATTCGTGGTCCGCATCTTCCTGATCCTCGTCGCGCTCGTCGCGCTACCACTGCTCGGGGCCATCGTGCTGCGCCGCGGCGGCGGCCTCGCGGGTGCGGGCCTCGCCTTGATCGGCCTGCTCTGGATCTGGCTTTGGCTCCCCCGCATCGCCCACAGCGCCTTCGAGGAGGGCAAGTACACCGTCGCTGGCCGCCGCTATCGCTGGCTCGAATGGCTCGCTCCCTCGTCCACGCGCGAGCGCGCCGCGCGCCTGTCCCGCGCAGGCTGTGCCGTCGCAGCCGGCGACGTCACCACCGCCGACAAGCTCCTCGCCGCGATCGACACCTCCTCGCTCGCGGCGGCCGAGCGCGCGGTGTGGCTCAACAACCGCGCGTGCGCTCAGCTCGCGACCGGCTCCGATCCTGCCGGCGCGCTCGCCCTCGCAGACGAGGCAGGCTCGCTGCGTCCCGATGTCCCGGCGCTCCAGCACACGCGTGCGATGGCCCTCATCGCCGTCGGCCGCACCGACGACGCGATCGCGATCCTCGACGGAATGCGCACCGGCGGCGAGCTACCGCCACGCCTCGAGGCCGATCGCTGCCGCGAGCTCGCCCGCGCGTGGACCGCGAAAGGCGAGACCGCCTACGCCGAGGATTATCGGATTCGCGCCGAGGCGTATCTCCGCTGACCTAGCGCTGAGCTAGCGCCAGCCGGTGCCGAGCTCGGCATCCATGATGTCGCACGCGAGCGCGACACACTCGTTGCAGAGCGCCGTTCCGCTGCGACCGAGCAGCTTCCGCACGTCGCCCTCGGCCTTGGTGCACCACGAGCAAACGTCCGTGGCATCGGGCCGCTCGCCCGGCTCGCTCGCCTGCATCTCGGCGATCATCTCGGGCGACGGCACACGGAATTCGCCGGTCGCACCCACGTTGAGACCGGCGGCGGCACCACCGAGCGTTTGATGGCACGGACCGCAGACCATGACGAGCTCACCGCCCTCGAGTGCCTGCGTGCAGATCGGACATTGCACCAGCGGACCTTATCGCGAGCCGGGGATCGTCACCACCATCTTGGTGCCCTTCCCGGCCTCGGTCTCGACGTCAATGCGCCCGCCGTGCTCGGCGACGATCGCATGACAGGTCGCAAGGCCGAGCCCAGTCCCCTTCTGCTTGGTGGTCACGAACGGGTCGAAGATCCGGCCGACCATGTGGTCGGGAATGCCCACACCATCATCGGACACCGCGATCGTCGCGCCTTCGATACCCGAACGGCGCACCGCGATCCGGACGTGCTTGCCGCCGGCCGAGGCGGCATCAGCCGCGTTGCGCACGAGGTTCCACACGACCTGACGGACCTTGGCTGGGTCGGCGAAGATCGCGAGCGGCTTGTCGATGACCTCGGTGGTCAGCTCGACGTCCGCGAAGTTCTGGTCACCACGCGCGACCTGCGCGAGCTCCTCGACGAGCGAAGCGAGGTCGAAGTCAACCGGCTGCTTCTGGCGCGGGTTCGCGTAGTCGAGCAGATCGCCGATGAGGACGTTGAGGCGCTGGATCTCGCGATGGACGATCGTCATGAGCGCGCGGTCGTCGTCGCTTGCTTGCGGGTTGGCGCGCAGCAGCTCGATCGAGCCTGAGATCGACGCCATCGGATTGCGGATCTCGTGCGCGACACCCGCGGCGAGCTGGCCGACGGTCGCCATGCGCTCGGTACGACGCGCATGCTGCTCGAGCCGGCGCAGCTCGGTGAGGTCCTGGAAGTTCACGACCCGGCCGATGACCTGGTCCTTGACGTCGCGCAGCGGCGACACGCTCACGTTGAGTGTGAGGTCATCGTCGCTGGTGGGCACGGTGATGTCGCCGCCGCGGCGCAGCTCGTTCAGGCCGGGCAGCACGGTCTCGACCTGCCGCCCAACGAGGAGCGACGGCGAGGTCCGGAGGATCTCGGCGGCCGAGTGATTCGCGGTCAGCACGATGCCGCTCGGCGAGGTCGTGATGAGGCCCGACGACAAGGACCGCACGATGTCCTGGTGGAGCGAGAGCAGCTCGGCAGCGGCACGGCGCGTGGTCGCGAGCGTCTCGGCGCCTTTCTGCAGCTGGTCGCCGAAGATGAACGACAGGGCACCGACGCCGATCATCGCGGCGAAGTTGATGCCGAGGGTACGGACGAGGTCGAGGCCCGACTGATCCCACGGCCGCACCGTCGACGATTGGGGCAGATCGATGACACGCTGCCACGCGAGCAGGGCGACGAGGATCATCGAGCCTAGCGACGCGAGCGTCACGATCACGGCACCGCGCCGGTAGGACAGCGCGCCGGCGGCGACGATGGTGAGCGCGTAGAGGAACGTGTACGGGCTCTGCGCCGCCCCCGTGATGTAGACGAGCACGCTCGTCAGCACGAGGTCGTTCGCGAGCATGGGCCGCGCCACCCGCTTCGGCGAGAAGCCCTGCCGCAGCAGCACGCCGAACACGATCGACGACAGATAGGTGAGCGCGATGATCCCGGACTGCAGCCACACCGCGCTCGAATGCGGCAAATCGCTGCGCAGCAGCAGCCACAGCGACAGCCCGAGCACGACGGTGACGACGAGCGTGCGCAGCAGCAGCAGGCGCGCAACGCGGCGACGCAGATCCGTCGCGGGTTGCGCGAGCGGCGGCGTACGCATCAGCGAGTCGCCGGGAGACGCGCTCGCCGCCTCGGTCATGCGGCGATCAGCCGATCGTACCGGCGAGGCCGAAGATCGGCAGGTACATGGCGACGATGAGACCACCGACGACAACACCGAGGAATGCCATCATGACCGGCTCGATCAGTGAGGTCAGACCGGTCACGGCGGCGTCGACTTCCTCCTCGTAGAAATCGGCGATCTTGTTGAGCATCTGATCCATGGCGCCGGTCTGCTCGCCGACGCCGATCATCTGGACGACCATCGTCGGGAAGACCTTGGACTCGGCGAGCGGGCCGGCCATGTCCTGACCTTGTGAGATCTTCTGGCGCGCATTCATGATCGCGTTCTGCACGACCATGTTGCCGGCGGTACGTGCGCAGATCTCGAGGGCATCGAGGATCGGCACACCGGACGACAGCAGCGTACCGAGCGTACGCGTGAAGCGCGCGACGATGATCTTGCGTAGAACGGGGCCAATGATCGGCACGCGCAGGAGCACGCGATCGGTGAACTCTTTGCCGCCCTTGGTTCGTCGGGCGGTGATGATGCCGAACACGAAGGCGACGAGCGCGCCGAAGTAGATGTACCAGGAGTTGATGAACGAGTTCGAGATGCCGATGACGACGACGGTCGGCTGCGGCAACTTCGCGTCGCCCATGTCCTTGTACATCTTCTCGAACGTCGGAATCACCTTGGTCAGCATCACGGCGATGACGCCCATGGCGACCACGAGAATGCCGATCGGGTAGTACATCGCGCTCTTCAGCTGATTCTTCAGCTTGACGGCTTTTTCGATGTAGACCGCGAGGCGGTTGAGGATCGTGTCGAGGATGCCGCCGATCTCGCCGGCGGCGACGAGGTTCGTGTAGAGCTCGTCGAAGATCTTCGGGTGCCTCTTGAGCGCGTCGGAGAACGTGGCGCCTTGCTCGACGTTGGACTTGACGCTCTGGAGCACCTTCTTGAGCGACTTGTTCTCGGTTTGGTTCGCGAGAATGTCGAGGCACTGCACGAGCGGTAGACCAGCATCGATCATCGTCGCGAGCTGCCGCGTGAAGATCTGCAGATCCTTGGCGCCAACGCCGGTGCCGATCTGGATGTTGATATCGCCGAGCCCACCTTCGCGACCGAGCTTGCTGATCGCGACGCCGTCGTTCTTGAGGCGCTCCTCGACGATCGCGCGGCTGTCGGCCTCGATCACGCCGCGGCGCTTCTCACCCCCGCGCGTTGTTCCTTCCCAGGCGAATCTGGCCATGTGTCAGCTCCTCAGCGTCGCGTTGGTTGCGAGACGTTCGGTCCACCGAGGCTACCGAGCGATCCGCCCCCGTTCAGAATCATGGTCTTGAGCTCGTCGGTCTCACTGGTGTGGCCGATCGCCTCTTCGAGAGAGATCTGCTTGCGTAGATACAGGTCGCACAGCGACTGGTTGAACGTCTGCATGCCGAACTTGCTCTGTCCGATCTGCATCTGCGAATAGATTTGATGAAGCTTGTCTTCGCGGATCAAGTTTCTGATCGCGGGGTTGAGGACCATGACCTCGGAGGCCAGGACGCGGCCCGTGCCACTGGCCTTGGCGATCAGGGCCTGACAGACAACGCCCTCGAGCACGAACGACAGCACCGCGCGCACCTGACTCTGCTGGTGCGACGGGAACACGTCGATGATGCGGTTGAGGCTCTGGATCGCGCTGTTGGTGTGAAGTGTGCCGAAGCAGAGGTGGCCGGTCTCGGCGATCGTGAGCGCGGCCTCGATCGTCTCGAGGTCGCGCATCTCACCGACGAGCACGACGTCCGGGTCCTGGCGCAGGATGTACTTGAGCGCGCGCTTGAACGACGTGCTGTCGCGGCCGATCTCGCGCTGGTTGACCAGCGATGCCTTGTGGGTGTGCTGGAACTCGATCGGATCCTCGACCGTCACGATGTGACCGCGCATCCGCGTGTTGATGCGATCGATCATCGACGCGAGCGTGGTCGACTTGCCCGAGCCCGTCGGGCCGCACACGAGCACGAGCCCACGCGGCCGGTCGGACAGCTCGGTCACCACGGCCGGCAGGCCCAGATCCTCGAGCGGGATGATGTTGTAGGGGACGAGGCGGAACGCGCCTGCCACGCAGCTCTGCTGCATGTAGACGTTGGCGCGGAAGCGCGCGAGGTTGCGGATGCCGAACGAGAAGTCGAGCTCGAGGTCTTCCTCGAACCGGAGCTTCTGCGCATCGTTCATCACCGAGTAGCAGAGCGTCTTGGTGTCGACCGCTCCGAGCACGTCGGTCTGCAGCCGCACCAGCTCGTTGTCGATGCGCAGGCGCGGCGGCGAGCCGACGGTGATGTGGAGATCCGACGCGCCCTTGTCGAGCATCGCCTTGAGCAGCGCCTGGAGATTGAGTCCTGCCATGGGTCTAGTCGTCCACCGTGGTGCGAAGGATCTCCTCGGGCGTGGTCATGCCGTCGAGGATCTTGGCGATACCGGCGAGGCGCAGCGACATCGTGCCGCCGCGGATCATCTCCGCCTTGATCTCGGCTGCCGATGCGCCCTGGAGCACGAGCTCCTTGAGCGGATCGGTGAATGGCATGACCTCGTAGAGCGCGACGCGGCCCTTGTAGCCGGTGTTGTTGCAGGTCTGGCAGCCGCGGCCCTTCATGACCTTGGCGTTGCTGATCTGATCGGCGGTCATGCCCATCTTGGCGAGCGCCTCGGGGTGCTTCTCCGCGGGGATCTTGCAGTCCGCACAGATCCGGCGCGCGAGGCGCTGGGCGACGACGAGGTTCACGGATGCCGTGACGAGGAACGGCTCGATACCCATGTTGAGAAGCCGCGACACCGTCGACGGTGCGTCGTTGGTGTGGAGCGTCGAGAGCACGAGGTGTCCCGTGAGCGCGGCCTTCACCGCGATCTCGGCGGTCTCGAAGTCACGAATCTCACCGACCATGATGATGTTCGGGTCCTGCCGGAGGAACGCGCGCAGGGCGGTGGCGAAGTTGAGGCCGATGTCCTCGTGCATCTGCACCTGGTTGATGCCGTGCAGGTTGAACTCGACCGGATCCTCGGCCGTCGAGATGTTGCGATCGATCGTGTTGAGCTCTGACAGCGCCGAGTACAGCGTGGTCGTCTTGCCCGAACCGGTGGGGCCGGTGACGAGCACCATGCCGTACGGCTTCTTGATCGCTTCCTTGAAGTGCTCGAGCGGCCCCACGTCGAAGCCGAGCTTCGTCATGTCGAGCTGCAGGCTCGTCTTGTCGAGGAGACGCATGACGATCTTCTCGCCGTACAGCGTGGGCAGCACGCTGACGCGGAAGTCCATCTCGCGATTACCGCCGATCTTGAGCTTGATGCGACCGTCCTGCGGCAAGCGGCGCTCGGCGATGTCGAGCGACGCCATGATCTTCAGACGCGACGTGATCGCGTTGCGCAGCTTGAGCGGCGGCCGCATCTCTTCCTGGAGAATGCCGTCGATGCGGAAGCGCACGCGCAAACTCTTCTCGTAGGGCTCGACGTGGATATCGCTGGCCTTCTTCTTGATCGCGGACAGCAAGATCGCGTTGCACAGCTTCACGACCGGCGCCTCGCCGGCCTGGTTCTCGAGGTCGACGACGTTGACGTTCTCGTCGGTGGCCGCGGTGTAATCGACGTTGTCGATGTCGCCGAGGTCGTTGACCATCTCGTCGAGGTTGGGGCCCTTGTCGTAGTAGCGGGACAGCGCCTGCTCGACCATCGACTCCGACGCGACGACGGGCTCGATGTTGTACTGCGTGAGGAACTTCAGCTCGTCGATCGCGTAGATGTTCGACGGATCCGCCATCGCGACGATCAACGTCGGGCCGTTCCGGCGCACCGGGATGACCTGATGCTTCTCGCAGATCTCGCGCGGTACGAGCTTGAGGACTGCCTGATCGATCTCGACCTCCGAGAGGTTGATCGACGGCAGGCTGTACTGCTTCGCAACGAACTGCGTGAGCCGCTGGTCATCGACATAGCCAAGCCGCGCGAGCGTGGCTCCTAGCCGCTTGCCCGTACGCTTCGCCTCGTCCTGTGCCTGTTGTAGCTGCGAGAGCGAGAGCATCTTCTCTCGAACCAGCAGCTCTCCAATGCGGCTCATGCCAGTCTGCCCCAAAAAGACATGAATTTTCAGAAGCGTAGCGCGGCCTTGGGCCACACGTCAAACCCAGCAACAAATCGCGGCACCCACATGTGCGCAGAGCAATAAACGGTCGCGCCGAACGTCAGAAAAGTTGCGGCGCATCGCGCGGCCGACGAATTTTGACGAGGGACCACTTCATTAAACGCGCTGACACCCAGGAGGTTCGCGATGAGTTACGCAGAAGCCAAGCAGATCGCACTTCTCCGGCTCGAGCTGAGGGCGTGCTGGGCGCGCGAGGACTTCGCGGGGGCAACGATTGCGCTCGCGTCGCTGCGCCAAGCTGCAGTCGCGGAGAACGACAACGAGCTGACCGCCGAGGTCCGGCGCTGGGCGTTCAAGCTCGACGCGGCCTGAGCTTCACGTAGGCTGCATGGGTGAAGCTCGCCCTGCTGATCGTGTTGGCCTTGGGCGCGACCGCCGGGGCCGACTCGTCGGTGACGGTGATGCTCAACGCCGAGGGCATGAACGCCGCGCAGCGCCTCAACGTCAGCATCCCGGAGCTCACCCAGCGCGCGCATGACAAGATCGAGGAGCTCTACAAGCTCGCGCGCCTCGACCAGCTGCTGAACGCGTTCGCCGACACCGGCTCGTTCTCGCAGCGCGGCGTCGGTGTCGACTACGACGTCGATCCGAACGACATCCTGCTCGGCCTCGCGGTCATCGGCATTCACGCCGACGTCGCGATCGGCAGCACCGACAGCATCCTCGGCGGGTCGATCGCGAACATCCAGCTGATGGCCGGCGTGAACCTCGGCCGCTGGCGTCACCCGCGCTGGACCGTGTTCGCGAACGGCTTCTACGAGGCGACGACGATCCGCGGGCTCAGCGGTGAGCTGGTGACGCTCGGCAGTCACGTCCAGTATCAGGCAGTGCCGCACGTTCGCCGCGGCGCGCTGCGCTGGATTGGCGTCGCGGTCACCACCGGCATCGAGTACTCGAAGTGGGCGATCGGCGAGGTCATGGGCACGCCGCTCGACAGCCACTTCACCGCCGAGGGCAACGACGGCGGCGTCGTCGAGCGCTACACGATTCACATGTTCTCGACCGGCACGCTCGACGTCACCGCGACGACGCTGACTGTCCCCGTCGAGGTCACCACCGGCGTGCGTGCGGGACCGATGGCGCTCTACGGCGGCGTCGGCGTCGACATGACGGCGGGCTCGAGCGAGATCGTCGCGCAGCTCGACAGCACGCTCACGTACACCGCGGAGCGGATCCCGATCGGGACCGCCGTGATCGTCGGCTCGGGCGAGAACGGTCCGACAGCGTTGACCATGCACGGTCTGCTCGGCCTCGCCGTGCACACGCGTCGCGTGCGGGTGTTTGCGCAGACCGCGGTCGCGCCCGGCGAGACCAGCATAGCGATCGGGACGCGCGTCGCGTTTTAGGCGTCCACGTCCACGTCGACGTCAACGCTGACTGAGCCGACTCAGGGGCCGGTGACGTTGATGTTCAGCTTGTAGTTGTTCGTGGTGAGCGTGCCCGACGACGGGCCGGTGACCTGGATGTAGTAGATGCCGATCGGCAGGTTCGGCGTATACGCGCGCTTGGTGTTCGCGGTGGTCACCGTGGCGTTCGCGATCGCGATGCCGCCCGAGTTCAAGATCGCGCCCTGGAGATCAGCGCCGCCCTGCTCGTACTCGACGATCATCTCGAGGTTCTGGTTCGCGGTCATCATCATGACCGAGTACGTGTCCTTGTCGCCGGCGGGGCAGATCGACAGCGACGACAGCGGGAACATCTTCATGCTGTCGACCGGCGTGATCCACGCGGTGGCCGTGCTGTCGTTGGGCTCGAGCGTCCGATCATCTGCGCAGATGCTGCTGCCGCTGTCAGGGATCGTGCCGTCGCCGCCGTTCTGGATGCAGACCTCGGGGGCGTTCGAGCCCGCCTGCGGAATGCACGTGTAGTCGTCGGGGCAGCGCGGGGTCTGCTCGACCGGACCGCACTTGAACGGAGCGGGGCCGAGATCCGGAGAGTAGGGAGTGCACGCAGACGTTGCCGCAGCGAGCATGGACGTCAGGACGAGAGTGCGCATGACCTAGAACCTCGCCGCCGCAGCGGCGCCCGCAAAGCCTTCACCGATCGACGGTGCAACCGCCCACTCGGGAGACGAGCTCTTGTTGCGACCAACGGTACGGGTGTCACCGCGCTTCTTGGCGGTGAGCTCGCGGTACCAGAAGTAACCGGCGACGCCCGCGGCGATCACGCCGGTGACCATCGTGACGGTGTGGATCGAATTGTAGCGCTGGCCGGCGGCCTGCACGTCGATGTCGTAGGTGTCGAACGCGAAGCACGGCGGCGACTCGCAGATCGTGCCCATGCGCGAGTCGCGGTCGGCCTCGATGTTCGAGGCCTGCTGCGAGCCCAGGATGTACGAGATGACCGCGCCAGCGAGGAGACCGCCTGCGAGGCCCGTGGAGATCCACTTCGCTTTGTTGAACTTGGACGAGCCGACGTCGGTGAAGCTGGTGCCGGGCGTGCCAGGGTTCTGCGTGATCGGATCCTCGACGACCGGACCCGTGCTCCCGCCGCCGCCGCCCTTGCTGAGCGGATCCTCGTCGCGCTCCTGGCGCACGGGGGTGGCGGTCGTTGCCTCGGCGCCCTCGTCGGTGAAGTCCGGGTAGAAGCGAGCGGGGACCGTGTTGTCCACGTTGACGAGGTTCGGGCTCGTCGACTTGCCGGAGCGCGCGATGGTGGCGCCGGTGTCGTCCTTGGCCTCGACGTAGTACTGGATCGAGCTGCCGGCGATCTTCGAGCCCGGGATGCGCGCGACGAGCTCCTTGTAGCGCCACCGCATCGTCTTCGCGACGAACTTGGCGTCACCGCTGCCGCGGTAGTAGAGCGTGACCGTCCAGCCCGAATCCTCGGGGACGAACGCGGTGACGTCGAGCGGCTTGCCCGGGGGCGCGCCCTCGACCATCTCGTGCTGGAAGTCAGTCGGTGCGTACGTGCCGGCCGGCTTCACCTTGATCGCCGTCTTGGGCTCGGTCACCTTGCCGCCGCCGCTCGTACCGCCGCCGGTGGTGGTCGGGGCGGTGCCGTTGAGCTCGGCCTCGAAGTTCTCGGCCTCGATCTCGCCGACGCGCTTCGTGACTTCCTTGCGCTGCGTCGCCGCCTTCGGCGCGTCCGCGAGGAACTTGCGGTAGTAGAACAGCGCCTTCTGCTTGTCGCCGGACTGATCCAGCGTGTGGCCGATGTTGTAGAGGAGGACCGGGTTGCGCGAGAGCCGGTACGACTCCTTGAACTTCTCGATCGCCTCGGGGAGCTTGCCCTCCTCGAAGAGAGCCCGGCCCTCGCCGAAGGCCTTCTTGGCCTGCTCGATCTGTTCGGGGGTCGGCGCTGCTTGCGCGAAGGCGGAGCGTGCCGGCGCAGCGACGCCGACGACGATGGCAAAGAGGATGTGGATGATGCGGTTCACGAATGGCCCCCCGCGCGCCAATGAAGCGCGTGTAGCGGATGGGTCAATAACGCAGCGTTCCCCCTGATGCAACGGCGAAGATCGGACTCCTCCCGATGCGCTACAAATGCAAAGACCCCCGTCGGTGCGAGGGCCTTTCATCGCGCCAGATGACGCGCAGCGACAGTGTGCTGGAGCTGCCTAGAACGGGTCCGCGAGACCGCCCGAATCCTTCTTCGGGGCAGTCTTCTTCTTGGCGGGGGCGGGCGAGTCGCCGAACGGGTCAGCAAGACCGCCGTCCTTCTTCGTGGTCTTCTTCGAGGCCTTGGCGGCAGCAGCGGCAGCCTTGGCAGCAGCGGCCTTCTCGGCCTTCGCGGCGGCGGCTTCCTTGGCGGCGGCCTTGGCGGCAGCGGCCTTCTCGGCCTTCGCTGCAGCCGACGTCTTGGCGGTCGCCTTGGGCGCGACCTTCTCGACGACGGGCGCCTCTTCCTCGGCGACCGGCTTGGCGGCCGGCTCTTCCGCCTTGGCGGCGGGCTCCTCGGCCTTGACGTCGTCGGAGGCGGCTGCCTTGTCAGCGGGCTCCTCGATCGGCGTCGCGGTCGGCTTGGCCGGCGCGGCGGGCATCGGGGCGGCGGCGCCCTGCGGCTGCGCCTCGGCGGCTGCCGGTGCAGCGGCGGCCGCCTTTGGCGAATCCTTCTTGTTGAACATCACGAACGCGACCGTGAATGCGATCGCGGCGCTGATGAGCGAGCCGGCGAGGATGGCGCCCCACGGCGTCTTCTTCGGGCCGAAGTCGTTGCTGATGACGAGGCCGCTCTCGATGGCGTTGAGGTCCGCGGCCGAGACCGTGAGACCTGCGGAGGCGGCACGCGCAACGGCGAGCGCCTTGACGGCCTTCGCCTCGGCGATGCGCACGCGCTGGTCAGCTTCCTCGTCGCCGATACCGGCGAGTGAGTCACGTGCAGCGGGGGCCGCGGCAGCGGCGGACTTGGCGGTGACCAGCTCGCTCTCGAGCTTGCCGACCTTGGCTTCGGTCAGGCGGAGCTTCTGCTCCGACGTGGCGACCTTCTCGTCGGCCATCGTGAGGCGGAGCTTGAGGTCGGCGATGATGCCGTCCTGCGAGCCGCCGCTACCAGCGACCGCGGCGCGTGCCTCGGCCTCGGCGAGCTTACCCTGTAGACCGTCGAGCTGGCGGCGCAGCGAGTCCTCGCGGGCCTGCGACTGGAGCATCTGCTGCTCCGTCGCCTTCCAGCGCAGGGCGTCGTGCTCCTTGCGCTTGTCGTCCTCGTCGCGGCGAACCTGGTCGGTGTTGAACGTGGACGGGTCGATCAGGGTCTCGTTCGCCTTGGCGATGAACTCGTCGAGCGAGTTCTCCACCGAGGGGAGTGCACTGGCCTGCGCCATCAATGATGACGGGCGCTTGCGCTTGTTGAACGCGCCATTGGCCTGCACCGCGGGCATACCCGCGAGCGTTGCGGCCGGGCCGGGACCGGTCGGTGCGTTGGTGCCACCCTGCTTCGAATCGACTGCCATCATGTGACTCCGGTTAGACGGGGCGTGAGCTTAGCTTGTGATCCCGCGCCCATCACGCGGAATCGGCTGGATGCATTCAGGGAACGGGGAAACTAGGCGCGAGCGGTCGGGATCGGTGCCGTGACGCGTTCTGAGCGTGGGGTCACCTCGACGACCTCGATGTCGTCATGGAAAGCGCGAGCTTCTCGCTCGACGATGTCCTTGGCCAGGAAGCCGCGGGCGACGATCGTGGTGCCGATCGGACGGCGCGAGGAACCGTTGGCGCTCCAGTGCTCGGCAAGCGCGGCGAGCCACTGCTCGTCCGAAATGAGGTTGCGGAGGAGGAGGAACTCGCCGAATCGAACCGGTTCGAGCGTTGCTAGTGGACGAGGGGAGTTCATACGGTCGCTTGTTGCGGCGGACATTACTCGTGGGGTAGGAGGTCTGTCTACCGAAAGATTTATGGCGCAACCCCGCAGATCTATACGTCGTCAGGGTCCGGCCGCTCGCGGGGCACCGATCGTTCGCAAGAATACGGTGCGGCTACCGGGGGACGTCGCTGCGCGAATCAGCGCCGGCCATCCGTGGCTCTACCGAGAGGCGCTCGGCCCACGACCCATCACACCCGAACCCGGCACACAGATCGATCTCGTCGACCCCGACGGAGAGTTCGTCGGGCGCGGACTCTACGATGCTGACAGCGCGATCGCGGTCCGTGTCTTCGTCCGGAATCCGGACACTGCCATCGATGGCAAGTTGATCCGCGATCGAGTCAAAGCAGCCGTCGCGCTTCGCAAGCGCGTGCTCGAATTCGACAAGCTCAACAACATGCGGCTCGTGAACGGCGAGTCCGACGGGCTTCCCGGCATCGTGGTCGAGCGCTACGCCGACTACCTCGTCATCCAGCTCTACTCGGCTGCCGTCGCGCACCTGCGCGAAGATCTCTATGACGCCCTGATGGACGAGCTCGCGCCGAAGGCGATCTACGAGCAGCGTCGCTACCGCTCGCTCGGCGGTGAAGCGCCGCGCCAGGCCGGTGCCGATCTCGTGCGTGGCAGCGCCGCGCCGGTCGAGCTCGAGGTCAAGGAGAACGATTTGACCTTCGTGGTCGACGTGACTGCGCCGCTCTCGACAGGCCTGTTCGCCGATCTTCGCGAAGGCCGGCGCGCCGTGCGCCACTGGGCTGCGGGCCGCCGCGTGCTGAACCTGTTCTCGTACACCGGCGCGATCTCCGTCTACGCGCAGGCTGGTGGTGCCGCCGAGGTCTGTGCGATCGATGTCGCCGCGAAGGCGCACGCACGCGCTCGCCGCAACTTCGCCGCTTCCGGCTTCGACCCCGAGAAGCCGGAGCACATCGTCGGTGATGTGTTCAAGGTCCTCGCGCGCTTCGTCGAGCGTGGTCGCACCTTCGATCTCGTCGTTGTCGATCCGCCGGCCTTCGCGTCGGCCGCTGCGCGTGGTGGCAAGCCGTGGTCCGCGATGCGCGACTACAGCGAGCTGATCAGCGCGGCGCTCGATGTCACCGCGCCGGGCGGCCTGCTCATCGCGGCGTCGTCGACGCACAAGATGACCTCTGACGAGTTCGAGCGTGCGCTCGCCGATGGTGCGATGGGGGCGGGCACGCGCCTGCAGATCATCGATCGCCGGCCGCTGCCGCCGGACTTCCCGACGGTGCCCGGGTTTCCCGAGGGCAATTACCTCAAGTTCATCGTCGCCGTCCGCGGCTAATCACCCCAGACCGCTTCGTTGAGGTCGTACGCGGACTCGTCGAACGATCCCGCGGCGACCGCTTTCTTCAGCTCGGCAACGAGCGGGGCGAGCTCGCGCATGTACGGCTTCACGCGATCGTGCACCGCGCCGGCGCCCGCCGCTTCGACGATGAGGCCACGCGCGAAGTCGATGCCGGCGTTGCACATGAGCCGCTCGAACCGGCTCACGCGTGCCTCGTGCGAGGGATCGACGCTACTGTCGTCCCGCTTCGTTCGCGCCCATCACCACTGCGTGCTTGATGCCGTCCGGCAGGTTCATGCCGCGAGCGTAGTGGCTGAGTGGCTGCGCTGACGATACGGAGCCACCCGTGATCGGTCGCGGATCGTGGACGAACGAAACACGAGCACGAGCACGTGCACGTGCACGTGTACGTGCACCTGTACGAGTACGAGTAGGCGATGCCTTCAGCGGCGGCGGCGGGTCAGATCGATCACCGGCACATCGGGCGCGCGAAGCTCGGGGCCGCGGGGCGGCTTGTCGGGCATCGGTGTGAGCGTGTCGATCTGGTAGCGCGCGGCCTCGAGGACCTTGTCGTCGACGCTGCCGCGTACGCCGGCAGCGAGCGTCGCGCATGCCTCCGCGATCGCGGGGAGCGAGATCGCAGGATCGACGAGGCCCTCGTGAACGAGCTCGACGATGCGCGAGATCGTGAGTGCGAGCGGCGAGCCGATCTGCTCGAGGCTCGTGCGCAACGAGGCGACGACATCGCCGTCGAGATCGGGCGCGTCTTGCACGAGCTGCGTCGAGAGCTGCTCGATCGCGTCGACGGGCGCGCTCACGACTTCTGTTCGGCGTCGCGGGCGAGATCGTTGGCGTCGGGATCGCGCGCGAGCATCGCGCCGCTGCGCTGCTTGAGGAAGTCGAGAAACGCGATCGCCGTCGGCAGCTCGATGGCAGGGATCGTCTCGATGAGATCCCGTGCCTGGCGGCGGAGCGCCTCGCCTGGCGCCTCGGTCCCGTGAACCACCGGACGGCCCACCGTGGGCAGCTCGCTCGGCGCCTCGACCTTGCCCCACGGCGGCTCGTTGGTCGGATGAATCTCGTGCTGCTCGAGCCACTGCTGGATGTGCCAGTGCAGCAGCTCGGCGCGGTACGAAAACCAGCGCTCACGCTCCGCCGGGTAGGCGAGGAGCACGTCCTTGAACCGCCGGAACGCACCCTTGCCATCCACCGAGATGATGAGCCGCTCGCGCAGGGGCTCGTCGGTGACCGAGCCGACGAACTTCTCCATCCAGCGATACTGCTCGCGGGACGAGGCCGGCTCTACGCGCAGGTAATTGCGGATGTTCTCGGAGACCTGCTGGCGGTTGAGGACCGCTTCCGGGTCACCGGTGGTGATCGTGATGACCCGCCCGGTCGACAGATCGAGGTAACTGTCGGTGTCCGGCGAATTGCGTTCGACCGCAATCTCGAGGGCATCCCAGTCGAGATCGATGCGAACAGGGCCGCGGGCTGCGGCTGGAAGTGTGCGAACAGACATAAGTTAACGCGGCCCATGGGAAACGAGCCGTACTTGCCGGTACGGCCCTGAGCGGACCTCTGAGATTAGTTGGTCGTCGAAGGTCTGGCAAGCGTGCGCTTGACTTGCTCTGGCCATCGAGTAAGTTCCGCGGCTCACTATGGCCCGCGTTACCGTCGAAGACTGCTTGGATAAGGTTCCCAACCGCTTCGCACTGGTTGTACTTGCCGCGGAACGAGCCCGGCAATTGTCGCGGGGCGCGACTCCCGGTGTTGATTGCGACAACAAGCCCGCTGTGACCGCCCTGCGCGAGATCGCGGCTGGCATGGTGAAGTTCCGCGAGGACGTCCGTCACGTTGTGACGGAGTTCATCGTCGAGCGCCGCAAAGCCGGCTTCATGTGATTCGCGGTCCGCACGAGGCGGACCTGCTGACCAGCTAGACGTCGTGGTGAGAAGATCACGCGATGGTTGAGGCTTCCTGCGCCCGCGTGACCGAGAGGTCGCAGTGACGCGCCGCATGGCGAAGACAAACGCATCGCGTGCTTCGGCGCGCGCGTCGCGAACGACGAAGGTCTCGACGCCCGCGTCGCGTGCCAAAACGGCCGTGCGTCCGCGGACCCCTGCGACGAAGACCGCGGCGACGAAGACCGCGGCGATGAAGACCGCGGCGACGAAGACCGCGGCGACGAAGACCGCGGCGACGAAGACCGCGGCGACGAAGACCGCGGCGACGAAGACGGCCAAGACTTCGACGGCCCCGCCAAGCGACGACGTTCTGCGCGCGTTCTGGTCGATGATCGAGCGCATCGGCAAGACCTCGCGCGGCGACCTCGAAGGCTCGATCGCGGCGTTTCGCGCGGAGCTCGAGATCCTCGACGACACGGCGCTGCTCGCGAGCGAGGCCGCGTTCTGCACGGCGATGCGCCTCGCGTACGACTACAACCTGTGGGCCGCGGCCTACGTCATCCACGGTGGCTGCGGCGACGACACGTTCTGGGATTTCCGCGCGGGCCTCGTCGCACTCGGACGCGAGACGTACGACGCGGCACTTCGCGATCCCGAGACGCTCGCGGGCATCGACGACGTCGAGAACCTCACGCTGTTCGAGGGATTCCAGTACGTACCGGGCACACTGCTCGAGAAGCGAGGCCTGACATCGATCGGGGGCGGCCACGGCATGGCCGGCAAGCCCACGGGCGAGGCCTGGAATCACGAGTCCGAGCTCGAGACGCGGTTCCCCAAGCTCTCCGCACGATTTGGCTAGCGAGGTCGCCTCGACCGCCCGACGACGGCTGAAAAATTGCCCCGCGGTCCGCGGCGGCGAACGATGGCCCCGTGACGGACACCAAGACCGAGGCGACGCGGGTCGACAGCCTTCGCAGCGAGATCGCTCGCGGCGAGCTGGTGAAGATCCTGTACCGCCTTGGCCGCAGCGCCGCGAGCGGTGTGCTGACGATGACGGTGGCCGGGACGGCACGCGCTGAGATCTTCGTGCTGCGCCGAGGCGCTGTCGTGATCTGCGATGGCGACGCCGCGAAGCGCACGCTGGTGGGCCGGCTTGCGAGGCTCGCATCGGTCGAGCGGCTCGCGCTGATGTTCGAGTCGGGCGTCGCGGCATACCCGCCGGGCGCGACTCACTCGGTGTCGCTCGCCACGTGGTCGCGCGGGCACCTCGAGCAGCAGCTCGACGGCACGTTGGCCGACACGATGACGCGCGAGCTCGCCGGCATCCGGCTCGCGATCCGGGTGGAGCTCGCACCCGAGCCGCACTCGTGTGACGAGGCTGATCGCCGGATGCTGGCCGCGCTCGCGGCTCCGCGCCGGCTCGATCAGATCTGGTCGATATCGCGCACACCGCGGTTCCGGCTGCTAGCGTTCATTCACTTCTTGCGCGCGGTGGATGCGCTCGACGTCGAGGGTGTGGTTGCCGACCGCAGCGTCCCGGTGCGCTCCATCGATCCGCGCCGTGATGCCGCACGCCGGATGCTCGGCATACCGACCGATGCGGACCTCGAGTCGATCAAGCGCGCATATCGCAAGCTCGCGCGCGAGCTGCACCCGGATCTGCAGCCCGACGTGGATGGCGGCGAGCGCCGGCTGCTCGAGCTGCGCTTCGCCGAAGTGACCGCCGCGTACGAGTCGCTGATCTAAGGCGGCGCGGTGATCCAGCCGTCGTCGGCGAACACACCGGTCGGCGATTCCCAGCCGTCGCGCGCCCACAAAAAGGCCGTATACGCCGACACGACGGCATCGAAGCAGTGGTCGTTGCGCAGCACGTCCTCGCGCGCCATGCGGCTCTGCGGCGCGAAGGTCAGATCGTTGAAGCCCTCGAGGATCGAGGCGCGCGTGACCCACGGGTCGGCATCGCGCTTGTAGCCGCGAGCGACGCGCGGTCCGCACAGCGCAGCGATCGTCGCGGCCGGTGACACCTCGAGCAGGTTGCCGTGCAGCTGATAACCCGCACCCTGCAAGCGGCGGCGGAGCTGGCCCGCGCGCGCGGTGATGGTGCTGTTCGCCGCGCCGAGCGAGGACAGGGGGAGCAGGCCGCGCTGATAGGTCATCACGACATCGGTCGCGCGATGTGCGTAGGGGACCAGACGCGCCTGCCCGGTCTGCGAGGGGCGCGGCGCGGCGGTCGTGCGGGCGATCGCGCGGGCGATCGCGTTTCCACTGCCGGCCGCTGCGCTCTCGGCCGCGACCTTCTGAAGGAGCTGGCGGCCTTCGGTGCGGAGCCAGACCACGGCCGGGTCGACGCAGGCTTCGGTGCCCGGGCAGACCGGCTCGACGCAGCGCCCGCAGGCGGCCTGTGTGAGCGGGGCATCGACTGCGATCACGCGCTGAGGATCGGAGTGAGCGAGCCTCGTGATCAGCGTGTCGTCCGTCCACGGCAGCTTGCCGGATCGAGTCGCGACCTCGATGACCTCGGCACCGCCGCTGGCGTTACTCCGGAGCTCCGCGACGGCGGTGGTCTTCCCGCGACCCCCACCAAGGTCCACCCCGACGAACCGTGAGAATGGGCGCTTCACCCTGGGTCCCGATCCCGTTGTAGCACGACTCCGGGCGCACAAAATATCGTTGTAGCACTGGCCTTTGGCTCTGAACCCTGAGATATCGTCGCTTCCGCTGTAAGGACCGAGCCTGCAGCACGTTGATGTTCGGCCCCGCTTTGCTTATGGACCGTATCGCCACTTTCCGTAGCTTCATTTCCAAGTCGCCGGCGGACCCGTTCCCCCGTTACGGCCTCGCGATGGAGCACAAGGGCCGGGGCGAGCTGGCCGAGGCGTGGGCCGTGTTCGAGGAGTTGATCACCAAGTTTCCCGACTACGTCGCCACCTACCTGATGGCCGGCGGGACGTTGGTCGCGCTCGGTCGCAAGGACGAGGCCGCTACGATTTATCAACAGGGCATTGAAGTTGCCACGCGTCGCGGCGATACGCATGCTCGCGGCGAGCTGCAGTCGGCACTGTCCGAGCTGAGCCCGGACTGAGGAGTAAACACATGACCAAGATCATCTTTACTCGCACGAGGTACAGCAGCGCGAGCTACGGGGCCACGGCACCCACGCCGTAATCATCATTTTTGCTGGCTGACGTCGATGACTCGTCGGCAGCGCGGCGGAAACAAACCCAACAGAGGACGAGAGAGTATGAAGAAGATCGCAATTGTTATGTTCGTTGTCTCGGCGGCGCTTGCTGGTTGCGGCAAGAAGAAGGCCCCGGCGGCTCCCGACACCACGACGACCACGACGACGACCGAGACCGGCGGCGGCTCTGCCGACGACAGCGGCGGCACCGACACGACCACCACCACGACGACCGAGGGCGGCGGCATGTAATGCACACCCCGGCTTTGCTGGGGTGCGCAGCCGATGCTTCGAGCATCGGATGATCAGCTCGCTGATCGCTGAAATGGCCAGACGTTTGTCTGGCCGTTTTAGTTTTCGGACTCCGTTACGCTGGCCCCTCGTCGGGCGGCCTCACCGCAGCGCGTCTACTCGAACCACTGATGCTGCTGTGGCTCGCCACCTCGAAAGCGGGGCTCGCGCGACATCGCGTTCAAGCTGCTGCGCTGTTAGTGCCGGGAGTCGGACTCGAACCGACACTCCTTTAAGGGGAAGGGGCTTTTGAGACCCCCGAGTCTACCATTTCTCCATCCCGGCTATTTCGGACGGACTGCGCTGCGGCCGTTCTTATAGCAGACTGGAAGGGCCGTGGAACACTCGTCGACGTTCTGCTGTGTTCAGTGCCGCTTACTACAGTCGCCCACCAGCGCCTGCTGCGAGTGCGGCACGTCGATGGTTGCCCCGGTCGAGCTGGTGCGCGAGCTTCTCCGCTACCGCGACATGAAGATGGTCAGCGGCCGAGACTGGGCGTTCATCACCGCGATGATCGCAGGCGGCTCGATCCCGTTTCCGCTGCTCGCCCCGGTGGCCCTCGGCAGCATGCTCGTGCTCGGCGTCAGCAAGCTTCGCGAGCTAAAGCGGCGCACCCTGATCGCGGGCATCGAGATGCCTGCACTGCATCGCGCGCCCGGCGCTCGCACGGTGATCGGCACCGCTCGCAAGTTCCGCGCGACCGTGGCCTCCGTGATCGGTGATGCGCAGGTGCTCCTCGAGCACGCGATCGTGAAGAACCGCGCCGGCGGCGTATTGATACGGCGCAGCGCGGCGACCTCGTTCCTCCTCGATCGCGGCAGCGAGGGTCCGCTGCTCGTCACCGGCGCGCTGCGTCTCGTGGCGCCCGGGCTGTTCGGCAGCCTCCCGCTCCGCGAACCGATCAAGCGCGGCGATCCGCGATTGCGCCGGATGGGCATACCGGCGGACCTCGCGATCGCCGGTGACCTCGAGGCCTCGACGCTGCTCGAGGATGATGTCGAGATCGCGGTGACCGGCATCGTCGGCGACGAGGCAGTCGCAGAGCTCGCGTTTCATCGCGACGGCGGCACGGTGCCCGTGATGCGGGGCACGCCCGGCGCACCAGTTCTCGTCGAGGATCGGCGGCTACTTGCGGCCGCGCTCGCGCGGTAACTACGGACTCCTGGTCACGCCGTCGTCCGTGCACGCTCTCGAAGTGCCATCGCGCACGGTGGCCGATCAGGAAACGATCAGTGTGCAAGGCGGCGGGCCACGTCCTCGCGGATCGCCGCTGCGACGGAGCTGCGCGTGGCGCTACCACCGAGATCGCTCGTGAGTGGCTCACCGCGCTCGACGATCGACGCAACCGCATCCTCGATCGCACGTCGCGCACGCACGAGGCGATCGTCACCGTGGCGGCCCGCGAGCCAGCCGAGCGCCTCGCCCGTCGCGAGCAGCATCGCCATCGGGTTCGCGCGGTCCTTACCGGCGAGGGGAGGGGCCGAGCCGTGGATCGGCTCGAACATCGCGTGGTCATCGCCGACGTTGCAGCCGACCGCCATACCCATGCCGCCCTGCAGCACGCTCGCGAGGTCGGTGAGGATGTCGCCGAACATGTTCGTGGTCACGCACACGTCGTAGCGCTCGGGCTGCGTGAGCACGAACATCGCGAACGCATCGACGATCGCGACGTCCTGCTCGATGTCCGGGAACTCCTTGCCGACCTGGCGGAACACGTCGAGGAACAGCCGGCACCCTTGCAGCACGTTGTGCTTCACGATGCACGTCACGCGCTTCTTGCCGTCCGCGGGCGCGCCCTTCTCGCGATCGCGCGAGACCTCGAACGCCTTGCGAATCACGCGCTCGGACGCGCGCTGGGTGATCACGCGTACGTCGGTGGCCCGCACCGCATCGCGCTCGCCGATGCCGGAGTACAGGCCTTCTGTATTCTCGCGGATGATCACCATGTCGACCTTGTCGGGCTTCCACACCGACGAGAACTGACCGGAGATGCCGTGCTTCATGCCGGGCAGGCACTTCACCGGGCGGATGTTCGCGTAGAGGTCGAGCTTCATCCGGTTGCCGATCACCGGCGACCAGCCGGCCATCTTGCCGTCGGCCATCGAGACCGGTGCGCCATCGGGACCGTTCCAGCCGACGGCACCGAGCAGCACGGCATCGGCGGCGCGGCAACGCTCCTCGGCGCCCTCGGGCCAGTCGCGCGTGCCGTGCTCGAGGTAGAACTTGCCACCGCACGGAATCTCGTCGAGCACGAACGACACGCCGATCGCCGGGCCGATCACGTCGAGCAGCGCACGCGCATCGGCGACAACCTCGACACCGATGCCATCACCCGGCAGAAGAACGAGCTCGTACGTTGCCTTGGGTGCGCGCTGCGACATCGCGCGCGAGCGTAACACTACTCTAACGGGAGCTCTTGCTCGAGAGACTCGGGTTCCAGCCGCTCGCGCTCGATCGCGCGCACGCAGCTGTTCCAGCGCAGCAGTGCGTCGACGTTGCCCGGCGGCCGCAGCGACTCGGCGCGCTCGTAGCACGCCATCGCGTGGCGAAAGCCGTCGTACGCCGCGGAGCGCACGACGTTCTTGTGCTCGAGGTAGCTGCGGGTCTCGCGCTCGTACACGATGCCCGTGTAGTAGGCGCGCTCGTACTCGTCCGCGAGCTGGCTGATGCACGTCCGCGCCTCGCGGCCCGAGCCCGCCGACGAGCTCGTACCGAACTGGTCGGTCAGCGACAGCACCAGGGCGCGCAGGGCATCCTGGTTGCCAGCGTCGACCGCGAGGATGTCGCGGCAGATGCTCTCGGCTTGCGCCGGGTCGTTGAGGAGCCGGTAGCGCTCGGCCCTCTCGAGCGCGTGTGGAATCCCATCCGGCGAGATCGTCTTCAGCTCGAACCGACTCATCTCGCCGCGACGCTAGCACGGGGTCAGCCCGGGATGTCAGACACGCTAGGCGTCCGGTGCAGCTGGACCGCACCGGTCTTGCGCGACGTTCGGATGTTGATCATCTCGACGAACACCGAGAAGCCCATCGCCCCGTAGATGTAGCCCTTGGGGATGTGCACCTGGAAGCCTTCGCAGACGAGCACGAGACCGATCATGAGCAGGAACGACAGCGCGAGGACCTTCACCGACGGATGACGTTCGACGAACTCGCTGACGCCGCGGCCGACCGCGAGCATGACGATCAGTGCGACGACGTTGGCAGCCACCATGATCTCGATGAACTCGGTCATGCCAACCGCGGTGATGACCGAGTCGATAGAGAACACCATGTCGAGCAACATGATCTGAACGATCACGCCGGCGAACGTCGCCGCCGCCTTCTTGGTGGCGTGCTCGTCCTCGGGGCCGCCCGCCTCGAGCTTGTGGTGAATCTCCCGCGTTGCCTTGAAGATCAGGAACGCGCCACCACCGAGCAGGATCAGCTCCTTGCCGGAGAAGCCCATCGAGCCGATATGAAACAGCGCGTTGTCGAGGTGCACGATCCACGACAGCATCGCGAGCAGCCCCAGCCGGGTGAGGAATGCACCGGCAAGGCCCATCTTGCGGGCACGCTCTCGCTGCGCCACCGGGAGCCGGCCGGACAGGATTGCGATGAAAATGATGTTATCGACCCCGAGGACGATCTCGAGGGCGGCGAGGGTTCCAAAGCTTACCCACGCCTCGGGCGAGGACAGCAGATCGAGCATCAGCTGCTGTTTACCAAGTTCAGCCAGAAGCGCATTCCTCTCCCACCGATAACTTCGCAATTGCCCGTTACCTCGTTCTTCCTCCGCTCGCGCTCGGGCATGATGGACGGATGCGGTGGCCCATGGCTGTCCTGTTGGCCAGCTGTAACCAGTTCTATGGGATCGAGGAGACCGGCGTGCCGCCCGACGCCGACCTGACTTCGCAGTGCGCACCGCTCTCGTACGATGCGCGACGGTACGCCTCGCTGGTGGGTCCCTTCGATTGGCAGTCCACGCGCGACGCGTGCCAACAACTCCACGGCATGGATGTTGTGGTGTTCGACGAGGGTGACAGCGAAGAGCTCACGGCACAGCAGAATGCTGCATCGCTGCCATACTGGCTCGGACTGTCACACGGAGCCTCGGGCTGGGAGACCGTCGACACGTGTCGTCCCGCGCAGGTCCCTGCGAATGGGCAGGGCAACGAGTGCGCGGTGCAGGACGGGTCCGGGCCCGCGACGGCGGGCTGTATCGACACTCAGTACATGGGCGCAAACATCAGCGGCTTGTGCGAGACGCCGCGTCCGAGCAGGCAATGTCGTGCGACCGCCGATCAGCGCGACTACCTGGTGATCACGGGGCCCGACGTTACGCGTTCGGACGCCGACACGATGTGTGCCGCGAACGGGATGCACGTCGTCGAGATCAACTCGTCGGCCGAGCTCGATGCGGTGCTGGTGGCGGCCAGCGCCGTGCCGAGCTTCTGGATCGACGCGCGCACCAACTTCCTCACGTGGAGCAACTCGACGAGCTGCCCGCAGATCTTCTCGTGGAAGGCCGACGAACCGATGCTCGCTGGCGGGCTGATGTGCGTGCGCTACTTTGGCGGGATGGAGACGGTTACCTGCACGAACACCGCGAACGTGGTGTGCGAGCGCAACCAGTAGAGCCTTACTTCTCTTCGGAGCGCGACTTGGTGCGCTTGCGGATGCCGAACAGCTTGCGACCGATGATCGCGACCGGATCGTAGAACCGGTCCACCACGCGCTCCTTGAGCGGGATGATGCCGTTGTCCGTGATGTTGATGTGCTCGGGACAGACCTCGGTGCAGCACCGCGTGATGTTGCACATGCCCGAGCCGAACTCGTTCTTGATCTCGGGGATACGGTCCTCGGCGTCGAGCGGGTGCATCTCGAGGCTCGCGAGCCGGATCATGAAGCGCGGGCCGACGAAGGTCTCCTTCTCGCCGCGGTCGCGGATCACGTGGCAGGTGTCCTGGCACAAGTAGCACTCGATGCACTTGCGGAACTCCTGCACGCGGTCGACGTCCTCCTGGTACATCCGGTGCGTGCCGTCCTTCTCACGAGGGCGCGGCTTGAACGGCGCGATGCGCTTGTTCTGCTTGTAGTTCCAGGACACGTCGCAGACGAGGTCCTTGATCACCGGGAACGTCTTGAGCGGCTGGCAGGTGATGGTCTCGTCCGGCGCGAAGATATTCATGCGCGTCATGCACGACAGACGCGGCTTGCCGTTGATCTCCATCGAGCAGGAACCGCACTTGCCGGCCTTGCAGTTCCAGCGCAGTGCCATGTCATTGGCCTCGTCGGCCTGGATGCGATGGAGGACGTCGAGCACGACCATGCCGGTGTCGACTTCCGACTCGTAGGTGCGGAACTCGCCGCCCGTGGGGCCGCCGCGCCAGATCTTGAACGTACGCTTGCTCATACGCTGCCTCCGACCTTGCCGGACTCGAGGTCCTCGATCTTCGCGTGCGCGATTTCCTTGAGCAGCGGCGGCGGCTCGGGCCGCTTGCGCTTCTCGACCTCGACCTCGCCGTTCGCGCCCTTCTTGACGATCACGTTGTACTGCACCCACTCCTCGGACTCGCCGGGGAAGTCGTTACGCGTGTGAGCACCACGGCTCTCCTCGCGCATCAGCGCCGCGCGCGTGACGATCTCGGACGTCAGCAGCAGCGACTTCATCGAGATCGCCTCGTGCCAGCCCGGGTTGTACTGGCTCGCACCGGGCGCCTTCATCGTCTCGGCGTCCTTGTTGAGGACCGCGAGATCCTCGAGCGCCTTCTCGAGCTCGCCCTTCTCGCGAATGATGCCGACGTTGACCTGCATCGTCTCGGTGAGCCGGTCGTGGAGCACGTACGGGTTCGTGCCGCTGTCGCGCTTGAGGTAATCCGTCGCGCGGCGCACGCCGGCGAGGATCTGGTCGTTCGGCGCGGTCGGCGTCGCCGACAGACCGCCGATGTACGCGGCCGCGCCGGTACCGGCGAGCTTGCCGAACACGATCAGGTCGGACAGCGAGTTGCCGCCGAGGCGGTTCGCGCCGTGGAGACCCGCGCCGCACTCACCGGCCGCGAACAGGCCCGGCACCGTCGACATCTGCGAATCCGCATCGACGCGGATGCCACCCATGAAGTAGTGGAGCGTCGGGCCGACCTCCATCATGTCGGTCGTGATGTCGACCTCGGCCAGCTCTTTGAACTGGTGATACATCGACGGCAGCTTGCGACGGATGAAGTCCGCCGGGCGGCGCGACGCGATGTCGAGGAACACGCCGCCGTGCGGCGAACCGCGACCGGCCTTGACCTCGGCGTTGATCGAGCGCGCGACCTCGTCACGCGTGAGCAGCTCGGGCGGACGGCGCGCGACCTTGTCGCCGTTGAGCCACTTCTCGGCTTCCTCGACGGTATCTGCGGTCTCAGCCGCGAACTTCGCCGGGATGTACTTGAACATGAAGCGCTCGCCCGCTTTGTTCTTGAGGATGCCACCGTCGCCGCGCACGCCCTCGGTGACGAGGGTCCCGCGCACGCTCGGCGGCCACACCATGCCGGTCGGATGGAACTGGGTGAACTCCATGTCCATCAGCTCGGCGCCGGCCTCGTAGGCCATCGCGAGCCCGTCGCCCGTGTACTCCCACGAGTTGCTCGTGACCTTCCACGCCTTGCCGCCGCCGCCGGTGCACAGGATCACCGCCTTGCACTTGAACACGACGAAGCGGCCCGTCTCGCGCCAGTAGGCGAGGACGCCGGCGATCCGATCGCCGTCCTTGAGCAGCTCGAGTGCCGTGCACTCCATGTGGAAGTCGATGCCCTGGTGGATGCCGTGGTCCTGCAGCGAGCGGATCAGCTCGAGACCCGTGCGATCGCCGACGTGGGCGAGGCGCGGGTAGCGGTGACCGCCGAAGTTGCGCTGCGAGATCAGGCCGTCCTTGGTGCGATCGAAGACCGCGCCCCACTCCTCGAGCTCGCGGACGCGCTCGGGCGCCTGCTGCGCGTGGAGCTCGGCCATGCGCCAGACGTTGAGGAACTTGCCGCCGCGCATGGTGTCGCGGAAGTGGACCTTCCAGTTGTCGCGCGGATCGACGTTGCCCATCGCCGCCGCCATGCCGCCTTCGGCCATGACGGTGTGAGCCTTGCCGAGCAGGCTCTTGCTGATGACACCGGTCGACAGCTTCTGCGCGCTGCACTCGATGGCGGCGCGGAGGCCTGCGCCACCGGCGCCGATCACGAGGACGTCGTGCTCGATTGTCTGAAGTTCTGATGCGTCGAGGGTGGCCATAGCACTACCAGGTGTTGAGATCGGTGATGACGCCCATCGAGAGCAGTCGCACGTAAACGTCGGTGACCATGACCCACAAGAGGCTCGCCCATGCGAACTGCATGTGGCGCGCGTTGAACCACGACGCCTTCTTCCAGGCGCCGAGCTGGACCGTCGGCTTGCCGCAGTTCGACATGCAGTCCTTGCCGCCGCCGATGAGGTGGCGGAACGAGTGACAGCCGAACGTGTAGCTCGCGATCAGCACGACGTTGATCGTGAGGATGATCGAGCCAACCCCGATGCCGAACTTGCCGTTCTTGAAGAACGCCTCGACGGCGTCGATTCCGAGGAGCACGATGAAGATCAGCGCGAAGTACATCGTGAAGCGGTGCAGGTTCTGGAACAGCAGCAGCGCGGTCTCGCCGCGGTACTTCTTCTTGGTCGCAAGCGGACCGACCGCGCAGCCCGGCGGCGAGCCGGCGAACGAGCGGTAGTACGCCTTGCGGTAGTAGTAACAAGTGAACCGGAACGAGCCCGGGAAGATCAGGATGTAGATCGCGGGCGACAGCGCGCCGGGAATCCACCGCGGGATGAAGTCCGGGAACCCGCCGAACCAGCTGTGCGGCGCGGCTCCTACCACCGTCGGGTCGTTGAACAACACCGGCGAGTAGAACGGCGAGAGGTACGGCTCGACGTAATAGTGATTGCCCTGGAGGGCAGCCCACGTCGTGTAAACCACGAACGCGGAGAAGACGAAGAGCGTGAGTGCGGGGCCTTGCCACCAGCCATCGGTTCGGTACGTCTTCCCGAACCCTTCCGCGTGACCGCCAATTACAGGCAGGTGCGTTGCCATGTCGCGGCGGACTATAGGGAAACGGGGTTTGTAGCGGAAGGGGCTGAGCCAGCTTCGACAAGCTCAAATTGGCGGGATCACGAGGCACACGGTCCAGCACGGCTGAGGTCGGTGTGAGGTCGGGTCCGCGTCCGGATCCCTGTATTGCTGGAGCATGCCTCGCGCTCTCCTGCTCGTCGTGCTCGCCGCGTGTCGTCTTGGCTTCGATCGCGTGGATGGCGAGACCGGCGAGGCCCATGCCGACGAGCCTGGCGCGATGACCAGCGCGCAGCTGATCGAGGCCGCGCCGGGCAGCGACTTCTATACGGTCTGCCGGTCGGGCGAGCCGTGCGCGGTTGATTGCACCGAGGCGGCGACCTGCGTGGTGCAGTGCGGACTCGCGTCGAGCTGTGACGTCGCGTGCAACGCGTCCGACTGCATCGTCGAGACCTGCGTCGCGCCCGCGTGCGAGGTCGATTGTGCGGGTGGAACGCTCGTGCAGTTCGGGACGACCGCGATCTGCGGCGGCTAACGCTTCCTGACCGGCTTCTTGGCTACCGGCTTCTTGGCTGCAGGCTTCTTGGCTGCAGGTTTCTTCTTGGCTGCAGGTTTCTGGCTCTTCACCGAGGAGTGCTCCCAGTAGAGGTCGCGCTTGCCGGTCGTCGGCCACACCCACCACGTGCGCACGATCTTGCCCTCGGCATTGCACTCGATATCGAACGGCTGATCGATGGGCTTGTCCTCGTGATGCCCGACGTCCGAGAAACCGGCGTAGTGACCGTTGGCGTCGAAGCGATACCGCTTCGAGCGGGCTGCCTCGGGGTGCACCGTGTCGACGGCGGTGACCTTGTCGCCCTCGGTGGTGATCCATTGCGCATACCCGAGGTACTCGCCGCCGCCGACGTAGCGGAAGCCGATGATGCCGTCGGGCTCGTAGAAGTAGAACCGCTCATGCGGGCTGTCCCACTGGTTCGTGTACTCGCGCATCGCGACGAGGCGGCCTTGGGCGTCGAAGCCTTCCTCGACCTGATAGTTGGCTTTGCCCGTCTTCGCGGGCGCGGTCGCGAGCTTCTTGCCGCGACCGATATTGGTGCACTCGAAGAAGCCCGGCACGACGGAGACCGTCTGCCTGGACGCCCACTGCCACGTGGCGACGCTCGCCAGGGCCGCCTTCTTGCGCGTCTTGTACTGCGCGATCGCTGTCTTCGCGAGTGCCCGTGCGCGGTCCAGTCCGGTGGCCATCAGCGCTTCGCTTTCGCCGACGCGCGCTCCCAGTAGGGCTTGCTGCCGCGCTTGCCCCGCGACGTCAGCCACCACGTGCGCACGATGCCCTTCGCGTCGTGCTCGATCTCGAACGACTGCGCGGGAGATCGCTTTCCGTCGTCGTCGGTGCCGATCTGCTCATAGCCGATCACCCGCCCATCGTCGTCGTATTCGAACGTGCGCGTGTAGTCGCCCTCGCCCTTGCCGATCCAGTTGACGGCGGTCACGCGACCGTCCGTGATCGCGAGCCACGCGACGCGGTCCCACTCCTTGGGCTTGTAGGTCTCGTAGCTGTACTCGTACATCTCGATTCCCGCGGCGGTGAACCGATAGAACGTCTCGTACTGCGAGTCCTTCGTGTTCGTTCGTCGACGCTCCACCACCATGCGCCCCTTGGCGTCGTAGCCTTCCTGCACCTGGTAGCTCCACGTCGTGGGCTCGGCCTTGAGCGCGCGGCCACGCGTTTGATTGCGCGTTTCGAAGTATGCAGGCACGTGCGAGTGACGCTGCTTGGTCGCCCACTCCCAGCGCACGACCGCCGCCTCGGTGGCCTTCTTGAGCTTCTTGTAATCGGCGGTCGCGCTCGTCGTGAACGCACGTGCGCGCTTCATTCCTGTCGACGTCATTTGGCGTTCTTCCTGTTCGCTGACCGGTGCTGCCAGTAGCGGACGCGCCTGCCGTTGGCGTAGCGCCACCAGGCGCGGATGAACCGTGGACTCCGCGGCCTTCTTGAGCTTCTTGTAGTCCGCACGATTCGTGAGCGCACGTGCGCGCTTCATGCCAGTCATCAACGCTTTGCCTTCTTGTTGGCTGCGGGCTTCGAGGTTTTCTTGGGCTTTCCCTGCGTCTTCGTTTCTTTGACCGAGCGGTGCACCCAGTACACCTCGCGTCGATCGGGCCACACCCACCAGGCGCGCAGGATGGTTCCGTCGGGCGCGGAGTCGAAGTCGAAGCTGCGCTTGGTCGCCTTCTTCTCGAACGCCCCTTGCTGGTCGTAGCCAGCGTAGTGACCGAACGCGTCGAAGCGATAGACCGCCGTGCGGTGGCCGCCCGGATAGATATGGTCGGCCTGGGTGACCACGCCGCCCCTGGTGGTCATGAACACGCAGCCGAGCCAGGCGTGGTCGCCGTAATCGTAATCGAAGCGCGCGATGCCATCGGGCTCGTAGCGATAGAACGTCTCGTACTGCCAGCTGGGCGTGTTGCGCTGCACGTGCAATGCGACGATCCGGTCCTGCGCATCGAAGCCTTCGTGCGCGCGATCTTCTTTCCAGCCGGTCGGCGCCGTCTTGAGCGGACGTCCTCGCTCCTGGCGGCGTGTCTCGAAGTAGCCGGGCTCGGGTTCGGTGAGGCGCGCGGTCGCCCATTGCCAGCGGACCACGGTCGATTCCGCGGCCTTCTTGATGGCCGCGAACTTCTTCGCTTCCTTGGCGAGCTTCTTGGCTCGCACCATTCCCGCAGGGTTACTGCTTGGCATGCTCGACGAGCACTTCGGCGACGCACATCGTGAGCTTCTTCGCCGTGGGGATGTGGAGGAACTCGTTTGGGCCGTGCGCGTTCGAGCCGGGTCCGAGCACACCGGTGATGCAGAACTGCGCCTTGGGGAACTTCTCGCCGAGCATGTACATGAACGGGATCGTGCCGCCCTCGCCCATGTACATCGCCGGCTTGCCGAAGTGACGCTTGCTCCCCTCGTCGAGCGCCTTCTCGAGCCACGGCGACATCTCGGGTGCATCCCAGCCCGCGCTCGCGGTTCCGCCGGTGAACGTGACCTTGGCGCCGTAGGGCGGATCCTTCTCGAGCACCGCTTTGACCGCGGCCTGCGCCTGCTCCGGGTTCACGCGGGGCGGGATCCGGATCGACAGCTTGAGCTGGGTCGTCGGGCGGAGCACGTTGCCGGCGTTCTGGATCGTCGGCCAACCGTCGGCGCCGGTGATCGCGAGACCCGGGCGCCAGGTGCGGTTGAGGATCAGCTCGGTGTTGTTCTTCGTGACCGGCACGACCCCCGACTGCAGCGGGAACTTGTTGTAGACCTCGTCGCCGATCACCTGTGCGGTGCGCTCGGCTTGCAGCACGCGTTGCTTGGGAATCTGGGTCGCGAGCTCGTCGAGCTTGACGACGCCCGTCGTCGAATCGTCGATGCGGTCGAGCAGCATGCGCATCACGCGCTCGCTCGCCGCGATCACGCCGGTGCCGTCGCCGGAGTGCACGCCCTCGGTGAGCAGCGAGACCTCGAGGGTCCCGATCACGAGGCCGCGGAGTGAGGTGGTCGACCACAGCTGGTCGTAGTTCGCGCAGCCCGAGTCGAGACACACCACGAGCGAGAGGTCGCCGATGCGCGGCGCGAGGTGATCGATATAGGCGGGCAGGTCGTAGCTGCCGCTCTCCTCGCACGCCTCGATGAGCACCACGCAGCGCGCGTGGTTGCCCTTGTCGCGGCGAACCGCGTTGACCGCGGTGAGCGACGCAAAGATCGCGTAGCCATCATCGGCGCCGCCGCGGCCGTAGAGCTTGTCGCCCTCGCGGACCGGGATCCACGGGCCGAGGCCCTCGCGCCAGCCGGTCATCTCGGGCTGCTTGTCGAGGTGGCCGTACAGCATCACCGTGTCACCGGCCTTGCCCCCGGTACCGGGGATGTCGATGAAGATGACCGGCGTGCGGTCCTTGTCGCCATCCTTGAGCTGGACGACCTCGAGGGTCGCGCCCTCGGGCAGGTTCGCCTTGCCCCAGCCCGCGAGCAGCTCGACGGCGCGGTCCATGTGCCCGTTCTTCTTCCAGTCAGGATCGAACATCGCCGACTTGTTCGGGATCTTGATGTAGTCGACGAGGGTGGGGACGATCGACTTCTCGAACGTCTCCTCGACCCATTTCGCAGTGGCTTCGGTGACCGACATGCCGCGACCATACAGCCACTTATGGAGCGCCGGCAGATGCAAACCCCGCCTTTGGTGGGGTGCCCAGCAAGGCCGAAGGCGATGCGACGGTAGATCCCGGTTGCGGAAATCCGGGAGTGTGTGCGAAACACCGCCCGGTGAAGGCAATGCGCGCGCTCCTCGTCGTCGGTCTGGTGGTTGGTTGTGGTGGCAGCGCGTCGAAGCCCGCACGTCCGACGCGCATCGATCACGCTCGCACGCCCATGAACGCGACCTACGCCGATGCGTACGGCTACACCGCGGCGTTCGCGTCGGCGAAGTACGCGGTGCCGGCCTACGCGCAAGCGTTCGCGCAGCTGTGCAACACCGCGAGCGATTGCGGTGCGGGCGAGCTCGCGTGCCGCGCGCGCGAGGACGGCGTTCGCGTGTGCATGGGCTACGGCTCGCGCGGCGAGTCGTGCTGGTTCGATGCCGACTGCGTGTCGGGCAGCTGCGACGACACCGACGGTCAGAAGACCTGTCGCTGACATCGGTGCCCCGGGCGTTCCGCGGCGCCTCGAAAATCTGACGTGGCCGGGCGGTAACTCCGCGCCGCGCCTCGCCGTGTGATGGCGCACACCGTGCAATTCGGTCGGCCATGCGCAAGGTCATCGCCCTCGTGCTCGCCGTCTCGGCGATGCTCGCTGCCTCGATTGCAGCGGCCGCACCGGGTGAGCCCGCGGTTGCGCTCGCGGTCAATCCGCCGGTGGGCTGGTTCACCGGCGGCTCCGTCGCGGGCACCGTCGCGGTCGGCCTCGCCCGTCATCACGCGATCCGCATCAATGCGGCGTCCTACGCGCACCGACTTGGCGGCGCTGATCTGATCGTCGGCGAGGCGAGCTACAGCGGCCGCATCACCGACTTCTCGATCGGCTGGCAGTTCTTTCCGCGCTCGCTCTGGGATGGATTCTCGATCGAGGCGGAGCTGCTTCATCGTGGGCGCGACACCCAGGTGATCGAAGACTTTGCAGCGAGCCGCCCCGATCTCGCGACCGACACGAGCACCCTCGCGGCCCGCGCGCATGTCGCGTGGACGTGGCGCTTCGAGAACGTGTTCTTCGCCGCTGGCGTCGGGCTCTCGTACGGCTACGAGACCGGCACCGAGACCGACATCTCGTCGTACGATGCCAGCGAGTGGATGACGTCTTCGGTCGCGCGCACCGACCTCGCGGCCGAGGGTTTCCTGCGTCTCGGCATGGTGTTCGATCGCTGAGCTCGCGCTCGATCCAGGTGGGTCGCTGAACGGCGTGTTGGCGATCGCGGCACCCTGGGCGCGCTCACAGCAATGCGGTCGCTCGCTCGCGAATCGTCGGATCGTGATCACGCGCCAAGGCTGCGAGGGCGGCTCGGCGGTACGGGGAGCCCGCAGCGATGCGCTCGACCTCCTGCTTCGGATCGATGCCGGATCGAAATGCGTCTTGCTCGACGATCGGTGCCTCGAGAGCGCGCCGCAGCTGATGCTGGAGCACCGCCGTCGATAGCGCCTCGAGGCGAAGCTGCGTGTACTTTCGGCCCCACTCCGAGCTGAAGATCACGCCCACGTTTGCGGCTCGAAGATCGTTTCGTCCCTCGATCGAGAGCTCGCCCAGCTCGTCGAAGCGCTTGACGTCACCATTCGCGCGTCGAAGGACGCCCGCGATCGGATCGACGTAGAGCTGATTCGCCGACAACGAGCCGAACAGCGCATGAGCGGCGCACCCGATGCACACCAGATAGCCACCTGCCGCGAGCAGCTTGTACTCGATCTCGTGGACGTTGCTGTACACGATGTTGTCGAGGACCACCACGGTGAGTACGGCGCCTGCGCCGAGTGCGACCGCGAACAGTCCCCAGGATCGGTGATACGCGAGTCGGCGCAGCCGGAACAGGTGCACACGTCCGCGGCTTCGCAGGATGTGCTCGAGCGCGTACCGTCGTGCCTCGACATCCTCGAACGTACCGCGATAGAGCGGATTGGTCACAGGGTCGGCGACGAGCTCGCGGTGGTCCCTGACCGACACGGCACCGATCCGATCGATGTCGACAACCTCGCCGGTGCCGGTCTTGATCCGCCGCGCCTCGCGATCGACGCGTAACTCGCCCCACCAGGCGCCGTAGATGCCACGGAACACGCAGTAGGCGAACAGCAGGTATCCGCACAGCCTGAACCAGGCGCCCGTGTGGCCGGTCCGCAGGCCCTCGAGGAAGGCGTCGAGCGTCCTCATGGTGCCCGCCTGCGACATCGCGAACCACCCGATCGTGGCGAGCACGCCGAACCACGCCAGGATTGGCGAACGCTTCACGACGACGCGCTCGAACGCCATGCACGCAGCGTAGCGCTAGTTGCGCAGGTAGAGTGAACGTCAAGCGCGGCCGTCGCGCGGAGACCATGGCCGCACGCCGGACATCGCGTGTCCGGTAGGCGGTTGTTCGGCCGGACACCGAGGGGCGGGCGCGTGAGAGATGGCGGAGTTGCGCGCGGCATGTCGGCTGCACTCGCTCTCGCGCATGTCCAACCAACACCTCTTCGCCTCGCTTGGCTCTCGCTTCACTTCCATCGTCGTCATGACCGCGCTCGTCGCGTGCGGAACCTCGGAACCCGAGGACCGGCCCGATGCGATGACCGAGCCCGCGCCACTCGATCCCATCGGCGTGTTCGAGATTCGCAGCACGTACTCGCTCGCAGCACCGCCGGCGATCGCAGCTCCGATGCTCGCCGAGCTCGCCGCGGCGACCGATGGGCCGGACGACCCGTCGCGGTTCATGATCGATCGTCTGGTCGCGCGATTGCCGGAGGGCAACGTGCAGATTGTCGCTGCGGCGGTCGCGCCGTACCTGGCGGCGTATGTCCAGGCGCGCATCGGTGCGTTCGCGCCGCGACTGGCGGTAGGGATTCGCGGGCTCGGTGACGGGCTGGGGCAGGTCGCGCGGCACTTCGGGACGACCGAGCAGCTCACGATCGGCGCCGATGGTCGCGCGCGTCGGCTGATCACCGGGCTGCGTTTCCAGCCGCGGACGAATGCGACCGATGCGATCGCGATCGATGTGCCGCTCGCGCCGCTGGGCATCGCGGACATCGCGACGTCGAGCAACTTCGCGCTGGCGGCCGACCGGCTCACGCTCGGCGAGCACAGCGCGGAGCTGCCGTATGGCGCGATCCTGCGAGCTGGACTCGACCGCGCGATCATCCCGCGCATCGTTCCAGGTACGAGCTCGCTGAACGAGGCACTCGTCGCGCTCGTCGATTGCGATCACCTCGGCATGCTCGTCGCCGAGTACGTCGGGGCCGGGACGCCGGCGACGTATGCGCGTGCATGTGGCGTCGCGCTCACGCACCTCGCCGCGGAGATCTACGAGAGAATCGGGACGGCGGGCGCACGCATGGTGGTGGCCGGCGCAGCGCGGGTGATCGATCTCGATGGTGACGGGCCCGTCGATGTCATCGCGTCCGGAACGTGGTCGGGCACCGTCGGAGATGCGCCGCTGGCGCTCTCGGTTTTCGAGGGAAGCACGCCATGAATGGGGCTACACTTGCGGTCATGGACACCGACGCGGAGACCAGCCCCGACGCCGAGCCCGGACCGAATGGTTGGGAGTACACCGTGGACGAGTACATGCGCATCCAGGACGAGGATCCGATGCACAAGTACGAGTACCTCGGCGGCCTCATCCGGCTCATGGCCGGCGGCACACCCGAGCATGCACGCCTGAACATGTCGTTCCACGCGCAGCTGGTTCCGCAGCTCCAGGGCAAGAAGTGCGCTGTCTTCTCGTCCGATGGTCGCGTTCGGGTGCCGTCGACCGGCCTCATCACGTATCCAGACCTGATGATCGTGTGCGGGCGCTCGGTGATGGACAGCGAGGACCGCTACGCGCACGTCAATCCGACGCTGATCGTCGAGGTCACGAGCAAGTCATCGGAGCGCTACGATCGCGGGCGCAAGCGCACGCAGTACCAGTCGGTCCATGCGCTGCGCGAATACGTGATCGTCTCGCACCGCGCGCATGCAGTCGACGTCTTCACGCGTGCCGAGGATGGAACCTGGGCTGCGCCGGTGCGTGGGCTCAAGGGCGAGCACGTGACGTTGGCATCGATCGGCTGCACCGTCGACGTCGATGCGCTGTATCGCGATCCGCGCGACTGACGATCAACGCTCGAACTGGAGCGTGTACTCGACGGACAGCTGCGAGTCGGTGAACAGCGCGTTGCGCTTGGAGGTCGGCAGCGAGCACAGGTCGACGACACCGAGCTCGTCACGCGGTACGCGCACCTCGAAGACACCGCGGGCGCCGGTCATCACCGAGTAGCCATCGGGCAGCTCGGCGAACCGGAAGTGGAACGTGGCCTGGAGCGCGGGGTCGATGGACTGGACGGTGCCCTTGAACACGACGGTCTGGATGCCTGGCTCGTCGCACGCGATCGCGCTGGTGAGGGTCTGCCGTACCGCGACGGCCTCAGGCGAGGGCGCCGGCATTGCGGGCGCACTGGCGCCGGTACCACACGGGCAGCTAAACGCGGCAAGAGCGGCGGTCAGTGCAGTGACGATCCCTAGCTCGAGATGGCGAACATCGAGTGCCAGCACGTTTCGGAGCATAGCACCCTCCCCGAAATCCCGGGCAGGAACGTTGGTGCGGGGCGCTACACATCACGGTCGAGTCTCGTAATAATGGAGGCATGTTGGTGATCCGCCTGTCGGACGACAAAAAGCCACCCGAGCGCAAGCGCGACGGTGAGCGACAGACGGGGCTGGTGCTCGACGAGCGCACGCGGACCAAGAAGCCCCCGATGTACAAGGTCCTGCTGCACAACGACGATTACACGACGCGCGAGTTCGTGGTGTGGGTGCTGCAGAGCGTCTTCCATAAGAACGAGGCAGACGCGATCGCGATCATGAGCCACGTCCACAACAACGGGGTCGGGATCGCGGGCGTGTACACGTTCGAGGTCGCCGAGACCAAGGTCACCAAGACGATGGCTCTGGCAAAAGCTCAGCAGTTTCCGCTGCAACTGTCGATCGAGCCGACCGAATAGCTAGTACCCGCACCGTGCCACGTCTCCTACACTCCAGGAACAGCCATGCTCTCACCCGAGCTCCAAGCCACGCTCCAGCGCGCCGTCGACGACGTCCGCGGCCGCCGGCACGAATACCTCACGCTCGAGCACCTGCTGTTCAGCGTGCTCGACGACCCGACGGGCGCCGATATTGTCGTCCAGTGCGGCGGGAGCGTCGACGGCTTGCGCGGCGATCTCGCGCGCTTCCTCGACGAGCAAGTCGACGAGCTTCCGGAAGGGGAAGAGTCCGGGCCCGACCAGACGCTCGCGTTCCAGCGCGTGCTCCAGCGCGCCGCGATGCACGTCCAGGCCGCCGGCCGCCAGCAGATGACGACCGGCAACGTGATCGCGTCGATGTTCCGCGAGCGCGACTCGCACGCGGTCTACCTGCTCGAGAAGCAGGGCATCACCCGGTTCGACGTCATCAACTACATCTCGCACGGCGTGTCGAAAGTCGATGTCGGCGGACCCGCGATCCAGCGCCGCTCGGCCGGCGTCGAGGACGACGGCGCCGAGGATCAGAAGATCAACAACCCGCTGGAGTCGTTCTGCGTCGATCTCACGCAGCGCGCGCGCGAGGGCAAGATCGATCCGCTGATCGGCCGCGCCGACGAGATCGAACGCATGGTCCAGGTGCTGTCGCGTCGCCGCAAGAACAATCCGCTGTTGATCGGCGAGCCCGGCGTCGGCAAGACCGCGCTCGCGGAGGGTCTCGCGCTACGCATCGTCGAGAAGGCCGTGCCGGATTCGTTGCTCGAGTCCACCGTGTAGTCGCTCGACATGACGGCGGTGCTCGCGGGCACGCGCTATCGCGGTGACTTCGAGGAGCGGCTCAAGGCCGTGATGAAGGTCCTGATCGCGAACCCGAAGTCGATCCTGTTCATCGACGAGATCCACAACATCGTCGGCGCTGGCGCGACCAGCGGCGGCACGATGGACGCGGCGAACATCCTGAAGCCGCCCCTGTCGAACGGCGAGCTGCGGTGCATCGGCTCGACGACGTTCAAGGACTACCGGCAAGCGTTCGAGCGCGACCGCGCGTTGTCGCGGCGATTCCAGCGGATCGACATCGGCGAGCCGACGGTGCCCGAGGCGAT
>JBBQFU010000022.1:0-47853 GCA_038322185.1 Haliangiales bacterium
GCCCCCGCGCAGGGCGGGCGACCTCACGATCTTCGACGGCAAGCTCGAGCCGAAAGGATTGCTTCAACGTAAGGTCATCATGACCATCGTGGATGGCCAGGTCGTCTACGATGCGGGCGTGCTGAAGGCGAGCGAGGACACGGCGCAGTGAGGTTCTGCCCGTTCTGCAGCGCCGAGAATGCCGACGACAGCACCGCGTGTGCGTCGTGTAGCCGGCGCTTGCCTCCGTTGCCTCCGCGCCGTGCAGGGTCGAAGGGCCCGCCGACCAATATCGTGCCGCCGGCGCCACGCGCATCCGGTAACACCGCGCCGCCGCCAACCCCCGCGCGCAAGTCAGGCAACACGCTGCCGCCTCCGATCCCGACCACGCCGATCGCCGGCAACGTCGCGCCGCGACGCCCGTCGACGCTGCCGCCGGTGACCGGGGTGCCGGAAGCGGCCGCGCCCTCGCTGTCGTCGAGCTGGTCGACCCCGGTCGTCGCCGCGTCGACCCCGCCGCCGGCGGACGTCACGTCGGTCACCACGCTCGTCAACCGCGATAGCGCACCCGCGTTGCCGCCGCCGCCGAGCCCCGAGCTGTTCAACGCGCTGTCACCGTCGCCGGCCGCGCTGCGCCGCGAGGTCTCGTCAGTCGAGCAGCCGATCATCGGCGATCGCCGCGGCGCCAACTCGTCGAGTGCACTACCGCCCGCCTCGAAGTCGAGCGCGCTCTCGCCGATGTCGCTGTCGCGGCCGCAAGCGTCGTCGCTGCCGCCGCCGTCGCCGCTGCCGCAAGCGTCGTCGCTGCCGCCGCCGTCGCCGCTGCCCATGCCGTCGCCCGGGCAGCCGCGGCCGAAGACCGGCTCGATGCCGCCGCCGCTGCCGATGCCGATGGCTGACACCGCGCCGACGTCGCAGCCGCTGGATATCGTGTCCCTCGGCGGGACGCCGCACGATCCGCCGCCCACGCGCATCCACCGCGCCGACGCGCTCGTCGACCGCCCGTTCGCGCCGCCGAAGGTCAACGCCATCCCCGAGATCCCGGAGCCGGGTCTCGTTCACGCGGCCCGCTACACCTATCAGTTCACGATCGCGCGCTGGCAGCGGCGCGGTGCGATCAAGCAGCTCGGCGTCGAGATCAAGCAGGACACCGAGGCGCTCGACCAGGTGCTCGGCGCGCTCGGTCGCGCGGCACGCTCCGCGAAGGTCGAGGGGCGCGTGTTCTCTGCCGAGAACGGCGCGATCACCGCCGCCGAGGAGCGCATCGCGGTCTTGCAGCGCGAGTCGGGCGACGTCGAGGGTCGCAAGGCCGAGGAGAACTCCAAGTTCGGTGACATCGAGCGCGAGCGCAACGAGAAGCTCGTCGAGGCCGAGCGCATGGTCGAAGAGGCGCAGCGCGAGAGCACGCAGCTCGAGGCACAGCGCCGTGCACTTCGCGATTCGCGCAAGGACCTCGAGCGCCGGCAGAAGAACTTCCTCAAGAATGCGGACGATCAGGAGCGCCAGGCGGGCTCGGCGCCGCTCGGAGATCAGCGGCAGGAGTTCCGTCGCGCCGCCGAGGGGCTCCGCAAGGAGGCAGCGACGCTCGAGCCCGACAAGCAGGATGTCGATCGCCGGATCACCGCACTCGAGCGGCCGATCAGCGAGGTCAACGCGCGGCTCGATGCGGCGAAGGCCGAGCTCGACGCGGCCAAGCGTACGCTCAACGATGCCCGCGAAGGCCACGGCCACCGCCTGGCCGAGCTCGACGCCGAGCAGAAGCGCAAGGCGCGCGAGGTCGGGCTCGCCGAGGGTGAGATCCAGCGCCGCCTCGTGACGCTTGGCACGCTGGTCAACCTGAACCGGGTCGAGGACCCGTCCTTCGCCGAGCTCTACCAGCGCATCGATCGCCTGCGCGGCGCAATCACAGCGCGTACGACCGAGATCGAGAAGCTGACCGCGGAGCGCGAGGCCTATGATCGCGGCACGTGGGTGCGCGGCCTGGCCACGATCGGCGGCGCATTCCTCGCGCTGATCGCCGTCATCGTCATCCTGCGCGCGGTCCTGTAGTACCCTGGGGCTGCACGTGCCCAAGGTCCTGGTCTCGAACAACAGCGAGCTACTGCGGCACTTCACCGCGCCGCCGTTCCAGCGGCTCGGCTTGCAGCTCCTGGTCGCGCAGAGCGCCACGGATGCGATGGAGCTGTTCAAGCGCGAGGAGCCGCCGCTGGTGGTGCTCGATGCCGAGGCGGATGGCTACTCCGTGGCCAAGCAGTGCAAGGCGCACAACCCGTCGGCGCGCGTGATCCTGGTGGCCGGCAAGCGGCTGTCGGGCGATCAGATGCGCGAGGTGTCGGCGAGCGGCTGTGACGAGCTGCTGATCGCGCCGATGACGGCCGACGAGCTCCACGACGTGATCGCGATCCAGCTCGGCGAGCCGCGGCCTGGAACCGAGGCGTTCGCGGTGACCGTCCAGATCGGCGGCCGCAAGGTCGAGGCCACCGTGTCGAACCTGTCGATCGACGGCGTTCGCGTCGTGGTGCCCGAGGCCGTGACCGAAGGGCAGATCATCGACATCACGATCGCGCCCGACGGCGAGGAAGCGGTCGGCATCAAGGGCACGGCCGTATGGGCACAGCCCCGCGACGGCAAGACGGTCGTCGGCGTCGCGTTCACCGCCCTCGACGACGCCGCCCGCACGCAGCTCGCGAAGCTCACGCAGTGGCAGGTCCAGAAAGACGGCGAGCGCACGCGCGTGGTGTTGCGCGGCGACTTCACCGAGGCCACCACCTTCGACGAGCTGCTGCCCGCGATGGTCGGCCGCGTCGTGTTCGACATGGCGCAGGTCACGTACATGAACTCGCTCGGCGTTCGCGCGTGGTGCGAGTTCCTGCGCCAGGCGCGCATCCAGGGCTACGAATTCCATGCGTGCAGCGTGCCGTTCGTGCTGCAGGCCTCGATGGTGCGCGATGTGATCGGCCGCGGCACGGTGACGTCGTTCTTCGCGCCGTTCCACTGCATCGCCTGCGATCACCAGGAGGAGCGCCTGCTGCAGTCCGCGGCGATCCTCGCCTCGGCCCTCGAGCCGCCCGCGTTCAAGTGCCCCAACTGCGGCGGCTCGCTCGAGTTCGATGACCTGCCGGAGCGCTACTTCGCGTTCCTGCAGGAAGACGACTCCGATTAGCAGCCTCGATGACCTCGTAGTACCCTAGGCGCCGCCATGCGTAAGCTATTCGTGCGGTCGTTCGTGATCGCATTCGTGGCATTCGCGGGGATCTTCGGTTTGGAGTTCTTCGCCGAATGGAGCGCGGCCGGTTATCCCGGCTGGGGCGCGATGAGCTGGGCCGACGTCAACAACGGCGCCAAGCTCGTCGACATCCTGAGCCCGATGGCGCGTGCGTATAACAACGTGCTCGCGATGCTCATCGCGACCATCGGTCTCGCGATCCCGCTCACGGCGAACATGCACACGCCGAAACTGATCGAGATGTTCTTGACGGACAGCATCAACCGCTGGGTGCTGTCGTTCATCGCGTTCGGCGCCGCGCACGTGCTGTGGGTCCAGTACATGATTGGTCCCGAGTTCCAGCCGCGGTGGTCGATCTCCATTGCGATCTTCATGGCGATCATCGGCTGGGCGATCGTGCTGCCGTACTTCTTCTACGTGGTGCGGTTCGTCGATCCGTCGCGGCTGCTCATTCGCCTGCGCGAGAACACGATGACCGTCGTCGAGGGCGTCGCGAGCCGCCGGCTCGACCCGTCGGATGCGCAGAAGGAAGTCTCCATGCGCATCAGCCAGCTCGGCACGATCATCATCAAGTCGCTCGATCGCAACGATCGCGACGTCGCGGCGGAAGGCACGTGGGGCATCAAGCAGATGCTCGACGAGTACGACAAGTACAAGGCGCGCATGCCGAAGGACTGGTTCGCGGTCGATCGCGCGGACTTCGTCGGCCTGTCCGACGAGGCGCTCGAGATGCTGACCGAGAACCGCACCTGGTTCGAGATGAAGTGTCTGCAGCAGATCGAGCACGGCTTCTTGCGCGCGCTGCACGGCGCGAACGACACCGTGTCGACGTTCTCCGACGCGACGCGCGTGATCGCGTGCCGCGCAGACCTGCATCACGACGAGCAGACGATCCGGCTTTGCATCCGGTTTTTCAACAACTTCTGCCGCGAGGCCATCAAGGCTCGCAACCTGCGCGCGGTCTACGACGTGTTCCACCAGTACCGCCGCCTCGGCCGCGACCTGTCTGACCGCCCCGAGCTGCTGCGCGCGATCGGCACCCACTTCTCGTACTACGCGACGATGGCGCGCACGTCGGGCATGTTGTTCGCGCCGCAGCTCGCGCTGTTCGATCTCGGCTTCGTCACACGCCGCGCCTACGAGCGCGCGTCGCCGGTCGCCGGAGAGCTGCTCAAGATCTTCCTCGCGCTGCCGCACCGTACCGGCAACGACCTCCACACGATGGCGGTCAAGGCCAAGCTCATCATCGGTGGGTTCTTCGTCGAGAACAGGCTCGACGCCGAAGCCGACGTGGTGCGCAAGAATCTCGACGACGTTGACGGGAACAACATCGAGCGCGCCGAGGTCGAGCTACTCGCGGCCGATCGCGCCTTCTTCGAGGTCACGGACCGCCAGCTCAACCTCGAGTACGTGCCGCCCGAGCGTCGCGAACCGCTCAAGCAGTTCTGCGACTCGCTGCTGCCGCAGACCTAGCGGCCCTTGCGGAACGCGCCGAAAAACGCGCCGAGCAGGCTGACGATCGGATCGAGCAGGACGATGAGCACGACGCCGCCGACGATGCCGAGCGCCACCTTGTCCATCCAGTCCATACGATCTCTGTATCGCTAGGGACGCTCGATGTCGAGCGGCTTGTGCTTGGGCGCCTCGGGCTGCTCCTGAACTTTCAGCGAGCCGGTCGGCGATGACCACATGAGATATCCGACCACACCGAGCGCGAGCATCGCGACGATCAGCAGCACGCCGAACGGCACGCGGTCGCCAAGCGTGCGGCGCGCGAAGAAGCCGCCAGCCGAACGCTTGTGGATCGTCGCAGTCACATCCTCGACGAACGTGTCGGGTGCCTTCTGCTTGCGAATCCCCGAGATCGCCTTGCGGGCCTCGGTCATCTCTTCGTGCGTCTGCTTCCAGACGCGGTCCTCGGGCTTGTCCGAGGCGAGCTTCGCTTCGACATCCGCCTTCGCCGCGCCGGTGAGCTTGCCCTCGACGTAATCGGTCACCGCGATGATGACCTCGTCCGGAACGTCGTCTTCGACTTCTTCTTCGATACTCATTCGTCACCTGCCTCCTGACCGATGCCGGCGCGCTGGAGCTTCTTGCGGAGCGCGAGTCGCGCGCGATGTAGCCGCGACTTCACCGTGCCGTCCGGCATGTCGGTGATCGCGCAGATCTCTTCGATCGATAGATCCTCGATGTCGCGCAGAATCACGACCATCTTCTGTTCGGCATCGAGGCTGTTGATCGCCTCGCGCAGTACCTCTTCCATCTGCACGCCCGCGAGCGCGGCATCCGGCGAGCGGGGCGGGGCAGAGCCGATCGCGCCGTTGCCGGTGCTCGAGCCCTGCGTGCTCTCATCGAGCTCGTCGCGGTCACGGTCGTGCCGCCGCGCCAGGTACTTGATCCTGTTCTTGCAGTGGTTCACCGCCACCCGGTAGAGCCAGGTCGAGAACTTCGACTCCTAGCGGAAGGTGTCGATCGTCTTGAAGACCGTGATGAACACTTCCTGAGCCACGTCCTCGGCCTCGGCCTTGTTGCCGAGCATCCGGTACGTGATGTTGTAGACCCGGTCGCGATGGAGCCCCACCAGCTCGCGGAAGGCCCGCTCATCACGGTCCCGGAGCCGCTTGAGCATGGTTTGCTCGAGCTCAGACATGGGGCCGGGCCAGCATAACCGTGTGGATCAACAGACACTCGGTCAGGGGGACGGGTTTCCGCTCCCGTGGGTTTTGTGTGAGGCCGCAATTTCGATGGATTTTGCCAGTGACGGGTGTAACTTCGCGATCGCACCCAGAAACCCGCCTCCGAGCACGAAGGCCCCTCCGGGGCGGGACACATGACACACGCAGGGCTAGCGACTGAGCACAAGCTGAGATGAACACTCGTCTGTACGTTGGAAACCTTTCCTTCAACACGAACGCCGACGGCGTCCGCACTGCCTTTCAGGAGTTCGGCACCGTTTCGGACGTCCACCTCGTCTCCGACCGTGAAACGGGCCGCTCGCGCGGCTTCGCGTTCGTGACGATGGGAACCGCCGAGGAGGCCGCCAAGGCCATTCAAGGCATGGACGGCAAGACCCTCGACGGTCGCCCTCTGCGCGTCAACGAAGCCGAGCAGCGCCAGCAGCGCGGCGGCGGCGGCGGCGGTGGCTATAGCGGCGGCGGCGGCGGCGGCGGTGGCTACCGCGGCGGCGGCGGCGGCGGTGACTGGGGCGGCGGCGGCGGCGGCGGCGGCGACGGTGATCGCGGCCGTGGTGGTCGTGGTCGTGGTCGCGGCGGCGGTGGCGGCGGCGGCGATCGCTGGTAATCAGCTTCGCTCGTAACTGAAAGCAAACAAGCCGGTCGTCCTCGCGGATGACCGGCTTTTTGCGTTTCGGCAGACCGCGCTAGTCGGCGGCGCTGATGCCGGTCCCACTATCCGGGAGGCGCGGTCCGTAGAACCGGAGGCTGGCGATGATCATCGTCGCGTCGTCGCCGCTGACGGCGTAGCGGCCTGCGATATCGAACGCGCCCTTCATGTGCGCGTAGCCGACCCCGGCCGAGACATACGTCGCGCCGAGCCCGTTGTCGCGCAGGCCGCCCACGCGCAGTGGGATCGCGCTGCTGCCGGTCCGCAAGAGGAACTCCGCGCCGCCACCGTAGCGAGCCGAGCGGTCATCGCCGTCGAGCTTCCAGCGCGCGTCGAACGAGACCGAGAGCGTCTGCATCGGACGGGCGAGCACGCCGCCACCGACGGCTCGTGGGAAGTCCGGCGAGTCTGCGCCCCACAGGTTCTGTCCCGAGGCACCGACGTTGATCATGTCGGTGATCCGCAAGGTCATGCCGAGGTCCCAGTTCCAGCCGCTCGAATCCGAGCTGCCCATCGCGTCGTCTTTGGAGCTGAAGTACTTGATGCCCGAGCCGAGAAACACCCGCGGCGTGACCGGGTAGCTGAAGGCGCCGCCAGCGAGGTGAGTGCTCTGATGCGTCATCGTGCCTGACAGCTCTGGATTGGCACCCGAGTGGTTGTAGTAGAAACACCCGGGAGCTGCGTTGGTCGAGTCACACGCGGACACGCCGATCAGCGAGGTTTGATCCGAGGCCCGGTAGCCATATCCACCTTGGAACACGAGCTCGCGGTTCAATGGCAGGCCGGATGGATTGAGCCCGATGGCACTGGCGCCCGTTGCGCCGCCACGCATGGCTTCGCCGACGGCGATCTCGCGCGGCCCTAGCGTGTCGACGAGCGCATCGCCTTCTGCCTGCGCGCTCGTAGCCAGCGCCGAGACGATGATCAGACTGCTCCTGACTCGCATGTACACGAGTGTTGGCGCGGTTCGCTTCCCAACGCAAGAAAGCGTTGTGCGGCTGCCAATTCGGCGCGTGGCATATGCACTGCACGACCCTCTGGCATGAAGGAAACAACCGATATCTTGGAATTGCTTAAGATGCAGCACGACGAGGTGGATGAGCTGATCGGGAAGATCGAGGACAGCGACGATCCGGGCGAGAAAGCGGAGCTGTTCACCGAGCTGGCCGACAACCTCGCCGCCCACGCCACGATGGAAGAGAAACTCTTCTACCCGTCGGTGATGGCGAAGCAGACGGAGGAGCTCCTGATCGAGTCGACCGAGGAACACCTGTCGGTCAAGCGCATCCTCGCGGACATGCTGTCGCTCGATGTCGAGGACGCGCACTTCGACGCCAAGCTGACCGTGCTCAAGGAGCAGGTCCGTCATCACGCCCGCGAGGAGGAGGAGGGCGAGCTGTTCCCGAAGGTGCGCAAGCTGCTCGACAAGGACGAGCTGGCCGCCCTCGGCAATGACTGCCTCGCCATGTTCGAGGCGGTGCTGGCGACCGGCCCCAGCAAGCAAGTGCCGGCCGAGACTGCCCAGGCAGCAGAGCTCCACCCGATCCAGTAGACGACTAGCGGATCACGCTGAGCTCGCCGGACGCTTCGAGGCGAACTTCACGGACGTCTCGGAGTGTCGCTGCGTTCTTCTCCACCGCCGCGTCGATGTCCGCGCGCGTGATGCCCGCCCGCTTCATCAGCGGGAGGTCGAAGATGCCGCCGCGATAGATCCAGTGCGACTTGCCGTCGATGCCAGGCTGATCCTGCGGGTCGCGCTTGCGCGAGAACCGCATCACCGCGAGGACCAGCAGCACGAGTCCGACGACCACGAGAGCGGATTGCAATGTCATGCATCTACTCGGTGCACGGCACATTCCAGATGGTATGGCCGCTGCATCAGTGAGCCTCTGAATGCCGGCTCGAGGGCAGCTACTCGCACGATCTCAATCTGCGCGCTATCGCTCGCCGTGCGACGGCGCGCTGACGAGCGCCGATGACGTACTCGCCGGACTGCGGTCCGAGCCGAAGCGATTGCCGACCCGGCTGCTCGACGTCGGTACGGGCGCTCAGCTGCGGGCCGAGCTGCGCGGCCTCGACGACTACTACCTGGGCCGCACCGAGCTGCGGCTCCTCGATGCTCACCTGCCCGCGATCGCGACCGCCGTCGGCGTCGCGGCGCGCGTGATCGAGCCGGGCCCGGGCGGCGATATTCGCAGCAAGCGTTTACTCGAGGCGCTCGACGAGCCCGCGGCCTATATCGCGATCGGCGAGCTCACGGGACCGCTCACGCTCCCGCCGCCGCGCCGCCCGCACGGCAAGACCCTGGTGTTTGTTCCGGGCGACGAGGTCGGCCGGCTCGAGCCGCACGAAGCGGTCGCGGCTCTCGGCGGCCTGCAACGGATCGCTGGACCGAACGCGCGCCTGCTCGTCGCTGCCGACGGTACGCATGACCGCGACGCGCTACTGCACGCCTATGCGGACGCCGACGGCCGAACCGCCGCGATCAGCAAGCACGCGCTCGTGCATCTCGTCGAGACGCGCGACGCGACGTTCGATCCGGATGCGTTCGATCATCGCGCGGTGTGGAACCAGGACGAGTCCCGCGTGGAGCTGCACCTGGTGTCTCGCTGGGCCCACGAGGTCCGTGTCAGCGGCGAGCCGTTCGCGCTCGCGGCGCACGAGCCGATCGTCGTCGGATACGCGTACAAGCACTCGCTGCAGGCGATGCGCGGCCTGCTCGTCGCGGCGGGCTGGGCACCGACACAGGTGTTCACCGCGCAGGAGCAGCCGATGCGGCTGTGGCTGTGCGAGCCGCGTGGCGTGTAGCTGGTGTATAGAGCGGCATGGCCAAGTCAGAGTCTGACTCCGCGCTCGTGAGCGCCGCCGAAGCGTTCGATACCGAGCTCGTCACCTATGCTCGGCTGGGCGAACTGTTACTCAAGACGCCACTCACCACGCTCAAGCACCTGCAGCGCGCGCGAGACACGCTCATCGAGATCGAGTCCTCCGAGCAGCGCTTGCAGACGGTCGGCAAGCAGCTGGTCGAGGCGATCAGTGGCGTACGCCAGCAGCAGGAGCAGCTGTCCAAGAAAGTGATCGACTACGCGCCGTCGATTCATGCGCGGCACCAGACACTGAGCGAGCTGATGACGTCGCTGACCGCCCTCGCGGGTGAGATCTCGGAAGTGAACGGGCTGGTCGCTTCCGTCAACGAGACCGCAGCCGAGGGCGCCGCCCGGCCGGATACGGCTGACGTCTCGACGAAGGTCCTCGCGCTATCGGAGCGCGCCCAGCAGCTGTCGACCCGCTGTCACGACGTCGACTTCGAGGAGCTGGGAGAGCAGGCTCATGCGCTGCACCAGCGCTTGAAGGCGATCGGCACGAAGCTACAGAAGGCCGGCGGCAACTAACCCGGTACAATCGCCGGCATGCCGCGCGCGCTGATGCTCTTGCTGCTGGCCGGCTGCGGACGGCTCGGCTTCGGCAACGCGAGCGGGACCAACGACAGCGGCGCGCCACCCGACGAGCTCGGGCTCTCGCAGGACGCCGTGATCCTCGGCGATGGCATCGCCGCGGCCGCATGCGGGACGCAGCCGTTGATCAACGACGGCTTCGACGACGGGACGCCCGCGCCGTTCACGACGTACACGAATTCCGGACTGACGCTGCGCGAGATGAATAGCCGCTTCGAGATCGCATATGCGGCCAACGTTTCCGACGGTCGTTACGCCGGCTACAAGTCGATCGCATATCCGTCGGAGGGCCTGTGCGGTGTGGTCCGCGTCATCACGACCCCCACGAGCAATGGCATCCAGTACTTCAAGCTGCTCGGGGGAATGGAGCAGGTCGAGTTCGCGCTCTACCAAGGTTTTGTCGGCGTGCGCACGCACCTCGACAAGCAGGTTGCGACGCTCCTCAGCTTGCCGTTCGACAACGCCCAGCATGCGTACTGGCGCATCCGCCAGGAGAGCGGCACCACGTACTGGGACGTGTCCGCCGACGGCGTGGCCTACACGGTGCTGGCATCGACGATGTTTTTGACCGAGCCGATGGTCTCGTACGAGCTCGGCGCCGGTTCGTTCGGCTCGTCGAGCAATGCCGGCATTGCCGCGTTCGACGATGCGCGACTCAGCACGTCGCAGTAACGCAACCGCCTAACCCTCAGCGATCAGTGGAAAATGAGGGTATGGTGCCGGTGAATTCCGGACTCCCCGGTCCCGTCGAAAGGTTCTATGCGTCTACGTACCGCACTTGCTGGTCTCTTGTTCGCGAGCTGCACGGTCCAAGGTTCGACCAGCCCGCCCCCGCGGTACGGCTATCAGAATCAGCCGCCGCCCCCCAACTACACGCAGCCGCCTCCGCCGGTCGATCAGCCGGTCCAGCCGGTGCAGCCGCCCGCGCCGGAGCCGGTCTATTACGACGAGCCTGGCTACTACGACGTCAACGTCACCTTCTCCGGCGATGCCGTGTGGAGCGTCGACGTGTTCTACGACCAGCTCGATCCGTACGGTACCTGGTACAACGACCAGACGTACGGCTGGGTGTTCGTGCCGTCGACGGCTAACTACCAGCCGTATACGAACGGTTACTGGAAGTACACGGACTACGGTCTGCTGTGGGTTTCGTACGACCAGTTCGGCTGGGCCACGGATCACTACGGCCGCTGGGTCTATCTCAACCGCTGGGTGTGGGCGCCGGATCTCACGTGGGGCCCGTCGTGGGTCTCGTGGCGTCAGGGTGATGGTTGGGTTGGTTGGGCGCCGGCTGGTTACAGCCAGGATGCGTACGTTCCCGACGATCACTGGCGCTTCGTGCGCGCGAACGATCTGTTCGCGACCGACATCTCGCGCCGGTTCCTCTCGGGCGGCAACTACCTGAAGACCTCGGTCCCGGTCGTTCGCTACAACCGCTACAAGAACTGGAACTGGGTCGCCGGTCCCAGCGAGAGCTGGTTCAAGCGTTACAACGTCTATTTCAAGAAGGATCGCGTCGAGCCGCGCGAGCTGGGCCGCTTCGAGCGCGATCGCCGCAGGGAAGCGGACAAGCGCGCGAAGCAGCGCCAGAAGGAGTGGGACACGCGCCGCCAGGGCGAGGCCGCCATCAAGCGTCAGCTCGAGGAGCAGCAGCGCAAGCAGCGCGAGGACGAGAAGCGCATGGCCGACGAGCAGCGCCGTCTCGCCGACGAGCGCCGCAAGCAGGACGCCGATCGTCAGCGTCTCGAGGAGCAGCGCCGTCGCATGGAAGAGGAGCGCGGTCGCGCCAAGAGCGAGGCCGATCGCAAACGAATCGAGGACGAGCAGCGCAAGCTGGCTCAGGAGCAGAAGCGCCTCGAGGACGAGCGCCGTCGCATGGCCGAGGAGCGCGCACGCATCCAGGCTGCCGAGGAGCGCAAGCGCGAGCAGGAGCAGAAGCGCCAGCGCGAAGAGCAGGAGCGCCAGAAGGCGGAGCAGCAGAAGCGCTTCGAGGAGCAGCAGCGCCGCGAGAAGGAAGACGAAGCCAAGCGCAAGGACGAGATCGACAAGCGCCGTCAAGAAGACGAGAAGCGCCTCGCCGATCAGAAGCGCAAGGCCGAGCAAGAGCAGCAGAAGCGTGACGAGGAGGCCAAGCGTGCCGCCGAGCAGGACGCACGCAAGAAGGCGCAGGAAGACGAGAAGCGCGCTCGCGAGGACCAGAAGAAGGCGCAGGACGAGCAGAAGCGTCAGCAGGACGACAAGCGCAAGCAGGACGAAGACAAGCGCCGCGACGACGAGAAGCGCGCTCGCGAGGACCAGAAGCGTCAGCAGGACGAGCAGAAGAAGCAGCAGGACGACAAGCGCAAGCAGGACGACGACAAGCGCAAGCAGGACGACGACAACCGCAAGAAGGCGGAAGCGGACGCGAAGCGTCAGCAGGACGAGCAGCGCAAGCAGGACGAGGCCAACAAGAAGAAGGCCGAAGACGACAAGAAGCAGCAGGACAAGGGCAAGGACACCACCCAGGGTCCGGCGCCGACCGAGGACAAGGACAAGGGCAACAAGGGCGGCAAGAAGTAGTCACTCACTTCCGAAACGCTGAACGGCCCGGGACGAACATCCCGGGCCGTTTTGTTTTGTGCGGTAGCGACGCGGTTACTTCGCCATCAGGCCGTCGAGCATCTGCTTGAGCGTCGCGTTGACGTCGTTCTGCGATGCGGCGCGGAAGCGCGGCAGCTCGATCACCTGATCGACAGCGCGGTCGTGCTTGAGCAAGCCCTTCTTGTCGACGCGCATGCGGAGCTTCAAGTTCGTGCCGAGGTAGTCGATGGTCAACGTGATGTCGTTGATGCCCCACTGCTTCGCGAGGTGGCCCGGCGGCGCGAACTTTCCTTCGAACGTCTGACCGAGCGCGGTGGCCTCGATCTCCTCGACGCGGAAGTCCATCGCGCCGAGGCCGTCGCGCAGGCGCTCGAGGTCCTGGTTGCGCATCGTGATCGGGATCGCGCCGTCGATGTCGCTGGCCCAGTTGATATCGACCTCACCGCGCAGCTCCCAGTGGCAGTTGCGCGACGACATCGACGTACCGGGTGGGATGCGCAGCTGGAACGGCAGCGGCAGCACGTCGCCGTTCTCGGCGCGCCACGGACCCTGACGCACGACCATGCGGTCCCACACGTGGCCGGTCGACGGGCCGCCCTTGTAGTGCTCGACGAGCTCGATGAAGATCGAGGCGACGGTCTGACGGTCGGTCGACGTGAACTCGACGAAGCCGTCGAGCTGCGCGCCGTTGAAGAACGTGTCTTGCTTGAGCGCGATCAGGAGGGTGCCGTTGGAGTTGCTGCCCTGCTTGCGATACGCGTAGTCCTTGGGTGTCGGCGTGGTGCTCGCGACCATCGCCGGCAGCGACGACATCGAGCTGCCCGCGGGCGGCTGCATCTGCTGCTGGCGCTGGTTGATGAGCGCCTTGAGCGCGTCGGGAACTTCGGTGACCATCATGGTCTGGCCCATGTTCTGACCGCCCTGCATGAACGTGATGCCGAGCGAGACGTGGCCGAGCCACACCTGCATGCCCGGCTTGAGCGCGATCGTCTCGTGACCGATCGACTTGCCGTCGATCCAGGTGCCGTTCGCCGACCCGAGGTCGCGAATGAACACCTGGCCCTGCGGATCGAGGAACAGCTCGGCGTGGCGGCGTGACAGCGTGCCGTCGACGAACGCGAGCTGGCAGGTCGTCGCATCGCGCCCTGCGAACAGTCGCGCGTTGGGACCCTCGAGCTTTGCCTGTGCCGTTCCTAGCTGGAGTTGAACGCTCATAACGTTCGACGCTATCACGGGTCGATAAGCTTCAACGCGATCAAGACCGGGATGAGAATGGCCATGACCGCCTCACCGGCAATGAGCCCGGACGCCAGTGGCATCCCGAGCTTGGCCGCGCTCTGGCGGTTGGTCCGCATCCAGATGCTCATGAGGATGCCGCCGAGGACCATCGTGAACACGACGAAGCCGGGGACCATCATGCCGATGCCGAGGCCGGTGGCCGACGGCAAGATCTTGCGGCCGTACTTCCAGAACGACTCGCCGATCGTGATCAGGATGCCGAGGACCGCGCCGACCACCATGAACTCGAGCGCGTAGTCGGGCAGCCGATCGAAGCCCCCGGACAGCACGTCGGCAAACCCGGCGATGCGTGCCGAGATCGGTGAGGTGAGCGGCTGCTGGCCCGCGACCGTCTCGGCGCCGACACCGTACGTGCTGCGCAGCATCGGGTACACGATCGCGACCGCGAGCGCGCCGATCGGCGCTGCGATCAGCTGCGAGTAGGTGAGGAACCGCGGCGTCGAGCCGATGATGTAGCCGGCCTTGTAGTCCTGCATGATCGCCTCGGACTGCACGGCGATCGTGCCGGTCGTGCCACTGGCCGCGAGGTTCGCGGTCAGGTTGCCCGACGACAGACCGGCGAAGATCGCCTGCATCATGTTCGTGAGCTGGCTGATCGGGCCCCAGTTCGTCTCGCCGAGCACGCGCAGACCGACGAGCATCAGCGGGATCGAGAGCACGATCGCGATCGTCGTGAGCCAGAACGGCAGATCGAAGAACAGGTGCTGCACGATGATGAGACCGACCGATGCCATGCCGGCACCGATCGCGATGTACTTGAGCGGGACGTCCTCGCTCTTGACGCTATCGCCCGACAGCGTCGTGAACGAGCGCACGAGCGTCTTCCACTTGAGGAACAGCGCGGTGAGGCCGCCGGCGATCAGCATGCCGGTGCCGGGCCACATCATCCACAGCAGGAGCTTGCCGCGGGCGGGTGCGTCGATGATCTCGGGCACGAGCAGGTGCGGGCCGATGATCCACGCGATCACGGCGCCGATCGCCATGCTGATGTTGATGCGATTGCCGACGATCATGCCGGAGCCGATCGACAGCAAGCTGACCTGGAAGCCGGCGCCGGCCGTCGCCCACGTCAGACCGCCCATCGACGCGAACACGATCTCGGGGAGGAACCCATGCTCGTCGCCGTACGTGCCGAACAAGCGACCGCCCCACACCTGGGTGCACAGCCACAAGAACGCGGATGCGATCGTCGCGATGAACAGCGCACGCGCCGCGCGCTTCGCATCCTCGCCACGCGCGTCGAGGACGATGATCGTTTCGGCCGCTGCGACGCCATCGGCGTAGGTCAGCTTCTCGTCCTCGATGTAGTGCTTGCGCAGCGGCACTGCGAGCAGCACGCCGAGGAGGCTGGCGAACGTGAGCCAGAGGAACGACTCGTACCACTCGGGCCGGAAGCTGTAGTAGCTGCCGGGTGGCAGCTGCGCGATGGTGACACCGGCCTCTTTGGCCGCATTTGCCGCCGACATCTGCGACAGCAGATCGAACGCGGCGAGGATCACGCACATGAACGCGGTCTGCGCTGCCGACGTGCCCGCCGTCTGGACGATGTTATTCTCCCAGCGGGTGTAGTTCTTGAACGCGATCCCGAGGATCAGGTAGCCGAAGAACGCGGCGACGACGGACACGTTGGGTCCGAAGCCGAGCTTCATCACGATGTAGGGGTAGGAGCCGCCCATGATCGCGGCGACCACGATGCCGGCGATCACCGCGCGAACCGACCATTCCCGTGCATCCGCCGGCTTGGCGATCACGCCGGGTACGTGCTCGGACGGCCTATCGTCGTCATGCATCGGCCGGACCCTACTTCACCTTGCGGCTTCAGTGGAAGCGCCCTCACACATTGAACAAACCGGCGATTCGCACCGTCTTGGGAACTGAGGGAGACTATCGGCATGATTCGACGCATCGCACTGTCCGCGCTCGTCCTTGGGCTCACCACCACCACCGCGGTCGCGCAGCCTGCCGCGGCGGCGCCCAAGGTCGGCGACACACTCGAGCTGGCGCCTGGCGCGTGGGGAGTCCAGAAGTGGACCCTCGGCGCGCCGTCGGTCAACGACGCGGCCGGAAAGGTCGTCATCCACTGGTTCTGCACGCCCAAAGTCACGGCCTGCACCGAGGACCTCGATCGCGTCATCAAGCTGCGCGAGAACGGTGGCGTCTACATCGTCGGCTACATCAACGGCACCGCGCGTGATGCCAAGAAGAAGCTCGACCCGATCCGCGAGAGCGAAGGTGTCGGCCGCGGCACCGTCGCCAGCGGCGTCGGCGTCAAGAAGCTGTTCAAGACACTCGGTATCGCGAAGGGCCCGTGGTCGATCGTTGTCGATGTCGACGGCAAGGTGAAGGCGATCACCACGAGCGGCGACATCAACGAGCTCGATGCGCGCGACGCGATGGTCAAGCAGCTCGCCGCGGCGATCAAGCCGTACACGACGACCAACGACGGCGCCAAGGGCGGCAACCCGTCGAGCAAGCTGCCGTTCACGATCCGCATCCAGCTGTCGCCGTGGCTGACCTACAGCAAGAAGTCGCCTATGGAGCTCACGTTCACGGGCCCCAAGGAGCTCAAGTGCGACGCCACGACGCTCAAGGGCGACCAGCTCAAGATCGAGGGCAAGACGCTGACCGGCACCGTCCACTGCACCGCGACGAAGGGATCGTACGAGGCGCGTGCCGAGCTGCGGTTCGCCTACGAGAGCCCGAGTGGCGCGCTCGGCCTCGGCGTCGAGGCGGCGAGCTGGAAGTTCGAGATCAAGCCCTAGCGAATCGAGCCGAAGCGCGCGGGCAGATCGAGTAGATCGACCTTCGCGTCCTGGCCGAAGATGATCTCGATCGTGCGGTTGAAGCGCACGTTGAAGTCGACGATCAGCGCGGTCGCCTCGGGGCTCGCTTCGACTGCCTCGTGGAATCGAGCCCAGTCGCGCGCGCACAGGATCACCGGCTTGCGGATCCGATCGCGCGCGAGGCGAGCGCGAGCATCGTGCTTGGTGTCGTCGGTGATCTTCTCGATCACCGCGAACGTGTTGCCCCAGTCGGCCATCAGATCGCCGGTGTGCTTGACCATGTAGTGGCCGAGCTTGCGGACGCCACGCTCGGGCGAGGTGACGTTCTCGCGCGCGATCACGCACAGGTCATCGAGCCGCGCGGCGAGCTTCTCGTCCGGCGCCTTTGCGTTCTGGTTGAGACAGCCGCCCTTGATGCCGTATCCGATACCCGCCACTGCGACCGCGCCGACGAGCCAACCCTTGGTGTTCATGGCGCGGACGATAGCTCGTCGGGTGGCGGTGCGCTCGCGGGAGTTGCACGCTTCCGGTTGACCACGGCAGCGACGATACCGAGGGTCGCGACCGTCGCCGGAATCATCGCCCAGGCGAGCAGCCACTCGTGGTTGAGCAGCACGCCGCCCGTCGGTGGCGCCATCATCATCGCGAGCGAGGACAGCGAGCCGGAGATGCCGAGCGCGACGCCTTGCTCCTCGCGGCCGACGAGCTGCGTGAGCTGGCTGGTCAGGGCAGGGCGGAGCACGCCGTTGCCAAACGAGTTGAGCGCCGCGACCACGAGTAGCAGGCCAATCGAGTAGGTGAAGCCGAGCAGCGCGTAGCCAAGCGCCGATGCGATGAAGCCCATGATCGCGAGCTTGGCCTCGCCGAACTTCCTCACGAGCCGGCCGAGCAGCCCGCCTTGTAGCAAGATGCCGAGCACGCCGGAGAACACGAACAGCAGGCCCACTTCGTGTGCGGACCACGGGAACCGGCCGGTGATCTTGGCCGTGTCGATGCGCGCGCACGCATCGCCGCGGAGCTCGATCGTGTTCTCGTCGACGATCACCCACTGCTTGTCGTAGACCAGCGGCTCGTCGCCGATCCGGAGCTCGCCGCGCCTGGCGCCGGGCAGCTCGAGCTTGTCGTCGGCGCGCAGCAGGCACGGCTGGTCTGCGATGCGCGAGATGTCGTGACCGACCGTGAAGCGCCGCTCCGAGAACAAAGCAAAGTTGCTCATGAAGCAGGAGAACGCGAACGAGAACAGGAAGAACTGGAGATAGATCGTGCCGAGGCCGGGGCGCCGGAAGTACTCGAGGTAGGTCTTGATGTCGAACGGGCCGGGGCGCTTCCCGCCGGGACCCTGCGGGCCCTCGGCGCTCGAGCCGGGCTTCTTGTCCTCGTGAAGCAGCAGATAGGTCGCGAGCATGCTGGTGGCCGACAGACACGCTGCGACGATGAACGGCATGTGTGGGCCGTACGCCTTGCTGAGCACGCCGCCGAGCCCGGGGCCGAGCGAGAAGCCGAAGCCGAACGCCACGCCGATCACCCCGAACGCCTTCGCGCGATCCTTGGGCTCGGTGTGATCGGAGATGTAGGCCTGCGCGATCGACAGATTGCCCGCGGTGATGCCGTCGAGGATCCGGCCGATGAAGACCATCCATAGCGACGACGAGAACGCGAGCATCAGAAAGCCGAGGCAGGTGCCGGCCTGACTCACGAGGAGCAGCGGACGCCGGCCGTAGCGATCGGACAGGCGCCCGATGATCGGCGTCGAGAGCAACGAGCACGTCGCGTAGACCGAGACCAGTGTGGTCGCGACGAGCGGGGTCGCGCCGAACTTCTCGGCGTAGAACGCGAGGAGCGGGATCACGATCGTGAACCCCAGCACGTCGACCAAGACGATCAGGAAGATCGGCAGCAGCGGAGAACGACGTGCCACGTGCGCAGAGGATCGCACAGGTGATACTGTTTGCGCATGAGAGGGGTCGCTCTCGTTCTGTGCGCAGCACTCTCGACGGGTTGCTTTGGCTACAACTCGTCCGCGAAGGGCTGGTCGTACGCTGGTAACACCGTCCTGATCCTCGGCGGCGCCGCTGCGATCACCAGCGACGTGCTCGAAGACGACGCGCCGTGCATGGGAACCGGCTGCTCCGAGTTCGACCTGCCATTCGGTGGCGCGATGGTCGCCGGCGCGCTGCTCGTCACGGCAGGCGTCGTCGGCATGATCATCAATGCGACGCGTCCGACCGTGAAGTCGTCGCGCTAGGGTCCGCTCAGCGCGGGCGGCGACACGGTGCCGGTCACGGTCTGCGTCGGCGACCAGAACAGGATGAAGCCGGCGCCGCCACCCGCACCGCCGCCACCACATGGAACGGTGGTTCCGTCCTGCGCATCGAGCGTTCCGCCAAACGAGCCGTTGCCGCCCTTGCCGCACGCGCCAACGGTCGACGCTGTCGCGCCGCTGCCGCCCGCGGCAGCGTTGGCACTCGCGGCGCCGGTATTGCCGTTGCCACCGGTGCCGATGTCGCTTGCGCCACCGCCGCCGCCGCCACCGTTGGCCGCGAGCGTTCCCGCAACCGTGATGAGGGGCGCATTCAGACCGATGAGGCCACCGGAGCCGCCGCCACCACCGCCGCCGTAGAAGGCCCGTCCCGACGAGCCGCCACCACCACCAGCGCTGATCGATCCGCCCGCGCCGATCTGGATGGCGATGCGTGCGTCGATGGCGATCGCCCCGCCGCCGCCGCCGCGAGGTGCGCCGGCCCCGGTCCCCACGCCACCGCCGCCGCCGGCGCATCCGCCGCGAATCACAGTGGGGGGCGCCGCCAGCCCGACCCCGCGCAATCCGCCGGTGTTGCCGCCACGTCCACCGTTGCCCTGAAACCCTCCGCCGCCTCCGCCGGTCGCGGGCGTACCGGCGGTGCCTGGATTGCCGGTCTGCTCGCTGGGGCAGAGATCGGTCGTGAACCCCGAGCCACCGGGACCCGCAGTACCGAGGACCGCGTTCGCGGTGATGTCACCGTCGATCTGCGCGGTGCCGTTGACCGCGATGAGCAGCGCGCGGTCGCCGGTGACCGTGAGCGTCGCGCCCGCTTCCATCGTGAGGTCATTGACGGACGCGAGCAGCACGTCGGGACCATCGGCCTGCGTCATCGTCATCGTCGTGACGAGAATGACCGTGCCCATCTTGCCCTTGAGCTCGCCGGTGTCGGTATCCCAGCTGAAGCCGGACAGCGCATCGGTCAGGCTGAGATCGCCGATCGGCGCGGGCAACGCGCAGGGCTCGACATGCCGCGCGTTCCACGTGGTGCAGGTCAACGCATCGATGGCGTCGATCGCGACGACCTCGGCGTCCGTCGCGCTACCGCCGCCGCAGAAGCCGCCGACGCACGACATGCCCGATGGGCACGCACCGTTCTCGCCGCAAGGCGCACCCGCAGGCGGCGCCGGGCTGTAACAGCCGGCGAGCAGCGCCAATGCCAACGCCCGCATCGGCTGATCTTACGCCATTATCGTCGACGATAGATCGGGCGCTTGTCTTCGATGCCGGCCTGGTAAGTGACCGATAGCTCACCAAAGGCTTCGAGCGCGCTCTCGAGCGACTTGCCGGCCTTGAGCTCGAAGGCGTCGAAGCCGCAGCGCTCCAGGTAGCTCAGATTGTCTCGCAACACCCAGCCAACCGCGCGTAGCTCCCCGGTGAAGCCGTGCCGCTCGCGCAGCATGCGACCGACCGAGTAGCCACGCCCATCGGTGAACTTGGGGAACTCGATCGCGATCAGCGCGAGCCGCGGGATGTTCGGGATGTCCTGCGGAAGCTTGTCGCTCGGCACGCGAACCCCCAGGCGCGCGAAACGCTCGACGAGCTCGCCACCGTGCTTGATGTAGCGCGCGAGCGAGACGATGGGCTGGCCGCTCGCCGGCAGCTCAACGTCGTCGGCGATGTGCACGAAGTCGTCGGCGACGATCGCGCGCTTGCGAATGATCTGCTCGCTCACGACTCGGCTCCTGCGCTCGCCGCGGCGTCACCGTAGACGGCGTGCCGGAAAGGATCGAAGCCAAGGCGCCGCACGGTCTCGATGAAGCGCTCGTCTGCCGAGTCACGCACCTCGAGGTAGCGTGCGAGCACCTTCTCGACGGCGTTGATGATCTCGCCTTGTGGCAACGCCGCGCCGAGGATCTTGCCGATCGATGCATCGTTGCCCGGGCTACCGCCGAGCATCAGCTGGTAGAACTCCTCGCCGCGCTTGTCGATGCCGAGGATCCCGATGTTGCCGACGTGGTGATGGCCGCACGCGTTGATGCAGCCGCTGATCTTGATGCTCACCTCACCGAGGTCGTTGAGGTAGTCGACGCGGTCGAAGCGCTCCTGGATCTCGAGGCTGAGCGGGATGCTGCGCGCATTCGCGAGGTCGCAGAAGTCGAGGCCGGGGCACGTGATCACATCGGTGAGCTTGTTGATGTTCGACTTGCCCAGCTCGAGCGCGACGAGGTCCGCGTGCAGGGCCGGCAGGTCCGACGACTTGACACTCGGCAGCACGAGGTTCTGCGTGTGCGTGACCACGACCTCGCCGAACGAGTACTTGTCGGCGAGCGCCGCCACCGAGTCGAGCTGCGTATCGGTGATGTCACCGGGCGGAACGCCGGGCATCTTCACCGAGATCACCACGCCGCTGTAGCCGGGCACCTTGTGGCGCACGATGTTGTTCTTGACGAAGTTGCCGAGCTCGCGGTCCTTGCCGAGCATCCACGCATCGAGCTGCGCGTGGGAGGGCGGCAGCGTCTCGTAGGGCGGCGGCTGGAAGAACGCCGCGACGCGCGCGATCTCTTCATCCGGTAGCTCGAGCTGGGCGGTGCGCGATGCCTCCCAGTCCTCGTCGACGCGGCGGCGGAACTCCGCGATGCCGAGCGCGGTGACGAGGATCTTGATGCGGGCCTTGAACTTGTTGTCGCGGCGTCCGTACAGGTTGTACACGCGCAGGATGCTCTCGATATACGAGAGCAAGTGGCGCTTCGGCAGGAAGTCGCGGATGACCACGCCGATCACCGGGGTGCGGCCCATGCCGCCACCGACGAGGATCTCGAAGCCGCGCTCACCCTCTTTCTCGACGATGCGCACGCCGATGTCGTGGAACCGAACGGCGGTGCGGTCCTCGCCGGGCGCGCCGGTCACCGCGATCTTGAACTTGCGCGGCAGCGCGGCGAACTCGGGATGGAACGTCGACCACTGGCGCAAGATCTCGCAGTAGGGCCTCGGGTCCTCGAGCTCGTCGGTCGCGATGCCCGCGAAGTGATCCGACGTGATGTTGCGAACGCAGTTGCCGCTGGTCTGGACCGCGTGCATCTCGACGCTCGCGAGCTCGTCGAGAATCGTCGGCACGTCCGAGAGCTTGGGCCAGTTGTACTGGAAGTTCTGGCGGGTGGTCAGGTGCGCGTAGCCCTTGTCGTAGGTCCGCGCGATATGCGCGAGCTTGCGCACCTGCGTCGAGCTGAGCAGGCCGTAGGGAACGGCGACGCGGAGCATGTACGCGTGCAGCTGCGCGTAGAGGCCGTTCTGTAGCCGGAGCGGCTTGAACTCCTCCTCGGTGATCTCACCGGTGAGGCGGCGCTCGACCTGACCGCGAAACTGCTGCGCGCGGTCGGTGATGATGCGGCGATCGAGATCGTCGTACTGATACATACAGCTCCTAGCGACCCAGTCGACGCGTGTGAACAGTGGGGCCCGTGGCGCGGATGCGCTCACGTGCGGTCAGCGGATCGATCGTGCCGCCCTCGGCGAACACCTCGATCACGTAGGGGTCCGAGATCTGGCGCTGCTCGGTTGCCGCGGCAGTCGCAGCTTGCGACTTCGCAGTCGCTTCATCGGCCACGACCGCTGCTTGCTGCAGGTCGCGCGACCACGTCCCATCGGCGCGACGCCACACGTTGGCAGCGTCATCGGTGAATTTTGCCGTCACGACCCAGGCATTTGCTACAGGCACGTCTAGCCGCTTTCGGTGAGCGCTTCATGCGCTGGAGCAGTGTCTTCGTATGCGTTTGCGATCGTCGTCGCGAGCGAGACCACCGCGCCCACGACCAGGATGCCGGCGAGCTCCATGTCGATGTTGGCCTCGGCGAGCGTCGCCAGCGTACCGAGCCAGCGAGCGGAGCCGTCGTGCGATGCACCGAGGACGATCGCCGCGGGCGTCTCGGCCGCCCAGCCGCGCGCGATCAGGCGGGCAGCGATCTCGCCGCGCGTACGCAGGCCCATGAGCACGACGAGCGTGAGCGAGCCGGGGGCGATGGAATCGAGCGCGGGTCCGTAGGCACTCGCTGCATGGCCGGACACGACCGCGAATCCGGTCGCGAGCCCGCGATGGGTGAGCGGGATGCCGGCGAGGGCAGGGGCCGCGATCGCCGACGACAGACCGGGCACGACCTCGTAGGCGACGCCGGCGGCCTCGAGCGCGAGCGCTTCCTCGCCACCGCGACCGAGCACGAACGGGTCGCCACACTTGAGGCGAACCACGCGCTCACCACGCTGCGCGGCGCGAATCATCAGGCGGTGGATGCCGTCCTGATCGATCGAGTGACGCTCGGCGCGCTTGCCGACATAGAACCGCTTCGCCTTCGGCGCGAGCTCGAGCAGCAGCTCGGGCGTGAGCGCGTCGTAGAGCACGAGGTCCGCGCGGCGCAGCCGGTCGACGGCGCGCACGGTCATCAGCTCGGGATCACCGGGGCCGGCACCGACGAGCGAGACGATACCGCTCACGACTGCGCCCCCGTGTAGATGCGATCGAGCGCGCGCAGCAGCAGTGGCCGGCGCTCGGGCATCGGGATCTTGTCGCGCTTCCAGTCGGCGCGTGCGCGGGTCGCGACCTCGCCCCATCGATCGAGATCCTCGGGGAGGATCGCGTCGATCGCTTCGCGGAGCAGACCTGCGAGGGCGGGTGCCAGGCCACCGGTCGAGATCGCGATCTCGACAGGGCCGCGGCGCACGACACCACCGAGATACGCGGTCGCCGACGCGGTGTCATCGACGGCGTTGACGAACAGACCACGCGAAGCCGCCGCCGCCGCCACCGAGCGATTCACGTCAGGCGTTGCCGCGGCGACAACCCAGCGCGCACCGGAGAGATGCTCGGGGCGGAACTGCGCCTCGATCACGGTCACGCGGTTTCTGATCTCGGGCAGCACCTCGGGCGCGATGACGGTGACCTGGGCGCCTGCCGTGAGTAGCCCGTCGAGCTTGGACAGCGCGACCGGTCCGCCACCGACGACAACCACAGGAAGACCGTCGAGCTTGAGGAACACGGGATACAGCGGCGCGGTCATTTGGCGTCTTCCTTCAGGTGCAGTCCGCACTCGCGTTTATCGGCACCGCGCCAGCGGCCGGCGCGCAGGTTCTCGCCGGGGACGATCGGGCTCGTGCACGGCTTGCAGCCGATCGAGGGATAGCCACGATCGTGCAGCGGGTTCGTCGGGACGTCGTTCGCATAGATGTGTCCCCACACGTCGTCGTGCGTCCACGCGACGAGCGGGTTGATCTTGAGCAGCCCGAACTTGCGATCGGTCTCGACGATCTGCGCACTCGCGCGCTCTGGTGTCTGATCACGGCGGATCGCGGTGATCCACGCGTTGAAGCCCGCGAGCTCGCGCGTGAGCGGCTTGACCTTGCGAAGGTCACAGCAGCGATCCGGATCGCTCGTCCACAGCTGGTGGATCACCTGGTCAGCCTCGACGCGGCGGATCGTGATGCCGTAGTGCGCTTCGAGTCGCTTCCACAGCTCGAGCGTCTCGGGGAACAGCTCGCCGGTATCGAGCGTGAAGATGTCGATCGGCAGCTTGTTGCGGCCGATGATGTCGATGATCACGCAGCCCTCGGCGCCAAAGCCGGTCGCGAACGTGATGCGCGGACCCAGGTGATCGGTCGCCCAGCGCAGGATCTCCAGCGCTGGCTGGCCCTCGAGTGAGCTCGAGGCGATCACCGCATCCGTCATAACGGATAATGATTAACGCGGAGCGGACGGGCTGTCAACGATAGCGGAGAAAGGTCCGCCGCCAGCGGACGCCAGGACAGCTACTTGGCGCGCTTCAGCTCGCGGATCGCGGCCTGAGCGCGATCGCGGGCCGGGTCGTTCCGGGGCGCAAGCTCCAGGAACTTCTGATAATTCTCGATGGCCAGCTTGTTCTTCTTCTTCGCCGCGTAGACGACGCCGAGCTGCATGTAGCTGGCGGCGTTCTTGGGCTCGCGCCGGATTGCCTGGGTCAGCACGACCTCGGCCTCGTCCCACTGCTTGCGCTCGCTGAGCATGAGCCCGAGCTTGAGCAGCGCCTTGGGATAGGGCGGGTCGATCTCGACCGCTTTGCGGTACGCGGAGAGCGCCTCGTCGTAGCGCTCCTGCAGGCGATAGATCTCGCCGTATGCGTACCAGAACAGCGACTCGTTCGGCGACAGCGAGACGGCCTTGGTCAGCGCGGCCTCGGCCTCGGCCTGCTTCTTCTGTGAGTTGTAGAGCAGGCCAAGCTCGAAGTGCGCGCGTCCGTTGCGCGGGTCGAGCTCGATCGCCTTGTCGAGATAGCTCTTCGCCTCGTCGTATTCCTGCTGGCCGCGGAGCGCCATGCCGAGCAGCACGTGAGCCTCGGCGTCGCCGGGCGAAGCCTTGATCGCGGCGCGGAACTCGAGCGCCGACTCGTCGATCTTTCCGAGCTTGTTGAGCGCGAGGCCGAGCGAGCGGTGATACGTGGCGCTCGACGGATCGAGCTGCACGGCCTTGCGGAGCGAATCGAGGCCTTCCTCGTTCTTCTCGAGCAGGATCAGCGCGCGGCCCTTCTTCTCGTGACCGCTCGGCTCCTCGGGATTGAGCTGGATCAGCTGGTCGGCAACCTCGAGCGCCTCTTGTCCCTTCGCCGCGGCAAGCAGGGCCTCGGCGTAGAGCGCGTAGCCCTTCTGATCGCTGACGTTGGCGTCGTAGAACGCCTTCGCGGCCTCGACCGCCTTGCTCGCGCGGCCGGAGTGGATGAGGAAGTCGACGCGCTCCTCGAGAATGTCGAAGTCCTTCGACGTCTCGTAGGCCTCGGCATAGGCCTTGTCGGCGGCGTCGTAGTCGGTGTTCTTGGCCGCGTCGCGCGCCTCGGACACCAGCGCCTTGGTGTCGTTATCTTTGACCTTCTTGCCCTTCTTCGGCTTCTTGGCGGTCTTCTTCGCGCCGCCGCTGCACGCCGGCGCAGCTGCGACCACAGAGGTCGCCAGAAGGAGGCGCAGGACCACCCGGAGCATGTCGCAGATGCTAGCTAACTACGGACCTTAGCGCCACTTCCGCGGCTCTTAGTGAGTGCAAGCATCACAGCGCCCACGATCAATACGTTGGCGACGATGGTGGTCCAGCCCAGCGGCTCGCCATAGAGGCTCGCGCCAATGAGCACCGCCAGGACCGGGTTCACATAGGCATAGCTCGTCGCGACGGTCGGCCGCGCGTTGCGTAGCAGCCATGCATACGCGGTGAACCCCATCAGCGAGCCGAACACCCACAGATAGCCAAGGGCCATCCATGCGTGGACCGTGGCTTCACTCGTGATTCGTTCGCCGCGCACGAGTGCGACCGCGAGCAGGGCGGCGCCGCCCGTCAGCATCTGAAGCGCTGGTCCGACGAACACGGCATGCTCGCCACCGACATCCTTGGTCCGGCGCGACAACACCGAGCCGAGCGCCCACAGGATCGGCGAGCCGATGAGCAGCACGATGTGAATGTTCTCGCCTGCGAGCGACGGTCCACCGAGCAGCACCAGGACGCCGACGAAGCCGACGACGAGTGACATCCATTCGCGCGCAGTCGGGCGCTCGCCGAGTATGGCGCCGAACACCCCCATCCACAGCGGCATCGTCGCGCACACGACCGCGGTCCCACTGCTGTGGATCGACTGCGACGCGATCGAGACCAGACCGTTGCCGCCGACAAACAGCAGCGCACCGACCGGCGCGACGCGCTTCGCGTCCTGGACACTCGGCAGCTTGGCGCCGCGATAACGCGCGTACGCGAGCATCACGAGACCGGCCGACAGAAACCGGATCGCAGCCGACAGCAGCGGCGGCATGCCCTCGTGCACCGCGATCCGCATCGCGAGGTACGTCGAGCCCCAGATCACGTAGACCGCGGCGAGGCACGCGTACAACACGTGCCCTACCTACCATGCGATGTTTAGAAGCCCATGCCGCCGTCGACGTCGAACGTGCGCGCGTTGAAGTAATCGCACTCGAGGCAGAACTTCACGGCGAGCCAGAGGTCTTCGGGCAGGCCGATCCGGCCCACCGGAATCTGCGCGACGATCGCGTCGCGAGCCTTCTGATTCATGCCCTGCGTCATCGGGGTCTCGACCATGCCCGGCGCGACGCCGCACACGCGAATGCCGAACGACGCGAACTCGCGTGCCCAGGTGACCGTGTTGGCGGCGAGCGCGGCCTTCGCCGAGACGTAGTTCGACTGGCCGCGGTTACCGTGGCGCGCGATCGACGACATGTTCACGATCACGCCCGGCTTCTGCTCGGTCGCGACCATCTTGGCGACGGTCTCGCGGACCATCATCGTGGCGCCGGTCAGGTTCACGCCGATCACGGCCTCGAACTGATCCTTCGACATCTTGGTGATCTCGCCCGTGGTGCGGTCCTTCTTCACGAGAAGGCCGTCACGCAGGATGCCGGCGTTGTTGATGAGGCCGTTGAGACCGCCCATCGCGCCGTGCGCCCACTCGACGAACGAGGTGACCTCCGCCTCGTTGGAGACATCGAGCTTGCGAGTGTGGAGCTTGCCCGACGCGCCGCTTGCCGAGTCGGCCAGGGCCGCGAGGCCCTCTTCCTTGACGTCGCCGGCTGCGACCTGAGCACCCGCCTCCGCGAGACGGCGGGCGAAGTGCGCGCCCATGCCCTGGGCCGCGCCGGTGACGATGATCTTCAACTGGGAGAGCTGCATGGGCGGGGCTATACCCCACTTTGTTGCAGTGCAGCAATCCCTTAGTTACAGAGGTTATCGCCGCCGCAGTTGCCCGACAGACAATCCGAACCAGACTTGCAGCCGACGTCCACCGCGCAGTCGCGTCCGGCGCCACCCGACATTCCCGTGACGAACCACTCGTCGGCATCGGGTGACCCGGTCACCTGGATGGCGACGTTGCCGCGGGCGCCGGGGTGCTGATTCGTGAGGAGCAGACCTGCCCCGCCCAAGTCGGTGGCAGTGATGTCGAGCGTCGATGAGTTGATGGCGGCCTGGATCGTGTCGCGCGACACCGTCGCCGTCGTCATGTTCGGGATGCTGATCTGGGTGTTTGTCATCGTGAACGTGTTGTTCGTGTCGAGCTCGAAGGTGACGACGTGGCCAAAGCCGTCATTGATCGTGAAGGTGTTGCCATCGATGCTGATGCTGTTGCTGCCGATCGGAGCGAGCAGGAAGCCGGTCGCTGGGGCAACCGTGCTGACCACGCTGCACCCGTTGCTGCACAGACCGCACGACTGGGTGGGACTGTAGTCGTCGCAGACCTCGCCGTTGTTGACGACGCCGTCACCGCAGAACGCACCGTTGGTGCGCGCCACCAGGGCGGTACACGTCGAGTTGCACACGTTGCAGGCACCGCCCGGAGAGTTGTACGGGCAGGTGGCCTCGGTGATCGCGTTCCCGTCGTCACAGACCTCGGGCGACGCACTGTTGCCGTCGCCGCACACGTTGCCGACGAGATTGTTGATGACCGCGTCGCAGTCGGCGCGGCACCGCGTGCATGTCGCGACACCGTACGGGCAGGCCGTCTCGGTGTCCGTGTTGCCGTCGTCGCACGACTCGGTTTGCGAGGCGCCGGTCCCCTGCGTATCCACGAAGCCGTCACCGCAGACGTTGAGCTGACAGGTCGCGGTGCAGTCCTTGTCGGGACCGTTACCGGTGGTCAACCCGTTGTCGCACTGCTCGACGCCGGCGCGGATGAAGCCGTCACCGCAGGTCGGCAGCACGCACGTGTTGAGGCAGCCATCGAGGTTGCCGTTCGCCGGCGTCACCGCGGGAATGCCGTCGTCGCAGATCTCGGTGCCTTGCAGGATGGCGTCACCACAGGTCTGCAGCGCGCAGTCGTTGTTGCAGGCGTCCGTGTTGATCTGATTCCCGTCGTCACATCCCTCGCTCGGGCTCTTCTGGCCATCGCCGCAGATGTTGAGCTTGCAGTTGTTGCGGCAGGTGTCGTTCGCGTCGTTGAGGTTCTGGTCGTCGCACTCTTCACCGGCGGTCTTGTTGACCTTGCCGTCGCCGCACATCGGCGTCGACCTCGTGCAGTCGATGTTGCAGGTCGCTGTCTCGCCGGGCGTGCCCATCACCGACGCGGTGCCGGTGCCATCGCACGCCTCGCCATCGTTGATGATGCCGTCGCCACAACGCTCGTAGACGCACAGCGACGAGCAGCCATCGCCGTTCACGAGGTTGAAGTCATCGCACGCCTCGGTGCCCTCGCGGACACCATTGCCGCACGTCGGCATCGTGCACTGGTTGGAACAGTTGTCGATCGTCGTCGAGAACCCGTCGTCGCATTGCTCGATGTGACTCGGGCCGATCGTGTTGGCGTGCGTGTCGCCGCACACGTTGACGCGGCACGACGCTGTGCAGTCGCGATCGTCGCCATTGAGCAGCGCGTCGTCGCACTCCTCACCCGCTGCGTTGTTGATCTTGCCATCGCCGCACATCGCGAACGTCGGGCACACGGCCGCGTCGCAGGTGGAGCAGTCGAGGTTGCACGTGGCGGTCTCGCCAAAGTTCACCGACGGGTCGCAGTCCTCGACGCGGGCGCCTGACGTCTGCACGATGCCGTCGCCACAGGTGTTCAGGTTGCACAGGTTCGTGCAGTCGTCCTGGTTGTCGACGTTGCCGTCGTCGCACTCCTCGAGTGCGTTGCCGCTGCCGTCGCGATCGATCGCGCCGTCGCCGCAGCCGGTGCCGCCCTGGCAGTCGGGGTTGCAGCCGCCGGGCGTCGCGCCGTCGTCGCACTTCTCGTTGATGTCGAGGACGCTGTTGCCGCAGATCTCGGTGGACTTGCAGTTGCCGGAGCAGCCATCGCCCGGAACTGTGTTGCCGTCGTCGCACGCCTCGGTGATGTCACGCACGCCGTTGCCACAGATCTCGACCGAGCGGCAGTCGTCCGCGCAGCCATCGCCGCCGATCGTGTTGCCGTCATCGCATAGCTCGCCGGCGGCGGCGTTCAGCGTGTTGTCGCCGCACTCCTCGCGTGAGCCGCAGTTCGCAGCGCAGCCGTCACCGTCGAGGATATTGCCGTCGTCGCAGACCTCGTTGCTCTGCTGGATGCCGTCACCGCAATCGTTGTTGAGGCAGATCGCCTGCGCCGCGGCGCACTTCGTGCCCTCGGGACACGTGATGCCGGTGACGCACTCGGTTGCGTCGGGGCTCCCGGCGCACGCGGCGAGCGTGATGGAGAGAATCAAGAAGCGTGTGATGCGCATCAGAAGTGACCCTGCAGCGCCGCGCCCGCGAGGGTCGGCGTGATGATGGGAGTGAACGAGATGGCGGGAGGCGGCGTCTCCTGCAGGTCCTCCGGACGAATCTGGTAGGACGTGGGCCGGTTCAGGAGCGCGAGCACGACACCGGTCGCGACCGCCGCGCCGGCGACGCCATAGCTGACATAGCCGAGCGTCTTCTTGGTGTCGCCGCTCTCACGTGTGCTGGTGAGCTCCGCGCTCGTCGGGCAGCCCTGGTTACCAGTGCCCATGTTGCAGGCCGCCACGGCTTTGTCGTAGTCGTTGTACGACGCGCTCGCCGATAGCTCGAGCACGACGCCGAGCACACCAAACGCGACGCCCGCACCGATCACCGCGTACGGCATCCACGTGGACTGCCAGCGGCGGTTGTAACGGGTGAGCTCCTCCGCCGTGTAGAGCTTCAGCTCGATGCGGAAGTTCTCTGCGGGGCCGATGAACGGCGCGTTGATGCGCGTGGTGTAGCCCTGCTTCTCGGCGACGAACGTGTGCTTGCCGATCCGCACCCGCGCCTTGTAGGTGCCCGGTGCGACGAACACTTCTTTGCCGTCGACGGAGACCTTCGCGCCGACCTTGTCGCAGCTGACCTCGATGCTCGCGATCTGCTTGACCAGCAAAAGCATGTACTCCTTGGCGTGCTCGAACTTGTCTTTCTCGAGCGGGCCCTCGCCAAACACGATCGCCTTCTCGAGGTTCTCGTACGCCTCGATCGGCTGGTCGACGTTCATCAGCGCGAGCGCGAGATTGTAGTGGATGGCCGGATGCTTCCAGTGCGTGAGCGCGTTCTTGTAGGTCTCGCTCGCTCGCGCGAACAGACCGTCATTGAGCTGCGCGTTGCCCTCGCGGAAGATCTGCAGTGCGACCTTCTGCTCCGCCGGCGAGACGCCAACAGCCCACGGACGTTCGCCGACCCCCTTCTGGAGGTTCTCGTCCGTATTCGCCTTCTCGCCCGGCGTGGGCGTTTGCGGTACCGGCTGCGGTTCTCCGCCAAGCGGCTGCGCAGACGCAACTCCAAGGCCCAGCACGATGCTGAGCACGACCCCGATAGCTTTGCTCATAACTGGTCTCCGAATTACTTGAGGTCGTCGACGATCGGACTGCCGATCTGCTGCTGCAAACGCTTCACGCGTTCCGATTCCTGCTTGAACAATGCTTCGAATTTCGCCTTCTCGGCGGTGACGGCGTTCTTGGCCGCGACGGCCTCGCCCTCCGAGATCTCGGCGGCTGCCTTCGCGGACTTCGCGCGAGCCTCGGCGAGCTTGCTCTCCTGGAGCGCGAGCTCGAGCTCGGCGTTCTTGCGCGCGAGATCTTCCTGCGCCGTGTTGAGCTGTGTGGTCGCGACGACCTTGGCCGCCTCGGCGCGCGCCTTCTCGGCTTCGGCTGCGGCCTTCTCGGCCTCGGCTTGTTGCCGTTCGAGCTCCTTGCGCTTCATCGCCTCGAGGTTCTCCTCGGCGCTCTGGCGCAAGGTCACGGCCTCGCGCTCCTTGATGATGGCGAGCTTGGCTGCGTCGCGCGCTTCACCACGGGACTTCTGGATCACCACGAGCGCGATCATCGATGCGATCACGAGTGCGCCCAGGCCGATGAAGCCGCCGACCACCGCGGTGCGCTTGCGCCGCGCGAGCGCCTTCTCGTACTGATGGATCTCGTCGAGGAACGCGGCCTCGACATCGGACAGCGCGCCCTTGTAGCGGATGCGGAACTTCTTCGCTTCTTCCGCGGTGTCGCCACGCCACAGCAAGTCCGGCGAGCGCCCCTTGCTGTTCCACTGGCGAGCTGCCGTGCGCAGCTGATCGACGAGCGCAGCATCTTCCTGGGTCTCGTCGAGCCAGCGTCGAAGCGCCGGCCAGTTGGTGATCAGCGACTCGTGAACGATCTCGACCGTCGAGCCTTTGCCGCCGTCGAGGTTCTGGACGACGAGCAGGCGCGCATCGACCATCTGGTTGACGAGGTACTGAACCGCGCCTTGCTCGCGCGACAGCTCGATGAGCTCGTCCATCGGGACGATCGCGCGCGTGCGCTCCGGCGTGACGAGCCGCAGCAGCACCGAACGCATCAGGTTCTGCTTGGCGGCGCCGAGCTCCTGGATGACGTTATCGGCGTGGCTGGCGAGCGCACCGGCGACACCGCCCATCGCCTGGTAGCTGGCCTCGGTGAGCATCCGGCGACCGGCGTCACGCGTCTCCCACAGCTTGCTCGCTGCGAACTGCAGCAGCGGCAGTGCGCCGGGCGTGGTCTCGAGGTGATCGAGCATGTCCTCGGCGATCCGCGGCGTCTCGAACCGGTAACCGGCGAGGTCCGCCGGCTGCAGGATCGCTTCGCGCAGACCGTCGCGGTTCGGTGCCGCGAGGAAGAACAAGCCCTGCGTCAGCTCGGCCACGAATGTGGGGTCCTCGGCGACGCGATCGACAAAGTCCGAGCGAATCGACAGCACCACGCGCAGCGGGCTGGTCGCATCGTCGGCGACGGCCGCGAGTGCCTGCGTGTACGCCGCGCGCTCCGCCGGATCGGCGACGAGCGTGTAGAGCTCCTCGAACTGATCGACGAACAGCATGATGCGCTTGCTGTCGCGTCTCGCGCGTCCACGCAGCAGGTGACCGAGGTGACCCGGCTCGATGCGCAGGCGGTCGGCGAGCTTGGTCTGCTCGGCGAGCTCGTCGTTGAGGTTGGTCGCGGTGCCGACCATCGGCGCGATGATGGCGGCGAGCGCATCCATCGGCTTGCGGCCGGGGCGGGTGACCAGCGTCTCCCACACCTCGCCGGAGCGCTTGAGTGCGGGCACGAGACCGGCGCGCACGAACGACGACTTGCCGACGCCGGAGCTACCGACGACGCCCATCAGCGGGCGATCGCGGATACGCGTGACCATCGCCGCGATCTCGCGGTTACGACCGAAGAACTTGCCGGCATCGTTCTCCTGGAACGACGACAGCCCGGCGTACGGGCTCTCGTCGATCTGGAGCTCTTGCGTACGGCGGCCCGGGAGAAACTTCTCGATCGCGCGCAGCAGCTCGCTGACGCTCTGCCAGCGCTGCGACTTCTGCTTGAGCAGACACTTGTCGACGATCTGGATCAGCTCCTTGGGACAGTCCGGCGGAGCGGCCTCGGCCATCGATGGCATCGGCAGCTCGAGCATCGCGGTCACGACGAGCTGGTTGCCGTCGAGCGGCGCGAGCGGATGCCGGCCGGTGATCATGCGATGCAGCAGGATGCCGCACGCCCAGACGTCGGTGAGGTGATCGATCTCGACGCCGATGCCCCACTGCTCGGGGGACATGTACTTCAGCGTGCCCATGATGGTGCCGACACGCGTGAGGCTGGAGTTCGAGCCGGTCGCCAGCTCGAGCGGGCTCGGGATCTTGATCGCGACGCCCGAGACGTTGGGCGCCGAGATCGGCTGATTCGCCTCGAGGACCTTCGCGATACCGAAGTCGAGCACTTTGATCGTGCCGCCCTCGGTGATGAAGATGTTGTCGGGCTTGAGATCGCGGTGAACGATGCCCTGGCCGTGCGCGACCTCGAGGGCCTTGAGCGTCGCGACCATGACCTCGACCGCGCGCGAGTACGGCAGCTTGCCGGCGTTGGAGATCTGCGCGGTGAGCGGCTTGCCCGAGAGGAACTCGAGCACCATGTACGGGGCGCCGACGTGCTCGCCGACCTCGTAGATGACGACGATGTTGTCGTGCTGGCAGCGTGCCGTCGCACGGGCTTCGACGAGGAAGCGCGAGGTCAGCTCGGCGGACTGCGTCTGAAGGAACTTGATCGCGACGCGACGGCCGAGCTTCAGGTCACGGGCAACCCAGACGGTGCCCATGCCGCCTTCGCCGATCATCTTGATCAGCTCGTACTGGTTGATGCGCACGCCGGGATGCGGCTGCGCCGAGACCATGTGCACGCCCGTGGTGCTGTGCGAGTCAGGCGTGCTGCCCGACACGCTACCTGGCGAGCTACCACCCGAGGTGTTGCTGCCCGGCGTGTCCCACAGCGATGGGCCTTCGGAGGGACGACGCGCGCGGGGCGACTGCACGGTGGGTTGCGGTAGCGGGGTCGCGTTGGGGGCGACGATCGGCGGCTGCGGCACCATGCCGCCCGACGGCGCGAGCACGATGGTCGCTGCGCCCGCGCCCATCGGGGGCGCTGACGTGGTCGGCTTCTGCGGCACCGTGACCGGGGGCGGCATCGGATGCGGCATCGGCGTCACGTTCACACCCGGCATGGTCGGACGCTTCTTGCCGCCGACTTCCAGGGGAGGGTTCGACGGGTTCGAGGGGATCACGACCGTCCGCTCGTTGTGCTTCGCCGGTGCCGGATTCGGATCACGAAGCTTGAACGCACCACTGGTCTCGGTCCGGCCATCGGACGGTTTGTTGATCGAGTACTCGCCGCCACGGCCGGTACCAACAATGGTCTTGTCGCTCTTGTCGTCGCTCATCGCGGCGCGCCCCCCAGCGCACCACGTATTGTACAAGCCGTTGCCGTCGAGATCCCGGATCTGCGACGAGCTTTGTGTCGCTACCTACATGTGCGACGCGAGGCGATCGCACGAGAAGCAACGAGAGTCGCGGCTCAGAATAGCCAGAGCGGCTTACCGCCTGCGAACAACACTGTGTTGCCCTCGGCGCTTGGGGTCGACAGCTGGATCTCGACCATCACCCCGCGCTGGACGCTCTGGTCGTGCGGATGGATGTCCTGCACTTCTCCGTCGATCGTCGCCTTGATCGTACCGACGCGCGAGCACACGACGAGGCCCCACGAGCAACCGTAGAGCTTGGTGCCGACCTTGATGTGCTTGAGGTTCTGGTAGGGCACGAACGCGAGCACGACCTTGCCGTTGATCGCGCGCAGGTACGGCGACTGCTCGAGGCGATGCACGACGTCGTCCTGCTCCTTGGCGCGTTTGGCGAGCGAGCCGAGGCGAGACTCGAGCGGCTTGCGCCGACCGAGCTGGTTCTCCTTGTCGAGCTTCGAGCGATCGAGCTCGCGGCGCAGGAGCCACTGCTCCGGCGTCTTCGGCAACTCCGTCGAGATCACCGCGGCGTCCGCGAGGAACTTGTCGTTGATCGTGGCGGAGCGATCGATCTCGGCGAGCTGCGCCTCGATCTCGAGCTTCTCGGTGACGAGCTGGTTCGCGCGAAGGCGCGCGTCGTTGACCTGCGTCGAGGCCTCGACCACCTTCTGGTGCGTCGGCGACAGCACGACAGGACGAACCCACGAGTTGTCGAAGAAGTAGAAGATATTGACGACGAGGAAGCCGATGAGTCCGACGAGGATCGCCGTCAGTGCGATCAGTCCCGCGACCTTGTAGAGCCGGATGATCGAGGGCTGTACAGCCACCCAGAATCGAGGCGTCTTACGGGAGGCTTCCATGCAGGCTGAGTCCTACTCCAAGAATCGAGCCGGTGTCTACGAGGGAGACGTGACCAGCATCGCCCGGGATCCGGACTCAGGCTGCGGGGAGCTGCGCGTGCTGTCCGGTCTGATGACCGGAGATGCTGCCAGCGCGTGCGCGAACAGGCTCGACGGCAAGGGCTGGCACCATGATGTGCTGACCCGCGTGCTGGCCCGTGACGAGATCGGTGATCGGCTCGGCGCCGGTGTCTGCCTCCTCGTGGCCGCGGGTCTCCCAGCTGCCAGAGTCGAGCGTGAACAGTGCGAGCGGCGTCATCAGCGCGTAGGTGACGGGCATGAGGAACGCGATCGGAACGAACGCGATGGCGCTGACGCGCTCCTCCGGGGCGACGTGGCGGACGCGCCAGCGGTAGTAGAGACCGAACACCGCGACCACCATCAGGTGAATCTGCAGACCCTCGAAGAACCAGCCGGCGGTGAGCGAGCGCACGATTGCGATCGGGTAGACGAGCATCAGCGCGAACTGCGCGAAGAAGTGGATGGCGAGCACCGGGTTGAGGCGCCACACGTGGCTGACCGCACCCGAGTAATCGACGATGTTGGAGCGGCGCCAGCGCAGCTGCTGGCTGAAGTAGTCCCCGACGCGAGACGGCACGAACGTGCGGCAGCGGGCCGAGTGCGTCATCGTGGTCAGGTACCCCGCCTTGATGATCTGGCGGGTGAGGAAGCGATCCTCGCCGTACTTGATCGCGACGCCGAGCACCGTGCGGTCCTCGAGGATGGGCTCGAGCTCGACGAGCACGTGGCGGCGGTACGCGGTGAGGCAGCCCGAGAGGCACATCACGCGGCGGAAGCCCCACTCCAGGTTCTTCAGGAAGAAGTACCCGTACCAGTACTTGATGGTCTGCATCCGCGTGAGCCAGTTGTCGTGCTTGTTGCGCACGTCGACCCAACCACCGACGGCGGCGATGCGGTCGTCCACGAAGCGACGGGTGAGCTGGCGGATGGCGTCGACGTCGACCACGACGTCGGAGTCGACCGAGACGATGATCTCGGCGTCCGTCTTGCGGACAGCGCTGTTGATCGAGCGACGCTTGCCGAGGTTCACGCGGTTACGGATGACCTGGAGCTGACCACCGGAGCTGCGGGCAACTTCACGAGCAATCTCGTAGCTGTTGTCGGTCGAGCAGTCGTCGACACAGTAGATCTTCAGCTTGTCCTTCGGATAGTCCGAAGCGAGGAGGCTGTGGAGCGTCTCGCGGATCGCTTCACCCTCGTTGAACATCGGGATCACGACCGTGACGGTCGGCTCGAAGTCGTCGCGGGTCTCATCCCACGACTTGCCGCGAACCACCCTGAGGATGATTCCGGCGATGTAGCGGTTGATGAACACCACCATCGCCAGCAGCTTCACGAGCGTCCACAGGACGAAGGTCGTCACTGCCGAACCTCAGATGCGAGGCGCGCGCCATTCACGTCATCACAGATCAAGCGAGGTTCACTTTTAGGAGGCTAGAAAGGCAGGCCGCGGGGGTTAATAGCCGCGACCAAGTTCGGAAGATGCGGCCAAACTATTATGGTTCACCCCACAACTCAAGAACGTTGACGCAAGTTGCCACATTGGCCGGACCTGGGTCACTGAACATCAGTTTGCTGAGGGTGGCTGCCTTGAATTTGCGCAACTCGAATGAGAGGGTGCCAACGTGCGCCGGGAGGGCATAGCCCTGTTGATTGTCACGTGGTTGCACGGTGCAGTGGCCGCCGGACCAGGCACGGATGAGAGCGTCTCCCATGATCGTGACGTCTCGGTTCATGCCAAACCGAGCAGCCCCTGGCTAGACGAGTCGCCGGCGCCCGTGTTGAGCGGACATCCGCCACACAACGATCGCTGGACCAGCAAGCACACCTCCGCGCTCGTGCTCGGCGGTCTGTACCTCGGCTTCTCCGGCTGGGCGTACCTCGCCTGGTACCGCAACCATCCCGAGAAGGATGACCCGCAGTCGTTCGGCGACATCTGGGAGTGCGCGGCGCATCCATCGACCGCTGGCTGCGATGGCTGGTTCGGCAAGAACACCTATGCCGGCGGCGCCGACAAGCTCGGCCACGCGTGGGCGACGATGGTGCTCGCTCGCGGCGGGACCGCGACGCTCACCGCGGGCGGCTGGAATCGGACCCGCGCAGCGATCCTGTCGGCGACCCTGTCGTGGGGTCTGTTCTTCGCGGTCGAGGTCAAGGACTACTTCTATTACGAGTTCTCGCCCGGCGACTTCGTACTCAACACGCTCGGCGGTCTCGCCGCGGTCGCGCTCGACCTGTCGCCGCGCCTGGACGAGCTCGTCGACTTCCGGGTCGAGTGGTGGCCGAGCGCGCAGTACGCGCACAACCTGATCGATCAGGACTCGCCGTGCGCGAAGCGAACGCCGGGACAGCCGAGCTGCTCGCGGTGGAACGTCGCCGAGGACTACTCGGGGCAGACGTATTTGCTCGCACTGCATCTCGGTGCCTTCCACACGTTGCGCGACTGGAAGTACGGCTGGTGGTCGCAGTACGTCGACCTGTCGCTCGGGTTCAAGAGCCGCAACTACAAGCCGCCTCCTTCGCTGCTCGGGGAGGACGCGCTGCGGACGCAGGATCTGTTTATCGGCCTGTCGTTCAATGCGCAGGGGCTGGTCGACCGACATCTGCCGAAGCGGTCCAAGCTAAGGAAAACGTTGCATGGTCTGTTCGAGGTGCTGACGCCGCCGCTGACCGCGCCGATGTTTGGGGGCGACCGCTCGACGCGGCGTCCGGGGTCCGGCGGCGCCTGATCGACCTACACGTGCACGTGCACGTGCACGTGTCACGTGTACGTGCACGTCTACGGCGCAACTCGGGGAGGGGCTGCCGTGTCACGACTGGGTGCGCACCGGGATTGCTCTGTGTTGTCTCGCTGCGTGTCACTACTTCGATCCGATCGCCGAGGTGCCACGCGGGCACCGGGAGGTGGCGACCACCACCGAGGCGATCCAGATGATCCTCGACGAGAACCCCGAGCCGCGGGTCTACGCGATCGGCGAGTACCACGAGACGCGTAACGCGATCGCCGCGACCTCGCCGCTGGCGCGCTTCACGCACGAGATCATCGCGCTGCTCGAGCCGCACGCGCAGCACCTCGTCGTCGAGGCATGGCTCGATGCGAGCTGCTGGTCCAACACGCGCGAGCAGATCGCCGAGACGACGCAGCGGCCGCCGTCGACGTCGATGGAGGTGATGCGCCTCGTGCGCCGCACCCAGCAGCAGGGACTGCAGGCACACACGCTGCCGATGACGTGCATCGAGTACGACTCGGTGATCGACGCGAGCGGGCACGTCGATTTCTTGCTGCTGCTCAACCTCGTCACGGTCAAGCTCGCCGAGGTCACGACGGGGTTGCTCTCCAACGGCAACGGCGTGATCGTCTACGGCGGCGCGCTGCACAACGATCTGTATCCGAGGTGGCCGCTCGAGCAGCTGAGCTACGCCAGGACGATCGCCCGCCAGCTCGACGGCAAGGTCCTCGAGATCGATCTCGTGGTGCCCGAGGTCGTCGCGAACATGAACATGATCCGCAGCGAGCCGTGGTTTCCCCTGCTCGGCCGGGCGTCGCCGAAGCGGGTCAGTGTCTGGCAGCGCGGGCCAGCGAGCTACGTGGTGATCCTGCCGGCGCAGAGCGAAGAGGTGTCGAGAGTGGCGAAGCTCGTCCAACGTATGTAACCGTGTGGCATGCGCGCCTGGAGCATCGCGATCGCCGTCGCGGTGTTCTGCTTGTACCTACTCTCGTCGAGTCGCGAGCCCGCGTGGGGCGATGCACGGCCGATGTGGGAGGTCGCCGATCGGATCGTCCAGCACGGCGCGATCGACATCAAGACGCGCTGGCCCGACGACATGCCGCCGGGCCGCAACGGCAAGATCTACGGCATCACGCCGATCGGGCCGAACCTGATGCACATGCCGGGTGCCGCGCTCACCGCGATGATGCACTCGGTGGCGCCCACCCACGACGTGCTGCTCAAGCCGCTGTTCACGCACCTCGCACCCGCGCTGCTCGGCGCGCTCGCGTGCGTGCTGTTCTTCGGGCTGCTCGTCGATCTCGGGCGCACCAAGCGCACCGCGAGCCTGTGCACCGCGATCCTCGCCGTCGCGACGACGACGTGGGTGTACGCGCGGATGCCGTACTCCGAGATCCTGCAGCTGACGTGCTTCCTCGGGCTGTTCCGCCAGACGTTGCGCGTGTGCAGCGATCCGTCGAAACGCAACGCGCTGTGGTGGGGCACGTGGGCCGGCGTGTTGCTCAATGCGAAGTACGTCTTCGCGCTCGCAATCGCGGGCGCGGCGCTGCAGATCTTCTGGACGCTGCGCAAGCAACGCCCCGAGCTCCTGCGCGTGCTGGCGTGGGCAACGGCGACTGGGGTGCCGTTCGTCGTGCTCGCGCTCGCGTACAACTACCTGCGCTGGTCGTCGATCGCGAAGACCGGCTACGAGCCGTACCTCAGCTGGTACTTCGGCGGCAGCGTGTTCGACGGCGCGTGGGGAATGCTCGCGTCGCCGAACAAGAGCGCGTTTCTGTACTCGCCGCCGCTCGTGCTCGCCGTGCTCGGCTGGCCGCGCGCGATTCGCGAGCTGCCACGGCTCGGCGTCGCGCTGCTCGTGATCGTGGTGCCGACCTTCCTGGTGTACTGCACCTATCGCTCGTGGAGCGGCGACTACGCGTGGGGGCCGCGCTTCTTCGTGTGGACCGTGCCGGTCTGCCTCGTCGGGATCGCATGGTTCGTCGACGAGCTGAGCTCGCGGATCAAGCGCGCGATCGTGATCGCGTTCGTGATCGCCGGCATCGCGGTAAATCTACTGGGCAGCGCGCTGTACTGGGATCACTTCATCCGCATCTCCATGGAGGTGAAGAACCAGTGGCTCGGGCATCCGAACCGCGCCGGGGCATACATCCCCGAGCGTGGCCGCGGCCACTGCGACTCGTGCTTCGAGGACACCTACCAGCTGCTGTGGACGCCGGCATTCCAGCCGATCAAGGGCCACTGGTGGCTGGTGAATTCGATCGCGCGCGGCGACGCTGCCGATGGCAGTGAGGCGCAGCTCGACGCACCGTGGCGCCGCTACACGACGCTGCCGATGAGACTGGCGACCACCTACCCGCGAGCGCGGCTCGATTGGTGGGGGTTGCTGTGGATCAAGGATGCCACCCAGACCTGGCTCGCCGGCCTGGTTCTCCTGGTCCTGCTGACCGCTGGAACCGCGTTCGGCATCATCAGGTGGATTCGCCTGCACCGATCAGGTATCCCTGCGGTCGATGCTGAAGGTGGTACCTGACCCCCATAGCGGTGCGCCGAAGGGTGCACCCACGGATGACGACATCCTTCGCTGGGCGCTCGCGTACCTGCGCCATGCCCCGCTGTCGCTGACGCTGCGCGAGATCAATCGCCTCGTCGCGCTCGAATCGGTGCAGGGCACCGAGGGCCCGGTCCTCGATGTCGGCTGTGGTGATGGCTTCTGGTGGACGCTGCGCGACGACACCCGCGAGATCTACGGCATCGATATCTCCGCCGGTGAGATCGCGCAGGCGCGCAAGCGCATCAACGCCGAGCTGTCGGATGTCTCGGTCGAGACGCCGTTCGCCGGGACCAAGTTCCGCGAGGTCATCGGCAACTGCTCGCTCGAGCACGTGCCCGACATCGATGCAGCGCTCGCCAATCTGCGCAAGGCCGCCGCCGATGGTGCGCGCCTGATCATGTTCGTGCCGACGCCACGCTGGGCCTTCCAGGGCAAGCTGCAGTCGATGCTTCTGCATCGCGCGCCGCGCATCGCGATGGCGGTCTCGGGTGCGCTCAACGGTTTCTTCCAGCACTGGCACCTCTACGACTCCAAGGTCTGGACGCGCCTGCTCGAGACCCACGGCTGGCACGTTCAGGAGATCCACGGCCTCGGCTCGGCGCGCTCGGAGTTCCTGTTCCGCGCGTTCATGCCGCCGGCGTTCGTCGAGTTCATCGCGAAGAAGGTCACCGGCTTCTATCCGTCGAAGCTCGCGCGCTTCCTGCCTGATGCGGCGATCGCTCCGCTCGCGAAGCTCGTGCGCTGGGCCGTGTCCGATCCGATCGTGTCGGCCGAGTCGCCGCACGCCTACGAGTTCCTGATCATCGCGGAAGCGGCGGACATTCCTTCGCGATGACCGCGCAGCCCGACTACTTCGTGAATCACGAGCGGACGCGGCAGTTCCCGTGGACGCTCTATCACACGCCGCTCGAGCGTGACCTCGGCGCGTTCCTGAAGACCGCTGCGGACGAGAATGCCGGTGGCGACATCCTCGTGGTCGGCTGCGGCCTGCTCCACGAGATCGATGCCGCACCGCCGGGCATGCGTTACACCGTCGTCGATATCGATCCGCGCGCGGTCGAGGCCGTGCTCGCGCGCAAGGATCCGCGCATCGCCGGTGGCCACGTCGTTGCGCCCGAGGCAGCGATCCAGCTCGGCACGAAGTTCTGCGCGATCTATGCGAAGGAAGTGATCGAGCACATTCACGCGTGGCCGGCGTGGCTCGTCGGTCTGCGCCGCGCGCTCATTCCCGGTGGCCGGCTGTGGCTGTCGACGCCGAACTACGGCGAGCCGTGGCTGCCGGCGATCGAGTCGACCGTGCTCGAGCTCGTCGCGCGCAAGAGCGGCTTCTCGCGCCGCCACATTCATCCGACGCGGTTCTCGAAGCGCTCGCTCGCGCGTGGCCTCGAGGCTGCGGGCTTTGGCGACGTGCACGCGCAGGTCACGCCGACGCGCCTCGCGATCACGGCGTGGGCGCAAGCGGCGCGCTGATCACGGCTGTCCGACCACGCGCATCAGGGGACGCATGCGGCGGAGCAAGTCCGCTCACGCGAGGACCGCGAACGTGACAATGCCGGCGATTGTTGCGAGTGGAAGCACGAACAGCAGCGCGCCACCGCCACCATCCATCAGCTGACCGTCGCGGATTTTCGGCGCACCGGGGAGGTGGTCGAGGGTCGTCGCAACGTCGGGGTTGGTGGGGTCGTAGACCATCGGCTCGAGCGCATCGTCCTCGAGCGTCTTCTCGGGGACGTCGGTGATCACGACCATGCGGTGTGTGGTGCCGGCTGCTGTCCGATACTCGAACGTGTAGTGCCAGAACGACGTCTCGGCGTTCGCGATCTCGCGCTTGCTCACGAGCTTGCCGTGCGTCTCGATGCCGCGACTCAGCAACCGAACGTGTCGCCACGATCGCCTCGTTCCCAGGATGAGCGGAATCATCGCGACCGCCGCGACCGGTAGGAGCAATGCGAGGTGGAAGTCGTCGCGGCCCGGAGGCTTGCCGTGTCGACTGATGGACGCGCCTGCAGCTAACCACACGACAAACGTTAGACCGAGCCAACCGCCTTGCGTCGTCACGGTGCTGAGCAAGATGCGCAACCGGAGCGACAGCGAGACCGAGCGCGGAGGTTGAGCGAGCACGATCAGGGCGACGGCGACATGTTGCGCTCGGTGTAGATGCGCAGGATGTCGGCGGCGGTCTCTTCGATCGCACGGTTCGTCACGTCGATGACCGGCCAGTTCGCGTGCTTGCGGAAGATCTCGCGCGCGTAGGCGATCTCGTTGTCGATGTGCGTGCGCTGGCCGTAGCTCGAGTCCTGCGGCATGCCGAGGTGCGACAGGCGAGCCTGGCGGATTCGCATGAGCATGTCGGGCTGGACGATCAGACCGAAGACCTTGCGGTCGTCGACCTGCGACAGCTCCTCGGGCGGATCGACACCGAGCACGAGGGGGACGTTGGCGACCTTGAGGCCGCGCTGCGCGAGGTACGTGGACAGCGGCGTCTTCGAGGTACGCGAGATGCCGACGAGGACGAGGTCCGCCTTCGGCAGGTTGCGCGGCTCGGCGCCGTCGTCGTTCTTGACCGCGAACTCGACCGCCTCGATGCGGCGGAAGTAGTCCTCGTTGATCATCTGGAGCAGACCGGGGACGCCGGCCGGCGGCGCACCGAGGTAGAGCGCGAGCTTGCTGATCAGGGCGCCCATGAGGTCGACCGTCTCGATCGTGTACTTCTCGACGAGCTTCGAGATCAGATCGCGCTCCTCGGGGTTCACGACCGTGAACACGACGAGCGCCTTGAGCTCGGCCGCTTTCTCGAGGATCTGCTCGAGCTCGCTCTCGAGGCGCACGCGCGAGAACATCCGGATCTGTACGGGCTCGCTGAACTGCAGCGTCGCGGCGCGAACCATGCGCTCGGCGGTCTCGCCGGTTGCGTCGCTGATGATCATCACCGTCTTCATCTGCGCGCCTCTATATCACGAGAGCTCGAAGGCCTGCGCGAACCGCTGGATCTCACCGGCATCGAGCCACAGCCCGTGCTGGCCACAGTAGTCGAAGCGCACATCGTTGCGCTGCGCGACCGTCATGCCAGCGCGACAGACCGGGCAGGCGGCGGGAGCCCACTGCCACTCGGTTGGCACGGTGCCCCACTTCGCGCCGATCGGTGGCTTGGTGATGAGGTCCCAGGATTTCGCGAGACGCTCCTTCGGATACCACTCACCGCAGCCGGCGACGCACGCGAGGCGCCGCTCCCCGTCATCTTCGGTGGGGTTCTGGCAGCGCGGGCAACTTCCGACCTGCTGGCCGCTGCGATACGGGTCCATCGACGCGGCTATATCACGGGGAGCCGGACACGCTCGGGGGCGGCCGGGCGGTGATCTATCACGCGTGGGCACTCGGGATCGGGAGCGGACATGTCGCCCGAGACATGAGCGCTCACCACCTTGCATCCGCCGCGACACAGGTCGTGATACGCGCAGCTCGCGCAGGGCTCGGCCGCGGCGCGCCAGGTGCGGAACGGACCGAACGCATCCGGAGCGCTCCAGTACGAAGCGAGCGCATCGACGCGCGGCCGCTCGCCGTCGGCGCCGGGCGGTGGCGGTGACGCGAAGCTGCAGGCGGTGAGGCGACCATCGGCTTTGGCGCCGACGAGGAAATCACCACCGGTGCAGCCATAGACCGCGAGCTCGGCGAGCAGCTTTCGATCCGGTGAGTGATGCGCGAGCATCGGCGTGTACGAGCAATCGACCTTCACGCGAACCCCGGAGGCGCGATGGCGGCGCGCGGCCGCGAGGATCGCCGGCATGAATGCGCGGTGCTGCGCGTCGGTGCAACGGAGTTCGGTATACGCGCGCGCGCCGCGGCCGCTCGGCTTGAAGCGCAGCAGCTCGACTTCGGACAGCCGCCGCTCGGCCGCGTAGTCGAAGATGCCGTCGAGCTCGGCGAAGTTGTGGCGCGTGACGACGACGTTGATACCGACCTCGCGCTTGGCCGCGCGCAGCTTGCGGATCGCCGCGTCGGCACGCGCAAAGCCATCGAAGCCGCGCACCGCAGCGTAGGTCGCGCCGAGGCCGTCGAGCGAGACGTTGATCTGGCCGAACCGATCCGCGATCGCGATCAGTGACTCGAGGCCCTCGAGGCCGGACGTCGTGAGATTGGGAATGATGCCGCGCGAGCGTGCATGCGTGGCGAGGTCGCCGAGCCAGGGCAGGGCGGCACTCTCGCCACCGCCAAGCGCGACATGAAACACGCCGGCATCGCCGAGCGCGTCGAGCGCGCGCTTCCACTCGACGAGACCCCACTCGTTGGGACCGCCCTCAGGCGACGCGCCGGTGTAGCAGCCCTTGCAGCCGGCGCCGCAGCGATTCGTGATCTGGAGGTGCGCTTCCAGGGGCGCCGACAGCACGTGCTCGCCGAGCTCGCTCACCGGCTCGCGCCACGCGGTGGGCTCGGTCGTCACGCCAACCACGGTGCGCGCCATGTCGCGATCGACGAACACGAGTGCACGCGGCACTGTGAGCTGGACGATCGCGCCGAACCGCTCGAAGCGGGCACGCCGCGCCGGGTACTCGCGATCGGCGCGCAGGCGATCGGCGATCACACCGATCGCATCCCGCGCACGCGATAACAGCCTCAGCACGCAGGGACTCTAGCGGTGGCCGTGGCGCCACGCGAGGTAGAAGATCACCCGACGGCGAACATCGTCGGGGCTCCGGGTCTGGCATAGCGCCGACGCGCGGTCGGATTCGAGCACCACGACGTCGTCCCGCTTGACGACGAGCACCCAGCTCGCGAGCGGATGATCGACCTCCTTGCCGAGCTCGATCGTGTACGTGGCCTTCCCGAACGTCACCGAGCCGTCGTCGGCGACCGTGCCGATCGTCTTCTTGCCCTTGAGGACCTTGCCGTCCTTGATGTCGAGCACGACCTGCTTGCCCTTGATCACGCGGACGCCGCCCTTGGCGTCGGGATCGAGGGATTGCAGCCCGACGCGCCCGCCGGCCTTGCCGTCTACCAGCGCCTTGCGAATCGATCCGGTGTTGATGTGGAACTGGATCCGGTACTTCTTCTCGACGTCGTGCAGCGTCCACTCGCCGCACGCATCCGCGATGCGCGGCACGAGGCCGAGGACAAAGACGACGAGGACGCCGAGCACCCGACCAGCACGCATTCAGTAACGATAGCTCACACCGCGGCGATTCGCCGGTACCGCGCGTTGATCAGCTCGTAGACGCCGTACGCGATGAGGCCGGTCGCGACGACGAAGAACGGGATGCGCCCGAACGTGAACAGCTCGAGCATCGCTTGCTTCACGCCGCTGGCGTGGCGGGGATTGTGATTCTGGACCGCACGCGCGAGCAGCACACCGATGGTGGCGAACACGATGCCGCGCGCCGCGATGCCGAACCGGCTCGTCGCGATCACGATGCGGCGCGTGCCCGGCGACATGCCGCCGAGCGAGAGCTCCTTGTTCAGCTTCGCCTTCCACGCCTTGTAGAGCTGGTAGCCGCCATACGCGACAAAGCCCGCGGCGACCGCCCACAGCGCGTACGTGCCGCCGGGGGTCGCGAGCGCCTGGGCGGTGGCGCTCTTGCTCCGCGCGCCATCGTTGGCCGCCGACAGATCGCCCCACGCGAGCTTGATGGCGCTGACGCCGAGTGCCGCGTGGAGGATGCCGACACCGACCGAGCGCACGCGCTTCGCGATGCCCTTGGCGTCATGGCCATTGTGCTCGGGATCCGCGATCCCCTGGATGATGCGCCAGGCGGCGTAGCCGAACATCCCGATCGCAATCACGACGAGCAGAGCGTGACCAAACGGCGCATCGAGCAGTTTCGCCATGGCCCCGCGCGAGCCCGTCCCGGGTGAGCCGCCGAGCCTCAATGCGGCCGCGCATGCGAGCACACCGATGGTCATGTACAGGAGCGCCTTGGCCGCAAAGCCGAGGCGCGCGAGCTTCACGATCCACGGGGCAACGTCGCGAACGGCGTTCTCGGCCTTATCCATGACGGCACTTGCGCTCATGGGTGGAAGGGATGCGCCCGTCGTGCCGTACTCTCTGCGAGATTCTCGTACTCACTTCGCATCGACGAGGAGCTCCACGATGCGCGGCATGAAGGCCGCGAGGTCCGCGTACTGAGCGCGGGCGCTGCTGTACTCGGCGAGCAGGTCGGCGAGCGCCGGTGTCCACAAGAAGCCGCGCGCCACCTCGCCGTCGGCGGCGGCCTTACCAGCGTCGGTGCCCTTGCGTTGCCGCAGGTACAGCACGGTCACCGCACGCACACCTTGCTCGTTCAGCATGATCTGCCAGGTCGGGTACGCCTGCTTGCGCATGGGCGCCTCGACCTGCGCGAACAGCCGCTGGGCGTGGGGCGCGAGCTCGGCGTGATGCTTCTCGAACAGCGGGTTGATGTACGAGTGCGCCATCTCGTGGACCACGAGCTCGAGCGTGAGCGGGTCGAACGTCGGCAGCTCGTCGAAGTCGACGCGCGTGATGCCGATGATCTGGTAGCGCTCGGTCTCGGTGTGCGGCCCGAAGTTGCGCGTGCCAGCGAGGAGACCGGGCACGACCACGAACCGCGTCCCGGCGCGCGCGCCGAAGAACGTGTCGAACCAGCTGCCGGGGTTCTCCTTCGTGATCTCCGTGCGCAGCCGATCCTCGACCTTCGTGAAGTACGCGGCGTGCTTCGCCAGAAACGCGTCGAGCCCGCTCGCGGTCACGAAGTCGCGAACGGTCGCGAGGTAGGCCGGGATGTCGACCGTGTTCCAGCGTGCATCGCCCGGTGGTGCGCGCAGCTCGAGCTTGTCGTCGAGCTGGATCGCGAGCCACATCGGCGCGTCGTAGCCGATGCTGTGGTTGGCGCGAAGCTCGCGGGTCGCGACCACGGCCGCGTGGTCCTTGAACGGTAGGAATTGCGCGTCGACCGCGCTGACGTACGTGCTCGCTGGCGTGCCCATGTATTCCTTGGCGCCGGCAAGGCGCTGCAGGATCGACATCAGCTCGACGCGGCGATCGACGTGAACATCGAG